>JAPLNP010000129.1 GCA_026401055.1 Planctomycetia bacterium
TCGCCGCCAGCGCCACCTTCGCCTTGAAAGCCTCCGAAAACGTTCTACGCGTCCTCGTCATCCATTCGCCTCCTGGAGTCTCCACTCCTCATCGGCGAATCCACCTTATTCACGCGCCCGAAAACTCCCGACCATTATAGAGCACCTTCAAGCGTTGCTTGCCGAGCGCGCCAAGCTAAACGGCAAGGCTAAGTAGTCTGTGCTTCCATCCGCCGACAACCCGGGGGCCGCTCTTGCCGGGCGGCCTCCGTTCTATGCGACATACGACTTCGATAGCCGAGAGGAGTAGCTGATAGCGCAATATGCAATTCCACGACCACGAGACGTTGCAGCACCAAGTTGCGAGACTTGGCAAAACGCCGGAGTATAGAAGGCATGCGCGAGGGATGAAGCCCAAAGAGTATCGCAACTTCGTGATTAGCCGCGCGCAACAGGAAATCGGCCAAGACTGGGAAGAATCGGCGAGTGGCTTGGCCGCGCGGGGCAAGACAGCATTGGCTGAGCAATCTTGGGTGAGAGAACAACGCCCGTACTACAACATCTGGCCAATCGTGGTGGACCTCGCCCAGTCTGTCAAACTGGACGTGCCATTTTCGGCTGTAGCGCCGACGTTTAGAACAATAACGTTGCGTTTCGCCCGTGGTCACGAACCACCTTATCTGACGACAGCCTTGCTGTCGTTGTCCGACGGTCATGTTTTCATATCGTGCCCTGTAATCAACAAAGGATTCGCTATGGAGCACCATTTTGGCCGAGACGACAAAGTCGAGGATTGGTTGTTGCATTCCAACGCTCGAGACTTAACGACGGAGACTCCCCGGGAAGTGAGAGGTTTCGTTGAGAATGTTGAGAATGGAAAGGCCGCGCATAACCTCTTGGTTCGTTTGTTTGTGTTTGTCGGGCTCTTGAGCCACGACGATGATTTGATTACACCAATTGTGCTGTCAAAGGACCAAGAACGATACGCCACAACGGACGATCCCGACGTGAAGAAGTGGTTGGAAGATCGGGCGGCGCGGAGAGCGGGACGCGGATTTGACGTAGGCAAAAACCTCCAACTCGAAAGACAAAAGTCCCCACATTGGCGGAATCCTCATTTGTGCTTGTTCTGGATTGGACCAGGGCGAAGACAGCCGATAATCCAAATGCGTTCAGGTGCCGTAATTCAGCGAGTTAGCATGGCCGATATCCCCACTGGATACTTGGGGCCTGAGAAGGAACATGAACTCGATTCAATTGACGGTAGAACGCCACGAGAGACTATCTCGAAATCCCGACGCTTCAACATAATGAAGCGAGACGGCTTTCGTTGCCAGCTTTGCGGGGCGACCCAGCAACAGGGAACAGTCTTGCATGTTGACCACCAGATTCCTCTAGCCAAGGGCGGTTCTAATGAAGACGGCAACCTTTGGACTCTGTGCGAGCGCTGCAACCTGGGCAAGTCAGATCGGGAACTCTGATGCGATTGCCTCGTGCCTGCGCCAATGTTAGGACATGGCGGGGTGGGTCGCGCGCCAGTTCGGCCATAAGCGCAACCACCCCGTATCTCACACCCCTTCTCGGGGCAGGGGCTTTCCTCGGCCCATGGGTTGACGCATAATGGGAACCCATGACATCTCCCCACGGCCAACTGCGGTTCCGCGTCCGCTACTGCGACACGGATCAAATGAAAACCTACTACAACGCCCGGGTGCTCGAATGGTTCGAGACCGGGCGGACCGAACTGCTTCGCTCGCTGGGCAAGCCCTATCGCGAGTGGGAACGCGACGGCGTCTTCCTCCCCGTCACCGAGACCCACGTCAAATTCGACGCCAGGGCCGAGTACGACGATGAGCTCGTCATCACGACGACCATGTCGATGGTCTCCCGCGTGCGGCTGCGATGCGACTGCCGGATCGAGCGGGCCGACTCCGGCGAGCAGGTTTGCAGCGGCTACACGGTTCACGTCTTGACGGACGCCTCGGGCAAGCCGATCCGCCCGCCGCGCTGGGTCGTCCAGCTCGTCGACGGCTACCTTGCCGCCCAAACGCAGCCGCAGCGCCAAACCGAGCCGCGGCGCCAAACCGAGCCGCGACCGTAAGGGAGCGGGCAAACGTCGCGTCTTGTTGCAAACCGCATGGGTCGGTGGTACGCTGAATGGGCTGTATGCCCACGCTACCCCGCCCGTTTTTCCGTCCTCCCCACATTACCCCCCCAACGGAGCCCCCGCAATGATCTCGCGCCCTGGAAGAATGCTACTGCTGGCCGTGGCAGTTGTCACCGCGTTGCCCGGATCGATCCTTGCCGCCGGAATCTCGATCGATCTGTCGGTTGACGCCGGACAGCACGATCGCGCGAATACGCCGGTCCGAACGCTGATCCAAGTGCCCGAAGAGTTGGCCAAGGTCGCCGCCGTGACGCTGACCGACGCCTCGGGCAACGGCGTGGTGGCGCAGTTGACCGCGCCGGACCTGCTCGACGGATCGGCAAAGCCGGAGGCCGGCAAGACCGCGCGGCAGTTGCATTTCATCCTGCCGAGCCTGGCCCAGGGGAAGTCGCTGCGACTGACCGGCACGCTCTCGACCGATGAGCCCAAGGCGGCCGGCGCGTTTACCTGGACGCACGAGCCCGGCGCGTTTGCCGAAGTGAAATTCGCCGATCGGCCCGTCATGCGGTACATGTGCAAGGCCCTCGACGAATCGAGCGAGGCAAAACGCGACGAGAGCTATACGGTGTACCATCATCTCTACGATCCGTCGGGAACGCGCTACGTGACCAACGGCCCGGAGGGAGAGTATCCTCACCACAGGGGACTGTTCTTCGGTTACGCCCAATGCAGCTACGAGGGTTGCCCGAAGGCCAACACCTGGTGGTGCCATGGCGACGATTACCTCTCGCACGAGGGATTTCTGGGCGAGGAGGCGGGGCCGGTCCTCGCGCGCCACCGCCTCGACGTCGGTTGGCACGGCAAGGACAAGAAGATCTTCGCTCGGGAAACACGCGAGATGGCGGTCTACAACGTGCCGGGCGGGACGCTCGTCGAATTCGCGACGCGACTGCGGAGCACGGTGGGTCCGGTCAAGCTGGACGGCGACGCGCAACATGCCGGGTTCCAGTTCCGCGCGGCCAGCGAAGTGGAGAAGAAGACCGCCAAGCAAACGTATTACCTCCGGCCCGACGGACCCGGTAAGCCGGGCGAAACCCGAAACCCCGATCCGGCCAAACTCGAAGCGACGCCGGAGTGCAAGAACCTGCCATTCAACGCCATGTGCTTCGTCCTGGACGGCAAGCGGTACACGGCGGTCTATCTCGACACGCCGCGCAATCCCAAGCCCTCCTGGTACAGCGAGCGGGAATACGGCCGGTTCGGCTGCTACTTCCCGTACGAATTGAACGAGGGCAAGGACCTGACGGCCACGTACCGCGTCTGGCTGCAGGAGGGCGAAATGACCGTCCCGCAAGCCCAAGCCCTCAGCGCCGACTTTGCCGATCCCGTTGTTGTCACCGTGAAATAGCCGCTTGCAGGGGACTGTCCCAATTTTCGCGGCTCGAAGAATGTCACCCTGCCAACCGGCGTTGTCGCCGCGAAAATGGGACTGTCCCCCTCGCGGCGAGGAAGGGGACAGGTCCATTTTTCGGCTGACGTTCTTCCTGCAAAACACGTCTTCCCGCCGAAAAATGGACCAGTCCCCAGCCCACCCTTTAACCCCTGGAGAACGTTCCCATGAAGAAACTGCTCTGCTGCCTCGTGATGTTCGGACTGGCCTTGGCGGCGACACCGCTGGCCGCCGCCGACCTGGTCGTGCCCGAGGGCTTCACCACGCTGTTCAACGGCAAGGACCTCTCCGGGTTCCGCGCCCTGGGCCACTATCCTCCGAAGGACTACCAGAAACTCGGCGAGAAAGAGCGCCAGGAACTCGACGCGAAGAGCATGGAGGAGTTCAAGAAGCACTGGACGGTCGCGGGCGGCGAACTGGTCAACGACGGCAACGGCCCGTATGCCACGACGATCAAGGACTACGGCGATTTCGAGCTTCTGATCGAGTACAAGACCGTTCCCCAGGCCGACAGCGGCATCTATCTCCGCGGGACGCCCCAGGTGCAGATCTGGGACACGACCAAGGAGGGCGGCAAGTGGGACCTCGGCGCCGACAAGGGCTCCGGGGCCCTATGGAACAACAAGGGCAAGGGCAAGCTGCCGCTGGTGCTGGCCGACAAGCCTTTCGGCGAGTGGAACTCGCTGCGGATCAAGATGGTCGGCGAGAATGTCACCGTCCATTTCAACGGCAAGCTGGTGGTCGATGACGCGCCCTTGGAGAATTTCTGGGAGCCGGGCAAGCCGGTCTACGACACCGGCCCGATCCAACTCCAAACCCACGGCGGCGAGATCCGCTGGCGCAACATCTTCATCCGCGAGATCCCGAGGTCGTCGAGGTGAATCATCCTCCCGCCCCCAATTCGCGTCCGCCCGGCGGCGGGCTCAGCGGGCAACCGCACCGGGGGCAGGTCGCCGCGCGAATTGAAACCACAAGGTGACAGTCCGGGCAGGGTCGCAAGTTCGGGTTCCCGACGCGGGACGACCGCCCGGCGTAAGCCACCACGAGCACCACCGCGACGGCCGCCAGCGGCAACAGGCAAATGACGCCGATGATGAGCAGCTCCATCGGGCCCGGCGCACCAAAGAATTCCACCATCATCGTTTTCTCCTTCGCGGCAGGGGAAGGTCCATGAAGAAACGATTCACACGAGGTCAATCGGGTATTTCGAGCGTCCGCACGAGCGACAGAACCTCGTTCCACGCTTCTTCGAACGAAATGAAATCGGATTGAGTCCGAGCCTGAATGTACCGATCATAGTCGAGAGCCGCCGCGTCGCGAACGTCGTTGTTGAAGGAGGACTTTCGGGCCGCGATCTCGCGTATGGCGGATTTTCGCTTCAGATAGTCGCCGACTTTTGCCAGATCGAGAGCCTCGGCCAATTCCCGGCAACAACGCGCGACATCGTACACGTCCTGTGGGCGATTTCGATGGCGAAGGGGCTGCTGTAGCAGCGCACGCAGCTTCTCGGCCACGATGTCATCCAAGGTGCAGACTTGGATTTGTCCACTGTGCGCTCCGGCCAGCGACAATGGTTCGCTCTCGCAGACGAGGTCGCCGAAGCTGATCTCCAAAGGAATCACGGTCGACACGTCGCGATTCTCAAAGCCGTGGAAGTACCGGTCATCGGGGAACTGGTACCCGACGCGGACGTCGTAAGTCGGATGTGTCGCGTTGGGGCCGGGAGGATTTCGCCTCACTCGCTGACAGCGCAGCTTCACGCCAAAGCGACGATGGGCTCGGCCGAGCGCCCGGTCCAGCACCCCGCGCAATTGCTCCGGGACATCGGACACGGGTGCATTGTCGGCGACGGTGAAATCCAAGTCCTTCGTGCTGCGCGGACTCTGGTGCGCAAAGCGGAGGCTGTTGCCACCCTTGAAAACGAAGCTTCGGCGCGAGACAGGCTCGTCCGCCAGACAGCTCAAGATGACGTACTCGGCGAACCGAACGTTGGCTTCGCGAACGCTTGCCCGGCGAGCGTTCGCCCAAGTCGTGAGTTCGGCGAGCGACGTCGGGTAAGAATGGGCCGCCATCAGGAGTCAACCAGTTCGGACAAGACGGAGGCCGGCACGTTGATCGAGAGGTTCCAGCGTTCGCTGTGGTCGGGGCAAAAATCGCCGTCGGCGGCGAGTTTCGCGGAGCTGCCGCGGACGCTCTTCCGCGCCCAATCGTCCAGGATCGGCAGAGAGCAACCGAGCTGCTCCAAGAGAAATCCGACTCGTTGTCGAAGCAGTGCCTGGTCGAAGCGATTGACGTAATCGACCAGCTTATCCGTGTTCCATGCCTCGGAAGCGCGCCGCCAAATCCGCAGTACTTCGCGGATTCCACCTGTCTTCTTCGGCGACCTGAGCGAATCGAGAATCGTGCGCTCCACGTCGGTCACATAGAAGGAACACCCCTGGACATAGCCGATCATGTGGCCGAAATCCCACTCGCGCTTCGTCCCGGACCAGACCACCGACGTCCCGCCAACCTGTCCCGGGATCCGCCTCGGCGGTCTGGGTACGTCGGTCCAGTCTTCCGGCGTCGTCCCCAGCGGCTGACGCGGCCCGTACGGGCCGGTGTCGTCGTGCTTGGTTGCGTACATTTCGCCGGGTATCACGTTGGTCAGATCGTGATAGGCCGCCGCGGTGAAGTGGCTGAGCACGGCGAACGGATTCGCTTCGTGGACGATGACCTCCTCGGGGGCCGGCAAGGTCGAGGCGAACGGAACCGTCACGCGGTACACACCCCGCACCGTCTCGATCGGCTGGATATCGCCGGCGCTGTGGAGCTTCCTGACGAGGGACGTCACGCGGTAGGCGTCAGGCAGCGCAAAGGAGTGTTTACGAGCAACCCGGACGTACACAACGTGAAAACGCCAGTCCGCTACGACAATACGCCGTTCTTGCGCGAACAAATCAAGGATGTGTGACGCAATGGTGGTCCTAGGCATGTTATCCATCGGTAGAATCAATCAAACGTCCTAAGGACGTTTGATTGATTCTACCATATTTGCGCGTGAAAGTCAAGCGAGCCAAAAACTATTGTGCAATGGGGACTTCCATCGTGAAAGAATGGCCAGGCTGCGTCGTTTCAGCTTACAGCATATGTCAATACCATTTCTTGCGACGTTGCCCTATTCTTCGCCGACTTGTTTCCCGTGTAGGCCGCACCAGCAGTGAATCCTTGCCAAACACCGTCTTCCTCCGGATGAATCTGCCTCGGAAGTAGCTCTCACGGCCAGTAACACACTCTAGTAATAGAGGGGCTTCTCGGCGATGAGTTCCCCGCCGGTGCTGCCCAAGACCGATCCCGCAGCCAACGCCAGCCCACGGATTCCGATTTTCTGCGCGACCGGCTATGCTCGCCGGCTGCCAGCAAAGAAGAACCACGCAACAGCCGCCGTCAAAACGTAGACGATCACCGCCGGCTCGGGCACCGGGACCAGCGTGCGGTAGAGGGCCCGGGCGTAGTTCGCGCCGATCGCGTCCAGTTCGGGTTCCAGATTGCCCGGCCGGGCGCCGAACTCCGCCGTGTAGGCGTGCTCGGCCTTCAGACCGTACTGGCTCAGAGCCCAATCCCGCAACATGCCCGGCTCGGCGGCCGACGCCGTCTCGAGAATGTCCGGCTCCCACTCCGCCAGGGCCAAGGCGAAATCGCTGCCCAAGTCGCCCGGCACGACGTCGAAATAGTCCGGCCGCGACCACGGGCCGAACATACCGTGGAAGTCGAACAGGTAGTCGATGTCCCCGCCCGTGTCCAAGAGCATCGCGTTGCGAACCGCCGTCATGTCGGTGAATCCGGTCGGGTTGTTCCAGTAGCGGTTGTAATCCTTGCTCGGGTTTTGCGGCGTGCCGCGGTAGTAGCCGGCGACGCGGCCGTCGGGGTTGACC
Source organism: Planctomycetia bacterium (assembly GCA_026401055.1). GTDB lineage: Bacteria > Planctomycetota > Planctomycetia > Pirellulales > Thermoguttaceae > JAPLNP01. The sequence goes on from JAPLNP010000129.1 coordinate 7,451, forward strand.
TGGGGGTAGACGTAGAAGTCGGCCACGTCGCGCAATCCGGCGGCGATCGGGTCGTCGCTCAGGAGGAAATCGATCATCCCCTCGAGCGCGTGGTTGCCCATCGTCTCGCAAGAATGATTCCCCCCGGCCAGCATCACCTTGAACTTCTCGCCCGTCGCGCCCGGGTCGCTGATCGTGTAGCCGTAGAGATCGTGGGGCGAGATCGTCCGGCCGAGGTCGTCGGTGCCGCCGCCGCTGTGGCCGATCACGAGGCTGCCCAAATCGCTGGCCGTCGGCGCGACGAAGGGGCTGGCCGCCACGCGGCTCATGTGCTCCTCGGTTCTCGACAGCGGATAGGGGAGCGAATAGGCGATGTAGACGTCGTCCTGGGTGAAGGGCGTGTTGTTGTAGAACCGGTAGGTGGACGAAGCGATGGTCCCATGGTCGAAGAACTGCCAATTCTCGCGGTCGTAGCTGTAGACGTAGCGATGGCCGCCGAGACTGCCGAGGAAGTACGTGTTGGAGATATTGAAGGTGGGGGTGAGCCCCTGGACGCCCGACGCCTCGAAATAGACCCAGCGATAGTAGGACGCGTAGGGCGACGAGGTCCAGGTCTTCCGGCCCACCAGGTTGACCGTCGTGCTGGAGACGGTCGACTGGGCGACGTTGAGCGAGCCGCTGTCGAAGTCCTGCGACAGCTCGATCGCCAGGCACGGCGAACACAGGGCCAACGTCAACAGCAGGAAGAATCGGGCGGTGCGTGCCATGGCGACCTCTCGCGGGGGCGGTAGTCACATCGGGGCCAGACTGAGCGGTCCGTCAAATATCTATCCTAATGTGGCGCGAAACGGAATTCAAACGCCGCCCATGCCGAGCCGCAACCGTGAGGGAGCGGTGCTGGAATCCCGTCGCGCCAGGCCGCTTCCTGACGGGCGTGGCTCGGTTTTGTGACGGGCGCGGCTCGGTTGGCCGGCATAAGAACGGGGGGTCATACTCCACGCGAACATACCACCACCACGGATGTACCGTCATGTGCCCATGTGGATGGGCTGTTGACGCCTCCGCGGCGCCCACTACAATAGCTGGATTCAGGACCGTGCGGTGTTTACGAACAAGTAGTCCCCAACTCGATATCGGAGGAAGCTCCCGATGGCAGAAGCGAAGTCCGGCCAGATTGTCAACGTGATGAAGGAATCGCGGCTATTTCCACCGCCGCCGGAATTTGCGGCCAAGGCGCGGATCGGCTCGATGGAAGCCTACGAGAAGCTCTACAAAGAGGCCGCCGACGACCCGGAAGCCTTCTGGGGAAAACTCGCCAAGGAACTGCACTGGTTCAAACCGTTCGAGAAGGTCCTGGATTGGCAGGAGCCGTTTGCCAACTGGTTCGTGGGCGGGCAGACGAACGTTTCGTACAACTGTCTGGACGCGCACCTGGGCACGCCCCGGCAGAACAAGGCGGCCCTGATTTGGGAGGGCGAGCCGGGCGACAGCCGCGTGTACACCTACCAGATGCTCCACCGCGAAGTCTGCAAGTTCGCCAACGTGCTCAAGGGCCTGGGCGTGAAGAAGGGCGACGTCGTCGCCGTGTACATGCCCATGGTCCCCGAATTGGCCATCGCCATGCTCGCCTGTGCCCGGATCGGCGCGATCCACTCGGTCGTTTTCGGCGGTTTTTCGGCCGAAGCGATCGCCGACCGCAACAACGACGCCTCGGCGAAGCTGCAGATCACGGCGGACGCCGGTTGGCGGCGCGGCAAGCAGATCCCGTTGAAGGTGAACGTCGACGAGGCGCTGGCGAAGTCGCCCACCGTCAAGAAGTGCATCGTGCTCAAGCGGATCGGCTGCGCCGTGAACATGCAAGAGGGCCGCGACTTCTGGTGGCACGAACTGATGGCGAAGGCCTCCGCCGATTGCCCCGCCGAGCCCATGGACAGCGAAGACCCCTTGTTCATCCTCTACACGAGCGGTTCGACCGGCAAGCCCAAGGGAGTGAAGCACACGACCGCCGGCTACAACCTGTTCGTGAAGAAGACGACCGAGTGGGTGTTCGACATTCGCGACGAAGACGTCTACTGGTGCACGGCCGACATTGGTTGGGTCACCGGGCACAGCTACATCGTCTACGGCCCGCTGAGTGCCGGCGCGACCTCGCTGATGTACGAAGGCGCGCCGAACGCGCCGGACGAAGGCCGCTTCTGGGAAATCATCGAGAAGTACCGCGTCAATATCTTCTACACCGCGCCGACGGCGATCCGCGCGTTCATCAAGTGGGGCGACCACTGGGTCGACGCGCACGATCTGTCGAGCCTGCGCCTGCTGGGCACCGTCGGCGAAGGGATCAACCCCGAGGCGTGGATGTGGTACCACAGGAAGATCGGCGGCGAGCGATGCCCGATCGTCGACACCTGGTGGCAGACGGAGACGGGCGGCATCATGATGACCCCCTTGCCCGGCGCCATCCCCACCAAACCCGGCAGTTGCTGCAAGCCCCTGCCCGGAATCATCCCCGAGGTGGTCGGCGAGGACGGCAAGCCGGTCGAGCCGGGCAACGGCGGCTGGCTGGTGATCACCAAGCCGTGGCCGGCGATGATCCGGGGGATCTGGGGCGACGACGAACGGTTCAAGATCCAGTACTACAGCGACGTGCCCGGCAAGTACCTCTGCGGCGACAACGCCCGGTGCGACGAGGACGGCTACTATTGGATCATGGGCCGGATCGACGACGTGTTGAACGTGTCGGGCCACCGGCTCTCGACGATCGAGATCGAAAGCGCCCTGGTCAGCCACCCGGCGGTCGCCGAGGCGGCCTCGGTCGGCCGGCCCCACGATCTCAAGGGCGAGGCCGTCGCCGTGTTCGTCACGCTCACCAACGGCTTCGAGGCCGGTGAAGCGTTGCGCAAGGAGCTCAAGGGCCACGTGCGCAAGGAGATCGGCGCGCTGGCCGTGCCCGACGACATCCACTTCACCGCCGCGTTGCCCAAGACCCGGAGCGGCAAGATCATGCGGCGTCTGTTGCGCGACATCGCGGCGGGTCGCGAAACGGTCGGCGACACCACGACGATCGAGGACTACAGCGTCCTGGCCAGGTTGCGCCAGGACGAGGACTGACCCGGGTGCCCATGGTCGGGAGTGCCAAGACGAGAAATGACCTCCCCCAGGACCAACGAGCCGGAAGCATTCCTCGACGGCGCGATCGACGGCGTGATCGTCTCGCCGCTGGAGTTTCGCGCCGACCCTCGGGGGTGGCTGGCGGAGTTCTATCGGGAGGACGAACTGCCGCCGGGCTGCCGGCCGGCAATGGCATACGTCAGCCAGACGCTTCCCGGCATGACGCGAGGGCCCCACGAACACGCCGAACAGGCCGATTTCTTCGGCTTCTTCGGTCCGGGCCGGTTCACGCTCTATCTGTGGGACGCCCGCCCCGATTCCGCCACCTGGGGCAGGCGGACGAAGATGGTCGTCGGCGAAATGAATCGGGTGCGCGTCATGGTGCCGCCCGGCGTGGTCCACGCCTATAAGAACACCGGCGACGTGCCCGGCTGGGTCTTCAACGCGCCGAACCGTCTGTACGCGGGCGAGGGCAAGCAGTCGCCGGTCGACGAGATCCGGCACGAGGACCGCTTGGACAGTCCTTATGTCATGGACTGAAGCATGGGGCACGGCATCCAAGCAAGAAAACCGAGCCGCGACCGTAAACCGAGCCGCGACGACAAACCGAGCCGCGACCGTAAGGGAGCGGCATTGCGTGGCGTGCTTCCAACACCGCTCCCTTACGGTCGCGGCTCGGTTCGGCAGCCGCTCACACCGGCTGACAAGTCGCGAGTGGCACACGCGCCCGGCGTCACTTCTCGTCTCGGCCGGGGATGAAGCTCAGGTAGCGTCCCAGGCCGGAGCGTCCGGGGTTGGCGGGCTTGACGAGGAGGTTGTCGTCGCCGACGATCGCCTCGGCCATCGCGACGATCGACTGGGTGATGGCGGCCTTGGGGGCCTGTTCGGCAAGCGGCACGCCGTTGTTGCGCACCTCGACCATCGTGCGGTAGTCGTTGGGCAATTGCCAGAAGATGTCGCGGCCGATCGTCTCCTGGGCTTTCTTGAACGTGATCTGGCCGCTGTCCAGTCCCACCCGGTTCACCACGATCCGCACCTTGTCGGAAATCCCGCCGATCTCGTCCAACGACGACATCAGCCGGACGACGTTCCGCAGGCAGGGGAGATCGAGCTGGAGGACCAGGAGGATCTCGGTGGCCATTTCCAGCGCGATCATGTCGATCGGGCTGTACGACTTGGAAAGGTCGAGCACGAGGTGGCTGAAACTGGCCTTCATCAAGCCGATCACCCGCTGCATGTCCGTCGCCGAAATCAGCGACGCGTCCTGCAATTGAACCGGCCGCGGCAGCAGGAACAGGCCCGAAGAATGCTTCGTCAACGAACGCTTCAAAAGCGCGAAGTCCAGCCGTGTGACGTTCTGGGCGACGTCGACCAAGGTGTAGTCGGGGATGGTGTCCAACTGGACGTCGGCGTCGCCGAGGCAGAGGTCGAGGTCGATCAGGGCCACGGTGTTGGAGTCTTTTCCGGCCAGCACGCAACCCAAGTTCACCGCGATGCTCGTGGTCCCGACGCCTCCGGCCACTCCGGCCACGGCGATGATCTGGCTGCCGCGGGACTTGTGCTCGCTGCGGCCGAAACGCCTTTCGCTGATGCGTCCCAGGGCGTTGAGCAAGTCCTCGATCCGGATCGGCTGCGTGAGAAACTCCTTGGCCCCGGCGCGCATCGCCCGGAGGATCAGGTTGCCGTCGCCGGAAGAGCTGACGACCAGGATGGCGCATTCGGGCGAGGATTCGCCGACGGAAGCGACCAGGTCGATCGCCTTGTCGGGATTGGCGTCCAGCACGATCAGGCCGATGTCGGGATGGGTTTGGGCCACGACGTCGGAAAAGAATTCGTAGCGCGAGCATTCGGCCTCGAGCCAAATAATGTCCATCCCCAGCAGCATGTTCTTTAGCGATTCACGCGTGCCGTCGTTGGGATCGACGATCGCCAGTCGAAGGACGTTGCTCATGGCCGTGCGTTACCCAGTTGCGATATCAGTATTCCCTATCCTACCTTACCGTTCCGTACCCGGTTTGACCCTTGAATCCCGGCAACGGCTTGGGCTGGCCGGCGTCGCCCGCGGAAGGCGGGCCTTGCCCCTTGGCGGGGCGGTAGGGATTGGATTGCTTGGGGTAGGCGGCCGTCTCGGGAACCGGTTTTGACGGCGTCGTGGGCCCGAGGATCATGCCCGGCATCGGCTTGCCGTTGCCCGCGGTTGCCGTCGTCTCGCCGGCGGCACATTCGGCACAACCGTCGCCGCCGCAGTTCGGACAGCATCGAGGAACCTCGAGATAGCCCTTGAAGTAAAGTTCGCAGTCGTTCGGGCTGGCCGTGTCCATGCCCGGCCCACACGACGGAACCTCGTGCGGATTCAAGGGGTCGACCAGTTCGGGCGTGACCAGGATCAGCAGTTCGATCTCGTTGTTTTGGTCCTCCATGCGGCGGAACATCGCTCCGACGTAAGGTAGGTCGCTGACCCAGGGCAACCCGTGACGTTGCGACTCGGTGATGTTCTGGAGTAAACCGGCAATCGCCAGCGTCTGGCCGGCGTTCATCTCGACGCCCGTCTCGACCTCCCGCGACTTGAGCCCAGGCACGGTACTGCCATTGACCACGACAGCGTTTGCCCAATCCAGGTCGCTGACTTTTGGGCGGACCTCCAATCGAACCTTCCCGTTGCCCAGGACGATCGGCACGAAGTCCAGTTGGGTGCCGTATCTCTTGTACTCGATCGTCGTCGTTCCCAGACTCTGCGGCACCGGGATCGGGATTTCGCCGCCCACGAGGAACGAGGCCGGACGGCCGCTGATGGTGACCAACGTCGGCTCGGCGAGAATCTTCAGCAACTTGTCCTCCCGCAACGCCTCCAACACGCCGAAGAATGATCCTCCCGGCTGGATGATCTGAGTGGTAAAGGTCTGCTTGTCGGTGAGGATTTTGCCCTCGCTGGCCGCCACCGATCCGCTGAGCAAACCGCTCACGCTGGAGGCCACCATGTTTCTCCCGGTGAGCTTCGCAAAGTCGAAGCCCAGCCTCCGCAGCTTCGTCCGCGAAACCTCCATCACGCGAACGTGCAAGAGGACCTGTTGGACGCCGCTGACGGTGATGTTGTTGATGACTTTCGGGTAGTATTCCTCGGCGATGCGGATGACGTGGTTGACTTCCTCGGGCTGGTCGACGTAGCCGGAGATCATCACGCTGCTGGCCACGGGAACCACCTTGAGCGACGCGGTGGGGAATTGGGCCTTGAGCATCTCGGCCAGCTCCCTCGCGTCGGGCTGCACGATCACGTCCACCGTGTAGATCTGCTTGTTGTCACTCCACAGGTTGACCTGGGTCACGCCCGCCTTCTTCGCCGAGATCTGAATCTGGTTGGGCGAAAGCGGCGTGATCTGCAGGATCTCGGGGTTATTGACCTGCGCCTGGGGGACCTTTTGATCCAGCGTGAGGATCCGGCTGGTGTTCACCGTCATCTCCATCCGCTCGCTGAGGCCGTTGAGCTTGCGGACAATCGACGGCGGGGTCGCCTCGGGCGTCTGGACCGCGATGGGCGGCGGGGTCAACGCGGGCTCGGGCACGGCCTGGGCGTGGGCCGCGCGGCCCGGGGCCAGCACGATCGTCCCGAAGATCAGGACGGGAGCGAGAAACCGGTCGAGTAGGTGCGTTGACATCCTTGTGCTTCCTTGCGCGCGACCTGGCAAGCCAGGTCTGGTCTTCCATTCCCGCCGGCCGAATCGCGAGACCGCCCTTGGCCGGGTCAGTTCGCGTCCGGCTTTGCACCGTCTTGTGCTGGTTTGTCCTGTTCCTCTTTCGGCTGTGGGTCGACGAGACCGGCCGGAGCGACGACCGGCGCGACCGGGGTCGCAACCGTCGCCACGGAAGGGGCGCCGACCCTCCAGCCCGTCACGCCCCCCGCCGGGTCGGTTTCCTCGAGCGTCACGTCATTGACGGTCGGGCCGTCGATCACCCGGATACCCCACGTGGCCGCCCGCGGCGCCGGCGGGGGAGTCGGTTCGGGCTTCTTCGACCGCATTTGACCCAATAGGTCGAAGATCCCCTTGTCGGATTTGGAGGCGTCGGGGTCCGGGTTGGGCGTTTCCTTGCCGCGATCGCCCGCCTCCCTCTTGCCGAGAAGCTCCGAAGGCGTGATGCCTTTGGTCTGGGCGACCTCGGCATCGCCGGGGCTGCGCATGACGAGTTGAACCTTGCCCAACTCCCCGGCCATCATGAGCATCTCGGCCTGCTGGGGGGTGACTACCAGCGAGATGGTCTTGGCGACCTGCGAGTCTTCTTCGTTGCCGGCGGAGTTGACCTTGAACACGTCGTCGACGGCGAAGACCTTGATGTCCTGGAGGATCGTTTGGGTCCGGTTTTCGAGGACGTCGTTGCTGCTGTTGCGTTTGAAGTTGACCAGCACGTCCACGCGGTCTCCCGGCCGGATCAAGCCCGCCCCGCTCACCAGGTCGACCTTCACCCCGACGACCCGATACCCCTTGGGAATATAGTCGGTCGGGGTCTGCTGCGTTGCGCCCTTGCCCAGCAGCTTCTGTTCGCGGATCGGTTCGCCCTCGAGGATCTCGGTCCGCGCGCGGCACCCTTGGACGTCTTCGACTTTAGCGAGCGCGCCGCCGGGGACTTTCTCCTTGGGCCAGGGTTCCGCGCGGACCAGTTGCGGGGTGATGAGTTCGCCCGGCGCGATGTCGCGCAGCGCAACGATGATCGGAGAGGCATCCGCGGTCTCGGGCGTCGATCCGGTGTCCTTGCTGATGACCTGGGTAACGCCGATGGCGGCCACCAAGCCGCAACCCAGGGCCAGCAACAGCAACACGGCTGATTTGGCTCGCATAAGATCCCCTTACTGGACCCGCTCTCCGCGCATAACCGTTGACGCCGTCAGGTTTTTCCCGGCTAAATATCTCGACGCAGGCAGCCAACTCACTTGATTAAATGGCACGGAGACCGTAACGTCGATCACCGCGCCAAAACCGGCATCTTCCGGATTGATCGGTTGTCCTGCCTCGCTTAATATCCGGACCGTTGCCCCACCAATGCCGGATGCAGTCAGAATGTTCTGTACCCTCGTGGTGACCTCGCCACCCGTGCTTCCGGGCAAAACGGCGACCCGTGCTCCCTCGCGGGAGGCGTTGGTGATAATCTGTTGCACCATCACCGCCCGACCAAGCTCGATCATCCCGAGCATCATCAGGATGAAGACCGGCGCAACGATGGCGAACTCGACGGCAGCCACGCCTCGTCGGTATTGTCGGCACAATCGGTAAACTCTCTCCAGTTTCAAATCGTTTTCCGGTTTCTCGGGCGAAGACAACGGGCTTTTGGGGGATTCGCTGGAGCGGCATAATCTGGGCAGTATCATGGCATCAACCCCATACAGGCAAGATAGGCAATGGTCCCAAGCGCTATCGGGATTCCATACGGCAACAGCATCATGCGACTTTTGCGTTCCGCGGCAATCACCGCCAATTGACTGGGATCGCGGACCACGAATATCTCGGTCAGGATCGCCGAGAATTGCGCTCGGTGATGTCGGAATTTTCGGGCGTAGACCACCATGGCCAGGGCTATCAGCCCTCCGACCAGCGCCGAAAGGCAAAAGGCGTAGAACGTGACGGTGCCCCATACCCAGGCTCCGACGCCGCCGAGGAGCTTCACGTCGCCCGCCCCCATGCCGCCAATGGCGTACGCCGGCAGCAACAAGCCCAGCCCGACGGCGGTGCCCGCCAGGCTCCACCCCAATCCCGGCCAGCCGTACATCACCGCGCTAGCGGTCCAGCCGCCGATGATCAGAGGGAAGGTGAGCCAGTTGGGGACTTTCAGTTGGCATCCGTCGATGACGGCCGCCACGATCAAGACGACGCTCACCAGCAGGCATACGCCCCAATGGTCGGCCATCGGGCTGGATACGATCCAATCGCTGAACATTGTTTTTCTTCTCCATCCGCGAACAACGAGGGGATTTTGGGTCTGCGATCTCAGGCGCGCGCGGTCCAAACCAGGCTGAACAACGCAGCCAGTCCGGTCACAAAGCAGACCACCATCTGGACAGCGTCCTGAATCATCTCAGTGGGTATCACGCACGGCATGATGCGATTCCTCTTGACTGGGGAGAAGGTGACAGGGGACTGTCCCCCTTTGGCGACCTAGTGGTGCGTCGCGGCGCACCCCTTGAACTCGCACCCTACTTAAACTCTATGTCAAAAAATGCCCCCTCGACGCCCAAAAACCGAAGGCGCCGAGGGGGTGGTTCATCCTATCGTGCCATCGGGATCTTCCGGAGAATCGGAATGATCCCGACGCCCACAAGTTGCGACTAAGGGGCGGCGCCTTGCGGCAGCGAATCGCGGACGGTCTCGAACGTCCTGTTCGCGCGGGTGCCGATCTCGGTGATGGCTGCCAGGCAGACAATCACGATCAGCGCCAGCATCACGGCGTACTCGACCGCTGTCGGGCCGTCTTCGGAAACGAGGAAATGTTGCACTTTCTTCACGAGCGACTTCATCAGGATTCCTCCTCTATAGCGGCGGTCCCTTGTCGACTGAGGTTCAGTGCGCTCAGATGACGGGACCAACCGGAACCAACTTGTGCGGGCGACCTTGGGCACCTGGCCGATCTTCGTAACCGGCAGTGGCCTGAGCGTGTCCTCCGTCACCCATTGTTAAAGCACTAAGTCGCCTCTCCCTCGTCCAACGCCGAACACATCATCCTTTCGGCAACCAGGCTACCCGCCGGGTCGAAACCCGACCGGCCCACGGCTTTGCGCCCTAACCTTACGATTAGTTTGCCTTTGTCGAGAATGAGAGACATCAGGCCTTTGTTTGCGGGCACGTCGCGCCGGTCAGACAAGATGCAGAAAATGCTACCGGTTCGACGAGTCCCCTTCGGCGAAGCGTTCGTGTGTATGGCCCGATCTGCCGGGCCGACTCACGTTTCGCCTCCGTAATGAAACCTAGGTCAGAATTCCCGAATGTCAAACCGCGAGGTTTAACAAAAATCGAGCGGCGGGGGGCGATTTCCCGGTTGGACCGACAGATCGACCGATTTCGCGATCTGCAACGGTTATTCGCAGGGTGCGTCGGGACGCACCACGATGCGCCGGTGCGTCCAGACGCACCCTACGCTTTGCCGTATTCCCGGGCGTACTGGGCGTTCGCGCGGATCTCGTCGAAGAAGCGGGGATACATGCCCACGATCACCCCGTCGGTCGGCTTGATGTTCTGGAAAGCGAAGCGGAACGCCTCGCGGACCGAGTTCTGATCGTCTGCCAGCCGGCCCGCCGCCAGGATCTTGAAACCCAAACAGGGCTGGCGGACTTGCCGCACCACCTGGGTCATGGCCGACGGATCGGCGCGGTGGAACGGGTAGCCGATTTCGAGGGTCGGCAGCGCGTCGTCCTTGCCGGGCGCGTGCTTCCGCGTTAGGAAGTAGAAGCACGTCATGAAGAAGTCCACTTCCCAGCCCTCGTCGGCGATCCGCCGGATGCAGTCGGGGTTGTGCGCCGAAACGCCCGCCAGAACGCCCCGATCGTGAGCCTCCTTGACGTAATCGTGTACCTCGCCGCTCTTGTCCTGGGCAAACAGGCTGTCCGTCGCGCCGCCGTGGTGAACCATCGCGATCGGCTTGGTGCTCTCGATCATGCCGGCGATCCCCGGCCGGTTGGAATCAAGGCAGATGAACTCCATCTTCGCTCCCCGCTCCCGCACCTTGCGGAGGATTTCGGCCGTGTTGTCGGCGGGCGAGAACTGATGCAGCGTGATCCCCGCCGCCGCGCACGCCTGAAGGAACTCGACCGTCCGATCGGTGGTGAAGTAGTCCTTCATGTGCCGATCGGTGTGCGAACCGAGATAAGAATAGCCGCCGATCGGGTTCCACCCGGCGACCAATCGGCTCACGCGGTACTTGCCAAGCTCGATGGTGGGCATCGCGGCGGGCTCCTGCCCCTCTTCCGCCCGCGACGCGGTGCTCATCGCCAGTCCCGCCACGGCCGCCGCCGAGACCTGCGAGAGGAATTCCCTGCGTCCGGTGGTTCGCGTCTTGCCGTCGTTGGCCATCTTGCGGTCCTCCAAAGTGTCGTGAGGGGAAGGTCCTGTTTGCGCGGCGATAACGCTGCCGGTCAAGCATCTCGACACGCTGACCCCGGCGATTATACCCGCACGCCGACCCCGCCGCAAACCACGTCCCTCGGCTGGGGAGAAACGGCTTCGTTCGTTTCACTAAGACATGGAAGGAACAGAGCGATGGTCGGTCTTGGCTCTCGCGCTCCATACGATGGTCCTCAGGCATCTCACCCTGGTTGCAGGCGTGACCCCCATTCGTTCATAGGTCCATCAGAATCCGCAGACGCAGCGCCACGGCTTCCATGGTGGCGGGTGAGACGACGCCGAGTCGTTTTCCCAAACGCTCGACGGCCACGGAGCGAACGTCCTCGCATTTAATGAAACTCGGCGTGCGGACACCGCCTTCCGGCAGTTGTAGGGCAACGTGAGACCTCACGCCCTTGGGCTTCGATGTCAACGGCAGCAAAATAACCAGGCCGGCGGGACCGGAGTTGAACACGTCGTCCGAGACGATCAACGCCGGACGCGTGCCGGCCTGCTCGTGTCCGCGAGCGGGATCAAGGTCGATCATCCAAATCTCGCCGCGAAGAGGAGACGTCATGGTCAGTCTCCTTGAAGGTCGTCGGCCATGGTGGCATCCCATGCGGCGCGATCGGATTGTTCCTCGGCCCACGCGCGGCGATCGTTTCGCAAGACGGCGAAATCGGCGTTGACTCACTCCAAGAAAGCCTGACGCCGATAGGCGTCGACGGCCTTTGCCAACACCACGATCATCGGTTCGCCGGTCTCCGCGACGGTTTCCTTGAGTTTGACATACGTTTCCGCGTTGATTTTCACGGTGACGCTGGGCATGTGGTTCGTTCCTTATGGTAAAGGTACACTCCCTAGTATACCACATGGTGCCCCTTGTAGTCAACCAAGACAGGCAGGTGGTAGTGTCCCCATTAGAACTTGTGAGGGGTACGCTTGCACCCGAGGAGTCAAACGTGAGCAAGACAGCCGAACTCACGAAGGTTCAGCACGCTCTACGAAAACGTGTCCGCAATATCGGAGACAGCGCCCGGGTCGGCAGATAGGGCTCCAAACGCTCGCCGGAGACGGCCCGCAACTCGCCACGGCGCGCAGCCTGGGCGCCAATGGATTCGACAGGCGATCCTACCGGGGGCGCGAAAGAAGAATTCACCGACAGCGCGCCCGCGGACGGCGCGCTGGACGATCGGGCCGCGCGCCGCGTGAACGCCGTCGTTCCGCGCGCGGCCGCCGCGGCGAGCGCGTCAGTCGCGAGGCCGGACGGCTCCCGTAAGGCCGCTGTAATCGCAACGGTCCTCAGGGTGCCACAAGGGCAGGCCCATCCGCACGCGCTCGGCCAATTTCTGAAGTTTCGCCCGGGAACCCGCCGGCGCTTCGGTGGGCGTGAACTCGCCGGTTTCGACCGGGACGAAATCCTCGTCGTGGCCGCACTCTAAAATTGCCTCAAACACATTCCGCATCAGAACACTCTCCGTCCAACCAAGTCATACAATAACAAAAACACGAACCGATCCGTGGCCCTACGGTCGGGCACGCAACGGGAGAAAACAGCCGAGCGTCAGCGTCACGGGACTCGGATGCAGTGGGTGGGATTAACCCGCATAGGTGGGGTGGCGCGCTGACGTAAGAACCCTTTATTATTCCAGAAGCGTTAGGGAAGTCAAGTAGGTGAAAACGGATTTCACCCCGCCGTGCCCCACGGCAGTCCCCCCGTCCCCATACTCAGACAGGTCGTCGCCGCCCGGGTTCGCGGCTGCCCTGCCCTGGACCATTGCCCCCCGTATAAACTTCGTTATTATACTCGGATTCTTCGGATCTGGTCGGCGCGGACCGAAAAACCTGCCCGAGTACCTGAGACGATATCCACCGTAGAGGGGGCTTGGGGGGGCTCCTGTTTCCGGATGCCGTCCCCGGTACACTCGGTGTAGAGCGACGACGTCCGTTTGGAGACCGGCAGTGACTTGGCTACAGCGCGAAATTCTATTGCCCCCGTTTCCGCAAGGTTGTCACCCGATCACCCGGGAGGTGATCGACGCCTTGCCGGAGCTGGCCGCGATCAAGGTGGGATTGCTGCACGTCTTCATCCAGCACACGTCCGCCTCGTTGACGATCAACGAGAACGCCGACCCGGACGTCCCGGTCGACCTCCAGCGGGTGCTGGACACTTTGGCCCCCGAGAATTTCCCCTATCGCCACACGATCGAGGGCCAGGACGACATGCCCGGCCACGTCAAATCGTCGCTGACCGACGCCTCGCTCTCGATCCCCATCCGCGACGGGCATCTGAGGCTGGGCACTTGGCAAGGCCTGTTCCTCTTCGAGCACCGCCGTCGGGGCGGCCGACGCCGGTTGGTGCTGACCGTGCAGGGCGAGTAGTCACAAGCAGGAGCATCCGTAGACAAAATGGTTGGACCACTCACGTCTAACGTGGGTTATGCTGGAAGGATTGCGTTAACCCTTTCAGACAGAGCCACAACGGGAGGACTGGTCCAATGGCAAGCGTACTTTATGTCGGTCTGGATGTACACAAGGATTCGATCGTGATCGCCCTGGCCCGGGAGGGGCGAGAGGCGGCGGAGACGTGGAAGACGATCCCCTATGATGGGGTGCGTCTGCGGAAGGCCTTGAAGATGCTGGTCAAGAGCCGGGAGGAACTGCGGGTTTGCTACGAAGCCGGTCCCACGGGGTTTGGGCTTTGCCGGCGTCTGCGGGA
>JAPLNP010000480.1 GCA_026401055.1 Planctomycetia bacterium
GAGAAGCGGATTCCCTATACCGTCTGCAAGATGGTGCCCGAGCAGCGGGTGAGGACTTGCACCTACAAGGTGTGCAAGATGGTCCAGGAGCAGTGCGTGCGGACCTGCACCTACAAGGTCTGCAAGATGGTGCCCGAGCAGTGCGTCAAGACTTGCACCTATCAGGTCTGCAAGATGGTGCCCGAGCAACGGGTGAGGACTTGCACCTACAAGGTCTGCAAGATGGTCCAAGAGCAGTGCGTGAAGACCTGCAACTACCAGGTCTGCACGATCGTCCGCGAGTGCCACCAGAAGCAAGTGCCTTACCAGGTCTGCAAGACGGTGTGCGAGCAGCGGACGAAGATGGTGCCGTACACCGTCTGCAAGCCGGTGTGCTACACGAAGACGATTAACTGCGAGAAGATGGTGCCCAAGCAGGTTGCGTACACCGTGACCCGGTGCGTGCCGAAAGTCATCTGCAAGCAGGTTCCGGTGCAGGTATGCTGCCCGGTGCCGTGCGAGCCGGCCTGCTGCGAGCCCGCCGCTTGTGAGCCCGCCGCTTGCGGACCCGCCGGCTGCGACAAATAGGCCCGCTTGATCAGTAGTCTTGCCTCCTGACGGAAGTCGGGAGAACGGTCTGGTTCAACTCACCACAGCGGTCGACCCTCCGGGGTTGACCGCTGTTTTTCATTGGGTGGGTGCCCACGGCGGTTCTCTTCTATTCTCGCGCGGAGCCGCAGAGTTGTGTCGGGTGCGTCGAGACGCTCGATGAAATGGGCACGGCGGGATTCCGTCGAGTACATCCGCAGCGAGAACGACGGCGGACGAGTTCGCGTGGTGCGTCGAGACGAACCCTACCGCTCGCGGGCAGCGCGGATCAGGTCGCCGGCGCCTTGGTTGAGCAACGCTTCGGCGACGCGGTGGGCCAAGGCTTCGGGCCCCTCGGGGTCGCCGGTGAGCGTCGAGTCCAGCCGGGTGCGGCCGTCGAGGCTCAGGACGCGGCCCGTGAGCGCAAGCACGTCGTTTTCCATTCGCGCCCAAGCACCGATCGGGGCGAGACAGCCGCCTTCGAGCGCGGCGAGCATCGTCCGTTCGGCCAGAACAGCCGCGTGAGTGGCCGGATGATCCAACGGCGCGACGGCGGCCCGGGCCCAAGCGTCGTCCTCCCGGGTTTCGAGCCCCAGCGCCCCTTGCCCGACCGCCGGCAGCAGGATCGACGGCGGCAGCACCTCGGTGATTCGATCGGCCAGTCCCAACCGCGCGAGACCCGCCCCGGCCAGCACGATCGCGTCGTAACCGCCCGCGTCGAGCTTGGCCACCCGGGTTTCGACGTTGCCGCGGATGCCCTGGATATCGAGGTCGGGCCGGACGTGCCATAGCTGGCTCTTGCGTCGCGGGCTGCCGGTGCCTACCACAGCCTTCTCGCCGAGTGCGTCGAGGCCATCAGCCTTGCGGCAGACGAGGACGTCGGCGGCGGGTCCCCGCTCGGGCACGGCCGCCAGGCACAGGCCCGGCACCGCCTCGGTCGAAAGGTCCTTCAGGCTATGCACGGCCAGATCGACCCGTCCGTCGACGAGCGCCCGTTGGATCTCCTTGGTGAAGACGCCGCGCGAGCCGATCGCCTCGATGGGCCCGTGTTGCCGCCGGTCGCCGGCGGTGGTGATCTCGACGAGCTCGACCTCGGTGCCCTGCTGGGCGAGTTGCGCGGCGATCCACTCGGCCTGCCACCGCGCCAAGGCGCTGGCTCGCGTTCCCACTCGCAGCTTCGCGCTCGGGCGGCGCGTGCCACTGCTTGGTTGCGTCACTGCGACTTTTCCTCGGCGATCGCTTTGGCCCGGAGGGCTTCGCTCAATTGGCGGGGGGGGCAGACGACGCCGCAACTGATGATGAATTGGCAGGCCTGGTCGACCGTGATGTTGAGGTCCAGGACCTCGCTTTTCTTGACGTTGATCGTGTAGCCGGTGACGGCCATGGGCGAAGTGGGCATTAGCACGGAAAGGACCGGCTCGTTGGCCGCCGCCGCGATGTCGTCCATGCTCTCGCCGGTCACGAAGCCCAACGACCAGATCCCCATGCGAGGATACTCGACCGCGATCACCCGAGTGTACTCGATCTCCCGAAAAGTGAACAGAAAGTCGCTCACCTGCTTGACCGAGGAATAAACGCTGCGCACCAGCGGCAGTTGGTGGACGCCCCTTTCGAAGGTGTCCACGAGAAGCCGGCCGATCCGGGCCGCCATGAATTTGCCCAACAGGTACAAGATCAGGATGAAGATCGCCAGGAAAGCGGGGAGCACCTTATAGGGTTGCAGATACTTCAGCTCGACGTAACGCTGGTAGACGCCTTTGGCGGTCTGCGGCAACGGCTCGGTGCCGCGATCGCGCCGGACCCGATCGTACACCAGCAGCGGAACGTATTTCTCGTCGGGCGTCTCGTAGTAGCACTGGCTCGGATCGGCGACTTCCTCGGGCCGCAACGCGACTTGCGATTTCGGCACATCTTCCCTGACATCCGCCAATTGCCACACCAGCACGTAACGTAGTCCGTCGGTGCATGGGCGGAGAACGTATTGGTTGACCGTCCCGCCAATCCAAAAGAAGATGACGATCGTCAACAGCGGCGGCGAGACCACCGCCAGGCCGCGGATCACCGCGATGCGGAACGGGTGTTCCGCACGCTTCTTCTCCGCGCCGGGAGTCTCGATGTTGCTTTCCATACTCCCCATTCTCCCCCATTCTTTCGCGGCGGCAAGGCTCTGTCCGACGCGCAATCAGACGCCGCGCCCGTCCGCCGTCCTGGCGACGACCGCCACCGACACCGCCGAGGCCCCAGCCCGCTTGAGCACCTTGGCCGCCTCGCCGCAGGTCGCCCCGGTCGTCAGGATGTCATCCACCAAGACGACTCGGGCGTCCTGTAAATGGTAGCCCGCGCCAAGTCGAAACGCACCGCGAACGTTCAAAAACCGGCGATGCGGCGGCAAACCCGCTTGAGGTAAGGTTTTCCGGGTCCGAACGAGCATCGACCGCTCCAGGGGTACCCCCAGATGATGGGATATTTGTCCCGCCAGTATGTCGGGGCTATTCGTGCCCCGGGTCATCTCACGCCCCCAGTGCATTGGAATCGGAACCACGACGTCGGGGCGCAGTCGGGCGATGCGATCCCCCCGATGGAGGCAGTAAAGCTGCCCCAGTGCCATCGACAGAGGATCGCCCACGTGATGCTTCATCCGCAGCACCGCCGAGCGAAGGTCGCCGTCGTAGCTGCCCAGCGGGACCACGGTGTCGAAGGAGAACCTTCGCCCGCGGCACTGCGAGCAGGGTGAGGTCGCTGCCTCCTCGCTCGACACCCGCGCGCCGCAACGCGGGCAGCCGTGCCACTCGTCCGGCGCCAGCCGCCCACGGCACTCCGCGCAGAGCATCAGGCCGTCGACCTCCGGGGCGAATTCCGCGTCGCAACAGGCGCATCGTGGCGGGAACAGCAGATTGGCCGCCGCGTGCCGCCCTTTGGCGAGCCACCGCCGGAGCCAAACCGCGCGCCGCATGACGGTCGTGAAGATTTTCGCGGACATCAGTTCCGGCTCGAAAAAGGGGATAAGTCCAATTTGTGCGTGGCACCCTTCGGGCCGTTGGAGGCAAATTGGACTTATCCCCTTTTTCCTCCCACCCGGGCCAGGCGGTCGCGAACCTGAAGCGACTGCTTGTCGCGCAGATCGATCTCCAACGGGCCGCGGACGCCTTCCAAGCCGCCGTACTCGGCCGCGTGCTGCTTCAGTCGGGCGACCTTGTCCTCGGCCGAAGGTTCGCCGGGCGTCCGCGTGCCGGGGGCGCGGCCCCAGAGAATGCGGCTGCCGAATCGCGTGAACAGTTCATAGGTACATTCGGTGCCGCGCGCGGCGGGGACGCGCCCGGCCGGTTCGATCCGGTCCAACCGCAGGTCTGCCCAGGCTTCGCCCAGCGCGGCGGCGATTTCGGCCCCGCCGGCCACGCGGTCATCTCCCCACGGCGTGCCCGCCGGACCGACCGGACTCGTGTCGATGCCCACCAGCCGCGGATAGCGACTCGCCTCGTACGGCGAAAAATCGCCCCAAGGCAGCCACGCGCCACGGACGTCGACCGGGCGAGACCCGCCACGGCCTTCGACCATGCAGACCGGGCGGCGGTATCGCAGCTCGACCTGGATTAGGGCCGGATGGTGCTTGGTGACCTTGACGACCTGGGCGACCCAGGGGTGCAGCGAGAAGGCGACGGCGATCCGCTTGTTGGCGTCGGGATTCATGATCGACAGGGGACCGTCCACGCTGACGGATTGAAAGACTTCTCCGCGGACGTCCGACTTGATCCACCGCGGCAGCGGCGTGATCTTGATGCTCTCGGCCGTCACGTGGTACTGGTCCGAAGCCAACACGTCGCCGCCAATCGTCCGCCACGCGGCATACCACGCCCCGGCCAACGTCGCGACCATCATACATGCCAACAGCCACGGCCGTCCCGGCCCCCAGAGATACACCGCCAGCTTCCGGATCGCACGCGGGATCGGTCGAGTCGGAGTCTTGGTCTTTGTTTTGCCCTTCTTCGTCGCCATGCGCCAAGTCTCGCAACGACCCACGATCACGAACCGCGGGCTTCCACCGCGCGGCTATCCCCCCGGACCACTTGCCACGTACCACTTACCGTTCACCGCCAGCCCGTCGCGGAGGATCCAGTCACACAGTTCCGGCATGGCGATTCCTGCCTGCCGGGCGGCCATCGGCGCGAGGCTGTGCTCGGTCATGCCCGGCACGGTGTTCACTTCCAGGACCCAGACGCGCAGCCGCGAGTCCACCATCAGGTCCACGCGGACCAGGCCGGAGGTCCCCAGAGCGGCTGCCGCGGCCGCGGCGGTCGCCTGGAGTTCCTTGGTCTTCATCGGCCCGAGGCCGGTGTCGAACTGATACTCGATCAACTCGCTGGAATATTTGGACTGATAGTCGAAAACCGGCTCTCGACAGACGATTTCCAAGGGGGGTAGCGGCCTTCGGTCCAGTACCGAAACGGTCAATTCCCGGCCGAACACCCGCCGTTCGGCTAGAACGACCCCGCCGTAGCGACTACTCTCTCTCACCCGGGCGGGAAGTTCATCGGGCGACGCGGCGATGCCCACGCCCAGGCTCGAACCCTGGGCGTCCGGCTTGACGACCAGCGGAAACCCGAGCGTCGCGGCTCGGGCGAGCATCACCTCGGGCGGTTCGGATGGATCGAGCACGACGTACTCGGGCGTGGGAACGCCGCAACGGTGGAATCGCCGTTTCGCCGCCGACTTGCTCATCGCCAGCGCCGAGGCCCTCGGGCCGCTGCCGGTGAACGGCATCCGCCGCCGGGCGAGCCACCGCTGGATCCGGCCATCCTCGCCCGCCCCGCCGTGCAAGGCGATGAAGCAGCCGTCGTAGTCCGTCCGGCCAAGCTGACCCAGATCGGCCCGGGCCGTGTCGACCACCGTCACCTCATGGCCCACGGCCGCCAGCGCCGCGGCCACCCGTCTGCCGCTGGCCAGGCTCACGTCCCGTTCGGGCGACTGCCCGCCGGCAAGGACGGCAACACGTAGTGGTCGGTCGGACATCCTGTCCATGCGGTTCTTCCTGACACCGTGCCGCAAATGTCGCGATTTCGCTTGGGCCTACGTCCGTGCCGGCACCTGCGCGAACCAGACTCCTCCTCACCACAATTCAGAAGGAACCGCGTTATTTCTGCCACCCAATGGTCTCGTTCGACTGCAATGCCTTTTCGATCGTGCCGAACGCAGAGTTCCAGCCGCGCGCATGAAGTTCGGCATCGAAGTGAAGGCTGCTCAGTAACTCCCAGTCCTCATCACCGTCTTCCGACTGAACCGAAACGACCGGTGCGCCAGCTATCAGAAGATCAGCGGTGATCATATCCGGCCCAGAGCGCGGCGAGTCGTAGCGAACGGCAATGATCGACCCATCAGCAAACAGGATGCTGAACTCGCCGGGGTGGGTCTCCCTCCAGTTAATCTTGCCCGCCTTGGATTTCTCCAACAACCGCTGGAGGATTTCACGAAACTTGTCGGTGGTAGTCATGGTTTCGGTTCCTTTTCCGCAGGTGGAAAGGGCCTATCAGTTTCGGTGATTTTCGAGGACAGATCTGTGCGGAGTTTGCGCCATTTTCCTCTCAGGCTCGTGCTGCAGGGGCGCCCGCTGTTTCCAACGCGCTCGAACCATTCCTCCATTTCTCCGAGCCGACCCGCCAAATCGTCCCATCGTGCATCCCCGTCGGAGATCTGAGAAACCAACTCGGCAAGATCGAGGAGACGCACTGACGCTAATCGCCACTCGCCGCTTCTCACGTAGGCGCTAACCTCATTGAGAAGTCTTGAGATCCGCGACACAAGGTATCGGTCATGCTTTCTTCGACTTTCGTTGAGAACCTCCACGGCCGCTTTCGACGATGCCTCGGCCACGCTCGTTGCTCGAGAAACCTGATGAAGCGCTAACAGAAACGCGACTGCCGTGATGATCACGCCGACGCCGCCGCACACCGCCAGGACGTCTCGCCAATCGTCCGACAAGAAACCTGACGGCTCGGTATCCTCGACCGAATCAGACACCGCGACCGAATCCCCACGCCGCGTGGCCGGCTCCGCATATGCCTCCGCCACCATACAACAGTATATACCCGCAGCCAGCAGAAAAAGCGGTTTCCGGACGCGGGGAAACATGGCTTGCCCGTCTCGCGCATGTCGATGTCCAGCACAACGTCGAATGGCATTATAGCCACTCCGAGGGACACTTGGGAGTCGAGAAAGCACTACTGGCGTCACGACTCACCCCCCCCACCCCCCCTATCTCGGGGGGATACTGTCCCCACATGGCGATTCGCGCCTTCAACGTCAGCCGTCCCTACCAAACCTCCAACTCCTGCTCCAGCTCGACTTCCATTCGCTGGGCGACCTGGTCGCGCACCAACTCGATTAGCCGCAGGACGTCTTGGCTGGTACACTCGGGCTCGGCGACGATGAAGTTGGCGTGGCGATCGCTCACCACCGCGCCGCCGATCCGCGTGTTCTTCAGGCCGGACTTGTCGATCAACTCGCCCGCGTGCATGCCCGGGGGATTCTTGAAAATGCAGCCGGCGCATTGGTGGCCCATCGGCTGCCGGGCTTTGCGGATGATCCAGTGCTTTTGCAGGCGTCGGGCCACATGCTTCGGGTCGTCTTGTTCCAGTTCCAGCCGGGCGCCGAGGATCACCGGTTCGTCGAGGTTGCTCTCGCGGTAGCCGAAGACCATGTCCTCGCGATGGCGCTGGACGACCTCGCCGGCGTCGGTGATAACGGTCGCCCGGGCGGTCCATTGACCGATTTCGGCGCCGGGGGCGCCGGCGTTTCCGTGCAGCGCGCCGCCGACGGTGCCGGGAATGGCGACGAGTTCTTCGAGGCCCGCCAAGCCGGCGTAGGCGGCGGTGGTGACCACGCGGCCCAGCCGGGCGCCGCCTCCGGCGGTAATCGCGTCGCCGGCGATCTCGATCTGGCGGAAGGCCGGGGCCGAGAGCGTCATGACCACGCCGCGGACGCCTTCGTCGCGGACCAGGATGTTGGAGCCTCGCCCCAACACGTGGACGGGCAAGTCCTCCTGCCGGGCGCGGCGGAGGATGGCCACCAGGTCGTCAACGCCGAGGGGTTCGGCAAAGTATTCGGCCGGCCCGCCGAGTTGGAACCAGGTGTGCATGGCCAGCGGTTCAGCCTGCCGCACGAATTTCTCGAAGCCCGATAGAAAACTCATCAGCCAGCATCCTTCCGATGTTGCCCGCCCCGATCGTGACCAATACGTCGCCGGGGGCGAGATGGTTTTTCACGTCGCGGCCGATTCGCCCGAGTTCGTGCATGCGAGCGACCCGGCCCCCGAGCTGTCGCACCCGGTGGGCCAAATCGGCCGCGGTCACCTCTCCCACCGTCGGCTCCGGCTCCCGCGCGCGGAAGATCTCGGCCACCCAGAGCTTGTCGACATTGTGCAGGCTGGCGGCCAGTTCGTCCAGCAGGCAGGCGGTACGCGAGACCTGATGCGGCTGAAACGCGCAGTACAGCCGCCGCCCGGGGAACATCTGGCGTATCGTCTCGAGCGCGGCCGACACCTCGGTGGGGTGGTGGGCATAATCGTCCACCAACGTCACGCCCTGCCACGCGCCAACCACCTCCAAGCGGCGGTGCAGGCCGGAGAACTCGCCCAGCGCCCGGGCAATCGCCTCCGGCTCGACCCCTTGGTGGCTCGCCAGGGCGGTTGCCGCCAGGGCGTTGATGACGTTGTGCAGTCCCGGCACGCGCGGCAATATCTCACCGATGGGCTGGCCACCGCGCCGGACCTCGAAACGATACCGGCCTTCGTCGCAGCCGATCGGTCGTGCCATCCAGTCCGCCCGATCGTCGAGGCCGAACGTCTCGACCCGGCATGGCAGACCGGCGATGACGCGGCGAGTGGCTTGGCACTCGTGCCGGGCAAGAAGAACGCCTTCGGGGGGGATTCGTCGGGCAAAGCGTCCAAAAGCCTGCTCCACGTCCGCGAGCGAAGCGAAGCAGTCGAAATGGTCGGACTCGATGCCCGTGATGATGGCCAGCCGGGGGTGTAGCTTGAGGAAGTTGGCGCGATACTCGCACGCCTCGACTAGCACCGCCGGCCCCCTGCCGGCGCGGCCGCCGTCGCTTTGGCCCAACGCCGCCGCTCCGCAGACGACTGTGGGGTCGAGTCCGGCTTGGACGAGGATGTGGGCGGCCATGGCGGTGGTGGTCGACTTGCCATGCGTTCCGGCCACGGCCAGACCGCGGGTACCGGCCATCATGCGGCCGAGCATGTCGAAGTAGCTCAGAATTGGGATGCCGAGCTGCCCGGCACGGAGTATCTCCGGATTCTCCGCGGGGATCGCATCGCTGCGAATGACCATGCTCGCGCCCGGGGGGACGTTCTTCGCGTGGTGCCCAAGGCAGACGGGAATTCTGGTTTCGAGGAGCCACCGCGGCGAGCAGGGTGCCAGATCGGACCCGGTCAGCGACCACCCCCGCCCGAGAAGCACCCGGGCCAGGCTCCGCATTCCCGAGCCGGCGATGCCAACCAGGTGCGCGCGGCGAGCGCCGCGCGATTGATCCTCTCTGTGGCGGGGGGCCGCCATGTCCTTGCTCCGAACGTCCGATCAATGGGCCGCGATCATACGCGCAGGCCTCGATCGGGTCAATGCGGACACGGCGGCCTCGGGCTCCATTCGGGCCGGGTGGGTGGAGATTCCCAAAAGATCGAAGAGAATCCGGCTCACGGACTCCGTGGCGTCGGGGCGCCC
>JAPLNP010000630.1 GCA_026401055.1 Planctomycetia bacterium
TGTCACCTTTGGGGCCGCGCTTTCTCTTGATGGTGACCTTGTCATTGATCCTCTTGGCGGCGTATTTCTCGA
The DNA here is from genome assembly GCA_026401055.1 of Planctomycetia bacterium. Lineage (GTDB taxonomy): Bacteria > Planctomycetota > Planctomycetia > Pirellulales > Thermoguttaceae > JAPLNP01. The sequence goes on from JAPLNP010000630.1 coordinate 73, forward strand.
CGAGGTCAATCGTGATCCTCGACAAGGGCAACTCCCCGAAGAAGTCCTTCAGATGGCTGACATAGCCCCGGATGCTGCGGATGGAGCGACTCGGCTTGGGGCCCGCAACCTTGATCTTCAGGTATTCGTCGGCATAGTCCGAGAAGTGGACGACCTTCTTCTTTTCAAGGAAGCCCAAGTTCCCACGGCTTACGTCGCTCGTTTTCGTTCCGAGTTCTCTCAGCGCCGACTCTTTGTTGCCTCCTGACTTCTCTCTGATCCTCACGCCGTTTGCCCAGTAGTCGAGATACCAGACCTTCCCGCGCCGATAGATCCGGCCCACGCCGGGAACGCTGATGAATTGCTCGGTCATCTTCTCTCCTTCCGCCGTTCCAAGACGGTCGCCCATGCGAAGATCGCCGCGCCCGCGAAGGCAATCGCCGACGCCTCGAACGCGCCGAGGATGACGCCGATCCAACCGACGACGACGCAGAAGGTGAGGGCGCGAAGGTTCGTCATCGCGTGATCCTGATCCGAACCTTCTGCGGTCCCAACCCGACGCCCTCGGGCCGGGGCGACTTTCGGTTCTCGATGCCGCCGCGCGCGCCGACCCTGCGGTCCATTTGGGTCTGAAGCTTCGCCTCGAGGTCGCGAAGTTGGCCCAGCTGGTAAACGGCATTCGCCTCGCAACTCCGGGCCTCCTTGAACGCGAGGGCCACGCGCTGGTCGAGCCTCGCGGCTTCACGGCGCAGTTGGAGGACGGCCAGCGTCTCTTCAAGGAAGGTGATCTTCATTGGACCACCTCCGCGGGAACGACGACCGGGGCTTCGTTGTAAATGCGATACACTTCCCTCCAGCTTTTAACTACAAGGTGATGTGGCTGGCCGTCGATGATGAACCAGCGGTTCGGCGGCGACGGTGGCCCAGCCCGCAGCACTACGGCCAGCAGGATCGCCACGAGGAAGAGGGCGAGCCGTTTCACCGTGTCCTCCGGCGGCCCGCGCCGAACAGCATCCCGATGGCAAGCACCAAGGCCGCATACCCCAAACAGCCGAAGATGAGTGCGAGTTTCACGGTCAGTCCCGCGGGTCGGGCTCGTAGAACCCGCCGTTCTTTTCCTTGTTCAGCTTGACGCGAATCCGTGCCGCACGGACTACGCGAGCGATGCGGTCACGGTCGGTGCGAAGTCCGTCGGCCGCCCGGCGCGGGTCGCCCATTCTTCGCAACACTTCGCCGAGATTTTTTCTGCTTGCCTCGTTCATAGATGCCTCCTCCCCTTGCGATGAATTTATCAACTTCATCCGCGAGGATCCGCCAGCTCTTCCCGGCCCGGAAGCCCTTGAGTTGCCCACCAGCGACGAGCCTCCACGCCGTGACGCGGCCGATCCTCAGGATGCGGCTGACCTCACCGACCGTTAAGACCCTGATTCCATTCGTGTCGTGTTTCATCGTGTTTATCATATTCCCTCCGGTTTCCCCTTGTCAAGCGTTATTTTTCAGTCTCCCCGGCCGTGGTAGAATGAGTCATCATGAACACCCCGCCCGAGAGATTGATGACGGTGATGGAGGTCATGTCCCGCCTTAACTGTTCCCGCACCACCCTCTGGCGATTGGTCAGGGATCGCGAACTCGCCGCCGTCCACGTCCGGGAACAACTGCGATTCGAGCGCAGGGACGTCGAAGCGTACATCGTTCTCGATCGCCTCGTCGATGACCTCGGCAACCTCAGCGGGGTGTTGGGCGATAGC
>JAPLNP010000519.1 GCA_026401055.1 Planctomycetia bacterium
GGTTCGGCCGCGGGCGGCGCCGGCACTGCTGCCGGCGGCGACGGCGTCCCGATGCCGGCCGGTTGCCCGGGACTGCCGGGCGGCTCGACCGAGGGTTCTCCAGCCGCGGCAGGGGCGCCAGGCGCAACACCCGGCTCCGCCGGCGCGGTCTCGGCGGGCACACTTGTGGGCGCTGCCGGGGGGATCGGCGCTGCGGGCGATGGCTGCGCAACCGGCACCGTCCCTTCCGCCTGGGCGGGTCGCGGCCGGGCTATCGCGGCCGGCGGCGCGGGCAGAGGTTTCACCTCGGCGGTGGCCTCTTCGGGCGTCGTCGGCGTTGCCGGGCCGACCTCGCCCGTCGCTACGCCTTCCACGACCTTGCCCCCTCCACCCACCTCCGGCGCCGCCTCGACCTCCCCATCACCAAACACGTCCACCGCCACCTGCTCCTCCCGAGGGCCAATCCCCAGGAACCGCAACCGCCCGGTCAACCCTAATACAACGCCGCCGCCGACCAAGAGCACCAGGACCACAGCCACCGGCAGCAGACGCCGCCGCCTCTTGCCGCCCTCGCGGAGGTAGTCCGGCACGATGGGCTTAGGACGCCGCGGAATCGGCGGCGGCGGAACGACGGCGTCCCCGTCGGTGGCCTCCGGCTCGACGGTTTCCCGGGCTTCCATCGTCTCCAGTTCGGCCAAGACCTGCGGCAACTGGTACATGTGTTCCCGGCTGGTCGGATCGACCTCGGCCGGCTCGCCCAGCACCAACGCCAGAATCTGGTGGCAGGAGGCCACCTCCGCCAGGTGCATGTCCGACTCCAGACAGACTTTCTCGAAATCGGGAACCCGATCGTCCGGCAGCACGTTGTCGAGATATTCCGCCACGGTATTCGGATCCAGCCCCGACCCGCGCTCGTCGACGTCCGGCGCCTTCAACCGCAGCCGCCGCATGACGTCCCGGGCGCGGTGCAGCAGCGTGGTGGCGACCTCGCTTTCGTCGATCTTCTTGCCGATGTCCTCGGCATCCTTGGGTTCGAGGATGTTGTCCATGTACGCCAGCAGCGTGCGTAATGTCAGTCGCATGACAAGCTCCGTGTGATTCTCGCGAGCCCTTTGGTGGTCCTAGCCTATTAGTATTAGTGGCGAGTCGCGGCCGAATCCGTGCAAAGAAAACCGTCAACAACCCCGCTGTAGGGCGGGCCGAGCGCAGCGAGTCCCACCACTTCGACGAATCGCCTCGGATGCTCCCCCATTGGAGCCGATTTCGCTCAAACCGCGAAAAGGTGATACGCAATAGCTTGACAACCCCCCCCACGGACGCTAGAAGAGAAGCCATACCGATCGGGAGGTCCGATCGGGGCGGCCGGCCGGATGAGGGATTCGCGGTAACGGCAATTCAGCGATAGAGCGGGTGGCGGAGTTCCGCCGAGCGTCCGGCGGCCTCGACCCACCCATTACGTAACTGCTTTACTGTTCACTTCAAACGAAGGAGGGTTGCTGCGATGGCTAGAAAGTTGCATGGCGTCGGCGGGGTTTGGACGGTTGTGGCGTCGCTCGTGATCGGCGTGGCGTTGGTGGCCTTGCCGTCGGGGGCTCAGGACGCGCCGGCGGTGAAGCCCGCGGCGGAGAAAGCCGTTAAGAAAGAACGCAAGCCCTCGTACAAGCGTCTGCCGGCCAATTTCGGCAAGGTGGTTGACGAGAAGCAACGCGAGCAGATATATGGGATCCAAGAGGAGTTCGGTCCCAAGATCGAAGCCCTCAAGACGCAGCTTGAAACGCTGATGAAGGAGCGCGACGAGAAGATCAACGCCCTTCTGACGCCCGAGCAACTCAAGAAGATCGACGAAATGAAGGCCGAAGCCAAGGGCAAGCGGTCGAAGGGGAAGGACAAGGCCGAAGCCAAGCCGGAGAAGGAAGCGAAGCCGGAAAAGGAGGAGAAGAAGGCCGAGGCCGCAAAGTAACGTTGCCGTCGGAAAACCGAGCCGCGACCGTCAGGGAGCGGTACATCGTGGCATCAATGGTGACCTGCTAACACCGCTCCCTCACGGTCGCGGCTCGGTTCGTCCGTGCCGGTTTCTTTCGGCGACGCGGGAAAAATCGTTGCCATGAGTCAACCCTCGCCCTCCGACCACGACGTGCGCATGCGCGGCTTCACGCGGCGGACGACCGTCGCCGAGGCGATGGACTGGATCGATCGGCAGAGCGCGCCGCTGGGCGAAGAGACGGTGCCGCTCGAGCAGGCTTTCACCCGGGCGCTCGCGCGAGACGTTGCGAGCGACGTCGACGTGCCCGGCTTCGCCCGGGCAATGATGGACGGCTTCGCCCTGCGCGCCGCCGACACGCTGGGCGCGTCAGCTTACAACCGGCTGGCGCTGGAGGTGATCGGCGAGTCGATGCCGGGCCGGCCGTTTGCGGGCCGCGTGGGGCCGGGACAGGCCGTGCGGATCATGACCGGCGCGCCGCTCCCCAACGGGGCCGACGCCGTCCTGCCCGCCGAACTCGTCGAAATCCACCCCGGTCGCATCCTCGCCCAAGGCGACGTCCCGCCCGAAAAACACGTCGGTCGCCGCGGCGAGGACATCACGGCGGGCGAAATCGCCCTGCGCGCCGGCCGCGTGCTGCGTCCGCAGGACCTCGGCTTGCTCGCGTCGATCGGTGTCGCCCAGGTGCCGGTCGTTCGCCGGCCTCGGGCGAGGATCGTGGTGACCGGCGATGAGCTTCTGCCGGCCGGGTCGAAGCCCGAGGGCGCGAAGATCGTCGACGCCAACGGGCCGATGCTCCGGGCGCTGGTCGAGCGCGACGGCGGCGTGGCCGTGTACCCGGGCATTGTGCCTGACCGGCCCGAGGCGATCCTCGAAGCGATCCGCGAGGAGGCCGACGTCGTGCTGGTCTCGGGCGGATCGAGCGTCGGCCAGGAGGATCACGCCCCGGAGCTTCTGCGCCGCCACGGCGAGCTCGCGATCCACGGGCTGGCGATGCGCCCGAGCAGCCCGGCCGGGATGGGCACGCTCGACGGCCGGCTCGTTTTTCTTCTGCCGGGCAACCCGGTCTCGTGTCTGTGTGCGTACGACTTCTTCGCCCGCCGGGCGATTCGTCGGATGGCCGGGCAATCGGTCGAGTGGCCGTACCGCCGGGTGACGTTGCCGCTGGGGCGGAAAATCGTCTCGACGGTCGGGCGGCTGGACTATCTCCGCGTGCGCATCGTCGGCGGCCGCGTCGAGCCGCTGGCCATCGGCGGCGCGTCGATCCTTTCGAGCACCACCCGCGCCGACGGCTTCGTCCTCGTTCCGCCCGACAGCGAAGGCCAAGGGCCGGACAGCCAGGTTGAAGTGTTTCTCTATGACTGAACAACAGCAATTCCTCAACGTGATTGACCGCGACGAGGCCGAGCGGCGGTTTCGCCGGGCGATCGACCCGGGGCCGCTCGGGGCCGAAGCGGTGCCGCTGGCCGAGGCGCTGGGCCGCGTGCTGGCCGAGGACGTCATCGCCCGGGTGGACGTGCCGTCGTTCGATCGGTCGAACTACGACGGCTACTCGATCCGCGCGGCCGATAGCTACGGCGCGGCGGAAGAATCCCCGCGGCGACTCGCGCTCTTGGACGAAGTCCTTTCGAGCGGCATCGTGCCGCGCGGCGAGGTCACGCCGGGCACGGCCGTCTCGATCGCCACCGGCGCAATGCTCCCCCGCGGCGCCGACGCCGTGATGATGGTCGAACACACCGAAACCGACGGCGATACGCTCACGCTCACCCGGGCGGTTACGCCGGGCTTCGGCGTCTCGTTCGCCGGGACGGACATTGCCTCGGGCGAAACCGTCCTGCGGATCGGCACCGTGCTCACCAGCCGCGAAACCGGCGTGCTGGCGGCGATCGGCGTCCAACGGGTCGACGTCCGGCGGCGGCCCCGGGTGGCCATCCTCTCGACCGGCGACGAGATCATCGAGCCGGGCCAACCGATGCGGCCCGGGCTGGTCTACGACTCCAACGCCCGAATCCTCGCCGACGCCGTCCGCGAACTCGGCGGCGAGCCGGTTCCGCTGGGCATCGTCCGCGACGATCTCGACGAGCTTCGGCGGCGACTCGACGAAGCCCTGGCGTCGGCCGACGTCGTGCTCCTAAGCGGCGGGACCAGCAAGGGCGCGGGCGACCTGTCGTACCACGCGGTGGGCGAGCTTTCCGAGCCGGGGATCGTCGCTCATGGCGTCGCGCTGAAGCCGGGCAAGCCGATCTGCCTGGCCGCCGAGCGGGGAAAGCCTGTTGTCATTCTGCCCGGTTTTCCCACGTCGGCGATCTTCACGTTCCACGAGTTTGTCGCCCCAGTGATCCGCTCGCTCGGCGGGCGGCCCTCCGCCGCAAGGGCCGAGATCGAAGCGCGTATGGCCGTCCGGGTCAATTCGGAGGTCGGGCGGACCGAGTACCTGTTGGTCGGTCTGGTCCCCGGGCCGGACGGGTTGGCCGCCTACCCGATGGGCAAGGGCTCCGGCGCGGTCACCGCGTTCAGCCAGGCCGACGGCTTCGTAACGATCGGACGCCACGAGGAAATCGTCGAAGCCGGCGCGGCCGTCCGGGTACGGCGTCTCGCCCCCGATGCGCCGCTGCCCGACCTGGTCGTGATCGGCAGCCATTGCGTGGGCCTGGACTATCTGCTGGGCCAACTTCAGCGGCGCGGATTCTCGACGCGGTTTCTTGCTGTGGGTTCAACCGGCGGACTGCAAGCGGCCCAGCGGGGCGAGTGCGACGTGGCGGGGATTCATTTGTTGGACCCCAAGACCGGCGAGTACAACCGCCCGATGCTGACGCCCGATATCGAGTTGGTCGAAGGCTACGGCCGGTTGCAGGGAGTCGTGCATCGGCCCGGCGACGCGCGGCTGGAAGGCCGCACGGCCCGCGAGGCCATCGCGACGGTCAAGGACGACCCGACGTGCCTCATGGTCAACCGCAACCGGGGCAGCGGCACGCGGATCCTGATCGACCGGCTTCTGGCGGGCGCGGAGCCGCCGGGCTACGCCGTACAGACGAAGAGCCACAACGCCGTGGCGGCCGCCGTCGCCCAGGGCCGGGCCGACTGGGGCGTGGCCATCGAGTGGGTCGCCCGACAGGCCGGACTCGCGTTCCTCCCGTTGGACGACGAACACTACGACTTCGTCATTCCCAAGACCCGTCTCGACCGCCCGGCCGTGGTCGCCTTCCGCCGACTGCTGGCCGAGGACGAAACCCACCGGCAGCTTGAACAGATGGGTTTCCGAAAGAAGGAAGGTCACTGATTGTGGCAAACTGGAGAAGCAATGATGCGTAGTGTTCCCTTGTCTGCCCCTTGTTAAGGAGCGGACCTTTTTCTGCCGTCTATGAGTGGGGGTAATCGTGAGGCATTGGGATCAGATCCACCTTACTGGGATTCGACAGAGGCTTGGAAACATTCTTTTGAGTGGTGGCGAGGGTCTCGACGGCGGCATCGCGGCCGCTCACGGGATAGCCGTAATCACTCCACGATCTGGGCGTTCGTCCTGAAGTCCAACAATTGCCCCGCCACTTTTTTCTGCTTCCCGCTATAATCAGAGGGTAAGAACTCTCGGGAAGGAGACCCTCATGCAGTCGCCCAAGCGGATCGCGTTTACCCTTGTCGAACTTCTGGTGGTAATCGCCATTATTGGCATTCTCATTGCCCTGTTGTTGCCCGCGGTACAAGCCGCGCGCGAGGCAGCGCGCCGGGCACAGTGCACCAACAACTTGAAGCAGATCGGGCTGGCGTGCCATGCGCACCACGGAGCCAAGGGCTACCTGCCGACCGGCCATTTCTGGCCGGAGAGCAACATGGGCGACCAGGGCGGGGCCGAGGCCACCTGGCTCACGTTCCTCCTGCCTTACGTCGAGCAGGGCACCGTCGACGACATGATCAACTGGGATCTGTCGTTCGGGCACGCGACGCTCGGCAGGAACCTGGGGGTTATCTCCATGACGCTGCCCATGTTCTCTTGTCCGTCTTGCCCTCGGGTCGAGCCGTGGTCGGGCGCGTACGCCCGGGGAAGCTACGTGGGCAATAACGGTATTGGTCCCATGCAGGACAGCGACTTGAGCGATTTGCCCGTCAATCGCCCCGTTCCCAACACGGGATCAACCTCGCCTTTCACCGCGGGAGTCTTCTACCTCAATAGTCGGACGAAGTTCCGTGACATGATGGATGGAACGAGCAAGACGGCGTTGGTTTCCGAGATTCGGCTCATCAATAGCAGCAACGATTTTCGCGGCGTGATGCACTATCCGGAAGGTCCGCTGTACCACCACAACTACACTCCCAACAGTTCTGTTCCCGACGAGGTCCGCGAACTGTTCTGTGATAACCCACCATTTCGCGAGGCGCCCTGCGTGGGAACCTTCACCATTTGGAATCCACGGTTGTTGACCGTCACCGCGCGCAGCTATCATCCCGGCGGCGTCAACCTGCTGCTGGGCGACGGCAGCGTGCACTTCGTCGATGAAACGATCTCCCAGGACGTTTGGTGGGCACTCTGCACGCCGCAAGCCGTCACGGGCGAGGCGTTGGTTGGCAGTCTCTAGGTTCTGGGTCTACCGCGCGCGCGACATGATCCGATGACGAACCACGCACGGAAAAAGGGGGACAGGCCCGGTTTGCCGGAACGGCCCGAAGGGTGCTGCGCACAAACCGGGCCAGTCCCGAATGGCACTGTCGAATTCGTAACTTATCGTCACATAACTACTTACATTCCAATAGTTGGCTTCGCAATATGTCGCGAGGTTCTTGCATTAGCGGGTAGCGATGGCGACGGCGTTTCAGCACGCGGGGTTCGAT
>JAPLNP010000265.1 GCA_026401055.1 Planctomycetia bacterium
AAACGTGTTCTCGCTCTTGCACGAGGCGCACTGGTAAAACGCCGTCGCAACGCCGGTCTCGTCGTCGATCACCGTGGTGCGACTCTCGATCCAGAATCGCACCGAATTCATCGCCGCCGGGTTGCAGAGAAACGACAGCCCGTAGTCGAGGCACGCCGGCGCGGAGCCTTTTGCCGGCGCGGCGGCGGCGTCCTGGGCACGGCACGCCAAGGGCGTCGCGGCGATGGCCCAACTTCCGGCCACGGCCGAAGCGGCGAGGAAATCACGTCGTGAAGTCTGTCGCGGTTTGTCCATGGTCGAAGGTCCCGGTTTTTTAGTGGGTGGCACGCCCTGAGGAACGAAGGGCGTGGTGAATCACCAAACCACGCCCTTCGTTCCTCAGGGCGTGCCACCCCGCGGTGCCGCGGCTACTGTTTCAAATCAAAGTCCAGCGTTTTCTTGGTCTCGCCCGGCTCGAGCGTGACGGTCAATTCGGAGTTCGTGTTGTACTTGGCGGGCAGATACTGAATCGGCACGCCCCCGCCGCCCATGGGACCCGCGCCGGACGGGGCGGCGGGCGCATTGGCATTGGGGCGAAAGGCCGTGATCGAGACGTGATGTTTCCCGACGGGCACGCCGCCCTTGCCGACCGCCTGGTATTGGCCGTCTCGAATCGACGCCCCGGCCGGTTGGGTCGTGCCGCCGATCGCGTCGAAGCGGATCTCGCCGTTGGCCACCGGCTCGCCCAGGTAGGTCACCTTGCCCGACACCAGCACCCGATCGCTCGCCTTGCCGCAGCCGGCAAGCGGCGCCAGGACGGTCAGGCCGAACAAAACGAGGAACGTCCAACGCATCGCGAGATCCCTCCGTTCATTCAAAGTTTTGTTCGACGGGCTCCATGCCCGCGCGGGTGGTCAGCGCGCTCAACGTCGGCTGCAAGATCGTCTCGGAGAGGAAGTGGACGCTTCCGTCGACCATCAGGAAATTGCACCCACCCGGATGAAAACTCGAAAACCCGATCTCGTCGAAGAGTTCATAGTGGCGATTGCCGCCGTCGCCGTCGATGGGATCGCCGGTGGGCGAGTCGTCGCGGCCGCCGGGCACCGTCCGCCAGCTATTGATCCCGTCTTGCGTGTTCTGGATGTTTTGCGTCGCGATGAAATGTTGGAAGAAGGCGGGCACGCCTCCGGAGTTTCCCCGGGCGCCGGTGATCTCGCCAACAAATAGCGTGTGGCTCGTGCCGTCGGCGACGTCGCCCACTCGAACCTGCTTGTTGCCGAAGAACATCCCGTTGCAGTCCTCGCGAGGGTTCTTGTTCGGCTGCAGGTGCAGCCCGCTGTCGGCCACCCCGGCATAGCTGGTTGCCCGGGCGTCGTTCACGGTGCCGCCCGCCCCGAGTTCAATCCAATCGCCGCCGTGCGGATCGGTGGGGCAGACGAAGGCCTCGATTCGCGTCTGCATCGCCGTCCAGTTCGGTTCCATGTAATAGGGCTTCTCATAGTCAAGCAGGTCGTTGAAGGTGCCCTGTTCGAGGTAGGGTAGAATGATCGCCCCCCAGGAGAATCCCCAGTCTGTCGTGGCCAGCACCGCGTACATTCCGGGCGGGAATCTCTGGTAAGCCGCATGGTAGTTGTGCAGGGCCACCCCGAATTGCTTCAGATTGTTGGTGCACTGCATCCGCCTAGCGGCTTCGCGGGCCGCCTGGACCGCGGGGAGCAACAACGCAATCAGGATGCCGATGATCGCAATGACGACCAGCAGTTCCACGAGCGTAAAACCGTGGCGTGCCACGGTTGGCTTGTCCAACCGTGCTGCCACACTGCCGGGCGAGCCGGCAGTGGCACCAGACGCCGGCCGGGCAAAAAGGAACAGCCCATGATGTCGCATCGCTTTTTCTCCCGTGTCGTATTGTCGCCTTTCGCTCCGCGAAAGTAGCGCTGCTCCCACGCCACTTTCGCGGAGCGAAAGGCGACAATTAGTGAATCGCCAATCCTAACACTTCCCGTTCGGCTCCACCAACTCCACCGACAATGTGGCATGTTCCGTCGCCAGGGGCATGCCGCCGATCACCCGGTCGAGCGTCTGGGCAACCAGCGCGACCTGCTGCCGCGACGACAGCCGCGGGCAGACACGCGGCAGCGCCAACGGCGCCGACGCCGCGCGGTCGTAGTGGTTGAAGACGACGTCCAAGTCCTCGGGCACGCGCAGCGACCGCGACTGAACCACCTCCAGCGCCGTCTCGGCAAACCGCAAGCAACGGCAGATCAACCCCGTCGGACGATCCTCCAACGAGAGCAAACGCTCGATCTCGTTGCGGACCAGGGCCACCTCCTCGGGAATGGATCGGGTCACCAGCGCGCCGAAGCTCAACCCGGCGTCGGCCATTGCCCGATTCACCCCGTCGACCAGCCGGTTGTCGCCCGGCCGCCACGTCTCGCGCATCAGCAACATCAGCCGCCGATGCCCACGAGCCAGCAGATAACCGGCCTGCAACCGCCCGGATTCGTACTGATCGACGTCGACCGACGGCAGCGCCCGGGTGTTGGGATACGCGCTTCCGAAAATGACCGCCGGCACCCGATGCGCGAGAACCAACTCCTGCACTTCCCGGGGGCAGCCCATCAGGATCATTCCCGCCAACGAACCGTCCGCCGTGCGGCGCTCGATGACCTGACGCACGAAGTCGGCGAAACTCTGGGGGGAAAGGACGTCGGACTGGACCTGGTAGCCGGGCAGGCTTTCGTGCAGCCCCTCGACCAGTTCGCCGACGGGAAAACTCCAACGAGCGTCATCCCTCGCGGGTCCTTTGAGGATGTGAATGCACCGCAACGCCGACGCCGACGGATGCGGTTCGCACTGGCCGACGAACGTTCCCACCCCGCGCTTGCGGATGAGGATGCCACGTTTGGCCAGCAGGCTCATCGCCCGGGTTGCCGTGAACGGGTCGACGCCGAAATCGTCGCCGGCCTCACTCGCCGTCAGATAGGGGTCCCCGCTCGCGAGCCCCCGCCGGCGGAGGTCCTGTTCGATCAGCGACGCGAGGCGCTGCACTCGGGATCGTGGTGTAGCCGTTTCGCTCATGCCCCGAGTATAGCAAGAAGGTCCGCATAAAGACAAGTAGTTTTTGCAGATAATTGCAGTTGAATGCAAGTGTATGCAATAAAAGAAGTTGCGATTAAGCACACAAGATGGGGGTGCGAGCAATTTGCCGCCGATAATCACGTTCGACCCGCGGCCGAGCCCCGCCAGGATCACCTTCATCGCGGCCCAAGGGCCGCCAGCAGCAGGTCGACCGCGCGGCAGACGGTGAGACGATCGGCGGACGCGGTCAAGCGTTGCCGGCCAGACGGCTGGGCGACCTCATACAACCACGCCGCCGCCAAACGCTGTTGGCGCGACGGGCTGTACTCGAACGTCTCGGCAAACGCCGCCTCGCGGGCCGCCTCGCGCGGGTCGCTCACCCGCCGGCGAGTGCCCGGCGCGGCGGCCGTCGACGCCGCCGATCGACCGGCCGAGCCGCTTGCGGCCATCGCCATCGCCTC
>JAPLNP010000238.1 GCA_026401055.1 Planctomycetia bacterium
ACCGAGCCGCGACGGACAAACCGAGCCGCGACCGTAAGGGAGCGGTCCAGCCAACGCACCAACTATACCATATCCTACCGCTTCCTCACGGTCGCGGCTCGGTCTGGCATGCACGCCCCCTACGAGCCCTCCACCCGGCCGTTGACCAGCCGGATGACCCGGTCGGCGGCGGCGGCGATGCCCGGGTCGTGCGTTACCATGACTATAGTCAGGTTTTGCTCCCGGTTCAAGCGGCGCAACATCCCGAGGATCTCGCGGCCGGTCTCGAAATCCAGGTTCCCCGTCGGCTCGTCGGCCAAAAGAAGCTCGGGGCCGGTCACCAGCGCCCGGGCGATCGCGGTCCGCTGCATCTCGCCGCCGGAGAGTTCGCGGGGCTTGTGCTTGAGCCGGTGGCTGAGGCCGACGATCTCCAGCAGCTCGTTGGCCCGGGCGCGATGCCGTTTTCGCCGGAGGAAGTAGCCCAAGGTGCTCTCGGCGATCATCAGCGGGGCCAGGACGTTTTCGAGCATGTTCAGTTCCGGCACGAGGTGATAGAACTGGAAGATCATGCCGAAGCGGCGGTTGCGCAAGTGGTCGCGACCGCCGGCCGAGAGATTGTCGATCCGTTGGTCCTCAAACCGGATTTCGCCCTCGTCCGGCGCGTCGAGCGTCCCCAACAGGTGCAGGAGCGTGCTCTTGCCCGAGCCGCTCTGACCGGCAATCGCCAGAAACTCCCCCCGGCGCACCTGAAGGTCGACCCCGCGAAGAACAGGCACTTCGACCGGGCCTTTGTGATAGCTCTTCTTGAGGCCCACCGTTTCCAGCACCGGGGCGCTGTCCCGGAGGGTCTCGGTCGACGACCGCCGGATCTGGACGTGAGGGCCGCCGGGCACCGTCGCCGGCAGGCCGGGAGTGGTCGCGGGGAGTTGGTCAACCACGATTTTGAGTCCGTCATTCATACCGAAGCGCCTCCACCGGGTGCAACAATGCCGCGCGCAAGGCCGGAAGCACGCTGGCCAGCACGGCGATGCCCAACGCCCCCGAGACGATCCACCCGATCGTCCAGGGGTCGACAAGCGTGGGAATCTTGTAGAAGTAGTAGATGGCCGGATCGAACACGGGCTGGCCCGTGATCTCGCCCAACAGGCCCGCGATCGCGTTGATGTTCCCCACGAACAAGAGCCCCAACACGAGTCCCGCGCCGGAGCCGACCAGCCCCAACGACAGCCCGTAACCGAGGAAGATCCCCATGATCCCGCCGCGCGACGCCCCGAGCGACTTGAGGATTCCGATGTCCCGGGTTTTGTCGATGACGATCATCAAAAAGATGGCGAGGATGCCGAAACCGGCGACGGCGATGATTAGGAACAGCAGCACGTTGAGGATGGCGGTTTCCATCTGCACGGCGGCCAAGAGCGGCCCTTGCTTGTCTTTCCAGGTCGAGACGCTGTAGAGGGCGGCCGGAAACGCCTTGCGGAGCTTGTCGCGCACGGCGACGCCATCGGCTCCCGGCTTGAGCTTGATCTGGATCTGGTTGACCATGCCGACGCCGGTGGTCGGATCGAACATGCCGCGGTCCTTCTGCAGCGCCTCGATCGGCACGAAGACGAATTGCGAGTCGTACTCGCTCATCTTGCTCTCGTAGAGGTCGACGACGGTGAAGAAGCTCAAAATGCCCTCGGTCTTCGAGGCGGCGTTGGGAAACAGGAGTTGGACGTCGTCGCCCGGCAAAACGTAGAAATGGTCGTCGCCCTCGTGGTCGCGGTAGCACGTCAGCGCGATCCCCAGGACAACGCCCCTGTGTTGGTCTTTGGCCGGATCGAACACCTTTTCCTCGGGCGGCGGCGCGAATAGTTCAGGCGCCCCGCCGGCATCGGGCTGGGGCGCGGGCTTCGGGGCCGGCGGATTGAGCCGCTGCCGCAGCGATTCCTCCTCGGCGACCATGCGGCGCCACTTCCAGCCGGCGTCGGCCATCTGCGGTCGCTCCGGCGCGTCGGGGCCCGACTGGCGGTCCCGCGTGTCGTAGCCGCCGTCGCGAAGCTGGAAATCGATCGACTCGCGGTTGGCCGGGTGCTGCAAGTACTTGCCGAAATCGCTCACCTGGCATTGTGTCCTGCCGTCGATGCCGATCAGTTGCACCGGCCGGGTGATCTTCTCGCCGCGATAGGTGAAACTGAGCATGGCGGGCACGGCCACCGTGGGCGTCATCCCCTCGATCGCGTCGCCCGCCACCTTGCGGATCAGTTCCATGTGACGCTCGGCGTCCCGGAAGCCGTTGAGGCTGCGCGATTCGAGCACCACGTCGGAGAGGATCCCGTGCAGCCGGTTGCGCATCTCGGTCGTGAAGCCCGACATCACGCTGTTGACCACGATCATCGTCGCCACGCCCAAGGTGACGCTGACGATCGACGCCAAGGCGATGTAGCGCGTTCTCAGATACCGCCAGCAGAGCAGGAATTTGTACATGGCTGAAGCAGGGGACAGGGATCAGGGGACAGGAGTTGAAGATAGCACGAACGCCCGTCGACTGCGTCGGCGGGGTTGCTTGCGCAACTACCCTCACCCCGGCCCTCGCCCAGAGGGAGAGGGGGAGGATGCGCGTGCTCGCGTGAGACTCGTCGTAACAATCCATGTCACTCGCCCGAGGCGCCGGGCGTTATTCGGCACTACAACACCGACATCACGCCCTTCACCATCAATTACCTCGGTGACGACCCGGTTGACGACCCGGCGATCTACGCCAAAACTTCGCCCATGACCTACATTAAGAAGGCGGCGACGCCGACCCTCATCCAGCACGGCGAGC
>JAPLNP010000170.1 GCA_026401055.1 Planctomycetia bacterium
GAATTCTGACAACAGAACCGCGATAGATCGTCCATGACCAGTCCTCCATGACATAACCTCCTGACTGTCAACCAGTTACGACCAAAGCAAATCTATAGCACAATACCCCGTTTCGATGCAATACGAAGAGGACACAAGGCGCCCGGTGTCATCGGTGCCGACCCGGCGCGGTCTACAGAAACATCGGGGCATCCACCCTCGCATGGAAGCCGAACGCCCCAGATTCGCTCACGGAGTCAATCGAGCCTCCTCAACTCTCCTCCAGCCTATCCATGCGCTGCGTCACAGTATCCAGCCAACATCGACAAATCTCCGCAGTCTCCCTGAGTTGTTCTCCTTCCTCCTTGAGCAGCATCTTGGCCAATTCGATTTCACCGCATTCAACGGCATAGTCTGCAAGGAGAACCAATTGAGCCGCTTTGGAATAGACATCGCCGCGGCTGTATTCCAGGTCAAGGCGTCTTCGCAGATACGCCAGACACTTTGGAAGTGGCTCTCTTTTCACTATTGCCAAGGACAGTAGGCGACCCTCAATTGCTCGCAAGAAATGCAAGTGCGCAAAAGGCTTGCCGACAAACGCCTCACGACAGTCGTCTCTCAACCGTTGAATCAACTGCTCGCCCTCAGAAAAGGACTTCTTAAGGGCATCGGCAAATGCCCAATCCGCTTGCCGACATTCCTTGGGGATTTCCGGCAATGCCTTGTACTGAAAGCGGTTGTATTGCTCTTCCATGCTCGGCTCCCGTGTGAAGACCGCCAATTCGGACCGTTACCCGTGCCAACTCAATGGAACAACCTTTGTGTGACCACAATGTCCACTTGCATCTCCAGTACGCACAGTCCATACCATTCATTGTTCCACGTTCAATTCGGGTTCAATGCGGGGACATGAACCGATTATGGCAGAGAAGATAAGAAAGGGCGGATCCACATACTGATGAACCGAGATTCCTGACACGTTTTCCCCACCTTCTCCCCCCAAGCACTAGGGCTTGAGACGGTTCTCCAGGAACTTCGTCACCAACAACCGCGTCCGCTGGTTGACCGGCTTGGCGAGGTCCATTGTGTGCGGCCAGCCGTCGAGCCGATCGTACCAGTGCGGGACGCCGAGCGACTTGAGTTTCTCGACCAGCATGTCCGACTGCTCGACCGGAACCGTCGAATCGATCGAGCCTTGCAGGACGAACGTCGGCGGGTCCTTGGCGTCCACGTGGTTGATCGGCGAAGCGAATCGGTACAAGTCGGGATCGTCCTCAAAACGCTTGCCGAGGAAGTCGCGGACGGTGTCGCTGGCGCGTCCGATGGGCGTGTCGAAGTCGGTCGGCCCGTAGAGATCGACGACCGCCTGCACGGCGCTGCTAACGCCCTGGTGGCCGCCGCTGCCTTCCAGACGCTTGTCGCCGGCGGTGTAGCCGACCATGAGCGAGAGATATCCGCCGGCCGAGCCGCCGATCACGGCGATCCGATCGGGATCGACCTTCAACTCGGCCGCGCTGGCCCGCATCCAACGCACCGCGCACTTGGCGTCCTCGACGGCGGCGGGGAACACGGCCTCGGGCACGAGGCGATAGCTGATCGTGGCGACGACGTATCCCTTTTCGGCAAAGGGAATCGTGTAGGGCCGGTAATCGCCGCGTTTGCCGCCGCGCCAGCCGCCGCCGTGGATGAAGATGAGCCCCGGCGCCGGCTTGCCGAGGCCCTTGGGCGAGTAGAGATCCAGCAACAGCGGCCGATCGCCGACGCGGCCGTATTCGACGTCCTTGCGTTCGGCGATCGTCGCCGGCAATTCGGGCCCCTTGCGGTCCAGGAGTTCCACTTGCCCCAAGGCGTAGGCCATCTTCAGGGCGGTCTCCGAGGAATATCCGGCCGGCGGCGCCGGCGCGTCGTCCGGCAGGGCAATCAGATCGGGTCGCTTCGCCGGACCTTTGTCATCAGCCTGGCCGAAGCATGCCGCCGAACCGGACACCACAGCCGCCGCCACGATTGCCAGCGCCAATAGAACAAAAAGACGACGTCGCATGGGAAGCCTCCTGTCGACTTGGCTGTCGCATAGTCGCCTTTCGCTCCGCGAAAGCCCGCTTCTTTCGCGGAGCGAAAGGCGACACTTATTTCCTCGCCGATCGTTACTTGTGGGCCGTCTGGTGCTTGACGCGCGTGTGGTAGGCCCTGTAATCCTCATACGCCTCGCGCGGCGTCCTGCTCGTGTCACTGAGCTTTCCCGGCGGGGGTTTGGCCGCCATGGGATCCATGAAAGGGTAGTATCCCCAGTTCACAATGCCGTCGCCATAGCGGGCGGCGAGTTCGAGTTTCTGTTGGAGCCAATCGATGGGCGTGAATCGCCACGGCGTCTTGTTGTCGCGCGATAGCGCGAGAAACTCGTCCCAATCGGCCACGTGCATCTCTCCGGTCTCGACGTTCACCCAAAACCGCGCGCCGGCCTTGTGGCACGCCTCGGCCATCGCCGCGAAGAACGGCTCGCGCTGCTTCAAGGTGAAGAAAGACAAGTGCTCGCCCGAATCCTGCAACATCAGGATGTCGATGCCGGTTTCTCGCATCGTCTCGCCCCACCATGCCGCGTATTGTTCGGGCGTAAGATACACGAAACCGCGCCGACGAGCGTCGTCCAGGAGGAAGAACGGGGATATCGTCACGACGGAACCGGGGGCCGAGCGGTGGCATTCCTCCGCAATGCCGCGCCACAACGATCGCCAGAAGGCGGTTTGCTCGACGTCGCCGGGCTCGATCGGGTTGATCTCGTAGTTGAGATACCAGCCCCAGAAGGACGCGTGCCGGCCGTACCGCCCCCGATAGAGCCGGATGTGCTTCGTGTTCGTGGCGAGCATCTCCTTGGCGTCGGCCTTGCCGTACCAGCCGCCCTGCGGCAAGTCGGCGATGATCCTCATGCCTTCGGCGTCCGCGATGTCGTAGATTGTTTCCAGCACGTCGGCGCCCGGCGTCGACGCCCGTTCGGCCCGGTCGAGCAAGGCGGGCGTGTTGAGGATCCACAACAGGTCGAAGCCGACGTCGCGCTGCGAGCGAATCGCCCGCTGAAGCTCGTCCTTCGACCAGTCCGTAAACGGCGCGTCAAGCCACCAGAGCGTGCCGCGAATCAAGGGCGCCGTCCGACGCCCCGACCCGTCTTGTTTCGATTCCACGTCCCGTTCCGCTCGCGCCGGGGCGGCTGGCGAGAGTGCAAACGACACCAGGATGATGACAATCAGCGGCTTCATCGGTAAGAACCCCTTCGCGGATCGGCCGGCGCCCGCCACAAGGCCGATTGTACGTCCCCGCCCGGGGAAATCAAGCTGATTCCCCGGAGCCGGTCGCGTTGCGTGGAAGTCGGTTGGATGCGTCGCCTGAAGGTCGCCCAGCCAGTGGAGAAACGGTGAGACCGATCACTTTTCGCCCCGTAGAACAAAACGGTACGTGCCCGAGCCGGTATCGAAGGTCACGTACTCCGGTTCTTCGGTCGCGGCGGTGATGCCCGCGACGCCGCCGCGGTAGGCTCCCTTCTCCCAGAGCACTCGGTCGCCTTCTTCGATGACAACCTCGCGCAGTCCGAGCTTGGGAACGCTGACCTTGGCCAGCGAGTTGACCGGAATGGTTGCCGTGAGGGTCAGGCCGTTGTCGTTTCGCTTCCAGTCCACGCCAACGATCCCGCGAACGGTGCGAATGTGCGCCGCGACGCTGGTCAGGTCGCCGAGAACGCGAGGGCGGATACGAATTTCGCGGAACCCCGGGACCACCGTGCGAGTGCCGAAGTAGTCGGGCCCCTCGATGCCGGCCAAGGCGCCAAAGAAGAACTCGTTGATCGAGCCGAACATCAACATGCTGTCTTCGCTGACCCCGATGTCGTTGACGACCATGCCTGAAGCGACGTCGGTGCCGGGCACGTTATTGCTCCATGCCTCCCAGACCGTGGTGGCGCCCTCGCGAACCATGTAGCCCCAGCCGGGATAATCGGTCGACGTGGCCACGCGATAAAGCGCGTCGCCGCGTCCAAGGTCGGCCAGCGAATCCATAATGCACGTGGTGCCGAGATTGCCCGTGTGCAGGTGGCCGCGGCGTTTGACCAGAACGTCGTCGACGAGAGAATTCAAGACGTCTTGACGGTTGGTTGTCGGCACGACGCCTATCGCCAAGGGGAAGATGTTGGCCGTCTGCGAGCCGGTTGCATAGGATTTGCCCGAAGGGCTGAGCCATTTCTTATTCAGAGCCGCGCCGATCGCATCGGCCAGCCGCTGGTGGGCCGCGTCGTCGTCGGCGCCGAGGATTCGCGCCGCCTGGGCGAGGATCCAGACGTTGTTGTAGTAGTATCCGGTCCAGAGCAGCGGCGGCGGTGTCTCCTTCGAGAGAAACTCCTCCTTGCCCGGCGCATCGCCCGGCAGCATGTGGTCGCCGTAGTAGCCGCCCTTCTCGATCACGTGATCTTCGTTCGCAATCGAGGTGAGGTAGCCCACCCAACGCTTCATGCTGGGGTAATGCTCTTCCAGCAGCCGTCGGTCGCCGTAGTACTGGTAGACGTACCAGACCACCAGCGGATAGTTGCCTGCCCAGGCCGGATCGCCCGTGGTGCGGCCTTTGCACGGATAGGCCGGGACCACGTCGGGGATGACGCCGTCGGGGTGCTGGGCACATTGGGCGTCGCCGAGAAACTTCGTCCAGAATCGCGGGATGAACCGGCGCGAAAACAGCGTCGAGGGGTTGCTGGCCGGCTCGAGCCAACCCCAGTGCTCGCGATAGAGGCAATCCAGCGTGATGCCGTACATGCCGTTGGTGAACGTCCACACGCAATTGCGATGGATTTGGTTCAACAATGGGTTGGAGCAATTGAAGTCGCCGGCCATGTCGATCGAGTTGTACGCCACGCATCCTTCAAGATCCGCCAAGCCGGGCTCGCCCGGAAAACCCTCGATCTGGACGTATCGGACCGGGTGGAACGTGAAGCGAGGCTCGTAGCATTCGCCGGCCGGATCGCCCTTGAGGATGTAGAAATCGGTTACACCGTCCGGGGTAAGATGATGGCGGCGTTTGTCGACCAGGCCCGTGTCGGGAAAGATCTTTTCGGCGTATCGCAGGGCGACTTTCGTCCCAGCGGGCCCGTTGACCCGCAGCCTCGCCCATCCGCCGAAGAGCTGTCCGAAGTCGTATACAAAAACGCCCGGCTTGGGATTGGTGAGTTTCAGCGGCTTGAGGACTTTGTTGACCTTGATGGGTTCGAGCATTTGGGCTTCGAGCCCTCCGCCGGGCGAGTCCTTCACGGCCGCGGCGGCCCAAGCCGAGTCGTCGTAGCCCGGGGTCGTCCATCCGGCCTTCTCCAGCCGGGCGTCGTAGACCTCGCCACCCCAGAGGTCGTTTTTCACGATGGGACCGGTGGAGGCCCGCCAGCTCGCATCGCTTGCGATCCGCTGGACGGCGCCGTCGGCCAGCTCGACAACCAGTTCCACGAGCAGCCGCGGTGAGTCGCCATAGCCCTTGTCGGGCGGCGGCGGACTGTACCAACCGTTGCCGAGCATGGCGCCGAGCGCGTTGGGACCAGTCCGCAGCAGGCCGGTGACGTCGTGGGTAACGTAGAGGATCCGCTTGTCGTAATCGGTCGTCGCCGGATCGAGCACGTTGTCGCCGACGCGCTTTTCATTGATATAGTATTCCGACCACCCGATGCCGGCCGCGTAGAGTCTGGCCCGCTTGATCGGACCGGCGACGTCGAACTGTTTTCGCACGAGCGGCGAGACGGCCGCGACGTTGTCGCCGCCGAGCCCGATCCATCGGCCGTGCCAATCCGAAGCCTCCAGCAATCCCAACTCGAACGTGGCCGGCTTGCTCCACAAACTGACTTGTCCCCGGTCGTCCCAGACGCGGACCTTCCACCAACACGGTTGCCGGCTGGAGAGTTTCTTCCCTTGATAGGCAATGTTGGCCGATTCTTCGGAAGAAACCCTGCCGCTGTCCCACAGATCGCCCATGTCGTCGGCGAGTCGTTCCGGCGAGCCGGCCACAAGCACCTCATAGGCCTGCTGCATTGTCCCGCGGCGGTCGGAGCCAAGCACCCAGGTGAACTGCGGCCGCACAACGTCGATCCCCAGGGGATTGACGGCGTACTCGCAGAACGTCTCGGCCACCGCAAAAGCAGGGGGCGCATCGTCATTCGCGCCGCGCGACGTCCCCGGCGACCAGAGCACGGCTATCGCGGTGACCACAAGGATCGTTGTGACTTGCATGGTGAGCGTTTTCCTGGAGTGGGTGATGGGCTCCGAACCGGCGGAACACCATTCTATCACGGTCCGTTTGGGGCACAAAGCTGCCCTCTCGGAATGGAGCTAACAGGGTCCTTTGGCCCCGTTTGACATCGCTCGGGTGGGGACGTTAGACTGGAGGCCAGGCAAGGGCGTGTTCTTCTTTAGGGTGTCCCCCACTCGGCGGACGCCTCGGGGAGGTCTGCGATGTCTGTTCGTCCGCTCTTCTTGATGCTGTCGGCCACGCTGGTGTCAGGTTCGCTCACCGCCGGTCCGAGCCTCGCGGCCGGGGTCATTATCGACCACCGCGACGCCACGCTGGTGGGGATGCCGCTGGCGGCCATCCTCAACGCCAGGGACCATCTCCACATCGCCTACGGACACACCTCGCACGGCAGCCAGGTGATCGACGGCATGACGGACCTCAGGGAGTTCATGGACGGCGGCGGCCTCGGGCTCTCCTATCCCAGCCACACTTTCGGCTGGGCCGACGGGCCGGCCGACACGGCGCTGGATATCGACGACTACTTCGTCGAGGGCGATCTGGGCAGTCCCAACTGGCCGACCCTAACGCGAACCTACCTCGACGACTCCGCCAATGCCGACGTGAACGTCGTCATGTGGTCCTGGTGCGGCCAGGCCGACACCACGGCGGCAAATATCAATCAGTACCTGAGTCTGATGACCGGGCTCGAGACCGACTACCCCGACGTGACGTTCGTCTACATAACCGGGCACGTCAACGGCTGCTCGACGACGGAGAATCTCTTCCTGCGAAACCAGCAGATCCGCGACTACTGCGTCGCCAACAACAAGGTCCTCTACGACTTCGCCGACATCGAGAGCTACGACCCGGACGGCAACTACTACGGCGATAAGCTGGTGGACGACTACTGCGACTACGACAGCGACGGCAACGGCATCCGCGACCGCAATTGGGCCGTCGCCTGGCAAAAAGCGCACGTGAAGGGCGTCGACTGGTTCGACTGCACGTGCGCCCACAGCCAGCCGCTCAACGGCAACCAGAAGGCCTACGCCGCGTGGTCGCTGTGGACGTCGATCGCGGCCTTGCGCGATCCCGTGCCCGGCGACGCCAGCCTCGACACGCTGGTCGACGATCGCGACGCCTCGATCCTCGCCGCCAACTGGCAGCGAACGTCCGGGGCAACGTGGACCGACGGCGACTTCAACCGCGACGGCGCGGTCAACGACATGGATGCCGCGATCCTCGCCGCCCACTGGCACGCCGCGGCGGCGGAAGCGTCCGTGCCGGAACCGAGCGCGGCGGCGTATCTTGCCGGGCTGGCCGGCGCGCTCGCCCTAGGACGCGCGGCGCGGCGACGGCGCTAGGGGATCGAAACCCGGCCGCCGCTAGTCGGCCGCGTGGACGCCGCTGATGAGGTCGATGAAATCGCGGTTCGACTTGAACTTGGCCAACTTGCTGGTCAATTGTTCCATGGCGTCGACGTGGTGCATCGACGACAGCGTGCGGCGGAGCATGGTGACGGCATGGAGCGTCTCGGGCGGGAGGAGTTTTTCCTCGCGCCGGGTGCCCGACTGGTTGATGTCGATGGACGGCCAGACGCGGCGGTCGGCCAGCTTACGGTCGAGCACCAATTCCATGTTGCCGGTTCCCTTGAACTCCTGGAAGATCAACTCGTCCATCCGGCTGCCGGTGTCGATCAACGCGGTGGCGACGATCGTCAGCGAGCCGCCTTCCTCGAACAGCCTCGCGGTGGCGAAGAGCTTCTTGGGGATGTCCAGGGCCTTGACGTCGACGCCGCCGCTCATCGTGCGGCCGGTGTTGCCGACCCATTTGTTGAACGCCCGGGCCATTCGCGTGATCGAGTCCATCAGCAGGAAGACGTCTTTGCCCATCTCGGCAAGGCGGCGGCAGCGTTCCACCGCGAGTTGGGAAAGGCGGACGTGGCTTTCGATTTCCTGATCGAGGCTGCTGGCCAGCACGTCGCCGCGGACGGCGCGGCGCATGTCGGTGACTTCCTCGGGTCGTTCGTCGACCAGCAGCATCATCAGCTTGATGTCCGGGTAGTTGGTGGCGATGGCCTGGCTGATGTGTTGCAGCAGGAAGGTCTTTCCGGTTCGCGGCGGGGCGACGATCAAGGCCCGTTGTCCCTTGCCCGATCAAGGCCCGTTGTCCCTTGCCCAGCGGCGTCAAGAGGTCCATGACCCGGGTGGTCAGCGGCGTGGGGCCGGTTTCCAATTGGAGCCAGGTTTCGGGGTTGATGGGCGTCAGCTCGTCGAAGCCTTTGACGTCGCGATACTTATCGGGCTCCATGCCGTCGACGTCGGTGATTTCGCGCAGCCGGGGTCCCTGTTGGCGTCGTCCCGGCTGGACCATGCCGTGTATGTGAACGCCCTCGCGGAGGCCGTACTTGTCGATCATGCTTCCCGGGACGAACGGGTCGGTCATCTGGCGCAAATAGTTTATGTTCGGATCGCGCAGGAAGCCGTATCCGTTGGGGTGCATTTCGAGGACGCCGCCGCCGGGTTCGACCGGTCCGGGTTCCCCGACGTCCTGAAGCTCGCCGTTGTTGCGGGGCATTGCGTCCCGGTTCTGGTGGGGACGATCCTTGTTGCCGCGAGGCCGCCCGCGGTAGCCGCCCCCGGGGCCACTGGGCTTTCCACCACGAGGCCGGCCGCTGCTTTTCCTTTTTCCCATATGGCACCTAATCGAAGTTCACTCAGGCGCGGACGCGTCCTTGAGTCGCGACGCTTGGGACCGATCCCAAGATCACGGAACAGACCTTGAGTCTGGCGACCCAAGGGCCTTACCAAGAAGACGATTTTCGTCTGGAGGCGAAAAACGTTTCACTATTCGGCCGGCCGCGCGCACGCCGCACGCCCGGAGAGTGCTTTCGCACCGCAAGAATGCCGTCACTGGCGACCAACAAACGGAGTCTGCTCGTCTCTATCTGGCTTGATGACCGAACCAGGCTTGCCTGGGAGCGGTATTGACCCTCCCGCGGTCAGCATGGGCAGACCTGGGTCGAGAAGCAACCATTACCCCCCCATGGAGAAACGTCGCTTCCGAGGGGTGGCCCGAAGATCCTCAATCGTGGGCCCACAGCGCCTACCTGCGAGGCAGAACTCATTTCCTACTGACAATCTTAACGATGTCCCGGTCCGTGTCAAGGCACGACTCGACCGCTGGCGAGAAATTCGTGCAATTTTTCCGCCGAGTTCCGGTCTTTCGCAATGCCCTGGGGTCGTCCGTCCCGCTGGTCGCCATCGAAATGCCCAACGGCGCGCCGGCGAGACCATCTAGTTTCATATACCGTATTGTCGCCCTTTCGGCAACCTGAAAATCCGGATTTGTCCCCTTCGACCCGGAAAATCCGCATTTCCGGCATCATCGGTCATTTTTTACACCACTTCAAGACCCCGGACTTCCGATAAGCAAATGACGTTGACGAGAAACGCTTTTCTGTTCTTGCGCGGGGGACTGACAGCAATGTGGGCGAGATCCTGGTATCTACACTCGATCGTGCTGGCCTTTTTGCTGGCCAGCGAGGCTTTTTCGCAGCAGGGCATCCCCTGGCAGACGGACCTGCAAAACGCAAGGCAGCAGGCCGGCATGTCGAATCGGCTGGTTCTTATCCACTTTTGGGCACCATGGTGCCCCTCCTGCCGAACGATGGACCAGAAAGTCTTCGTCGATCCGGCGGTGATGGGGACGATTGAGCGCAACTTCGTGCCGGTCAGGCTCAACGTCGACCATTATCCGGCCGAGGCCCGGCAACTCGGCGTCACCGCCTTGCCGACCACCGTGGTCATCACGCCGGAAGGCCAAATTGTCGAATCGCATACGGGCATGACCGGAGCGCCGGAATATGCTGCCCGATTACTCCAAATTGCCTCCACTCCGCGGCGTCAGGTCGCGGCGGCGGGGCAGCCGGGTCCGACCATGCCACCGACATCCGCGAGGGATGCGGCGCCGGTTGGTCCGATGCAGCCATCGCCGGTGACCGGACCGCAATTCG
>JAPLNP010000309.1 GCA_026401055.1 Planctomycetia bacterium
AGACGGTAGACGGTAGACGGTAGACGGAAGACGGTAGACGGTGGGCGGAACCGACCACTGACAACCGACAACCGGCCACTCCCGCTCTGAAGCACGGTGCTGTAGGATGGGCTTGCCCGTCGCGGGCTCACCACTACCGAGGTGCCTCTTGAAGAAGCAATTCCATCAGATTGACTGGGACGACGCGATCGAGGCCGACTGGCACGCGCTGTTGCGGCTGGCGGCAAACGAGGACCTTGGTCTCTCGGGCGACCTGACCACGCGGGCACTGGTCTCGGACGACGCAGTCGGCCGGACGGTCGTGGTGGCCAGGCAGCAGGGCGTGGTGGCCGGCCTCCTCGCCGCGGAAATGACCGCCGAGTTCTTCGATCCGCGGCTGCTGTGGACGGCGGAGGTTGACGAGGGCCGGCTGGTCGGGCCCGGCGATCGGATTGCGATTCTCGAAGGACCCGCGGCCGGCATCCTCACCGCCGAGCGGACGCTTCTGAACGTCTTGTCCCGGCTGTCCGGCATCGCCACGCTCACCGCCCGATACGTTAAGGCCGTCGAGGGCACCAAGGCGGCGATTTACGACACCCGAAAGACGACGCCCGGCTGGCGGCGTCTGGAGAAATACGCGGTTCGCGGCGGCGGCGGCTGCAACCATCGCACGGGCCTGTTCGAGGCGATCCTGATCAAGGACAACCATCTTGCGCTCGCGGCCCAGCCGGCGTGGGATGGCTCGCCCCGGGCGGCGGCCAGGCCCGCCGCGCCCGCGGAGGCGATCCGCCAGTCCCGGCGATTCATCGACGTCCACGTGCCCGAGCCGCTGCGTCCCGGCGTGATCGTGGAGATCGAAGTCGACACACTCGGGCAGCTTGACGCGGTTTTGCCGGCGGGCCCGGACATCGTGCTCTTGGACAACATGAGCCCGGACGAGCTTCGCCGGGCGGTTGCCCAGCGCGACGCGGTTGCCCCCGAGGTCGTCCTTGAGGCATCCGGCGGCGTGAATCTCGATACGATCCGCGCGATCGCCGAATCGGGCGTGGATCGCATCAGCGTCGGCGCCCTGACCCATTCGGCCGTCTGTCTCGATCTTGGGCTGGATTGGGCGGACGCTCCGAGGGCGTGAGCGGTAGTCGGTGGTTGGTGGGTGGCACGTCCCTGAGCCCCAGGCGAAGGGCGTGGCAGGCATCGGCGGCGGTTCAACCACGCCCTTCGTACCTCAGGGCGTGCCACCCAACCGCTTGCCACTCACCACTTGCCGCCTGCCGTCCACCGCCCGGATCACCGGGCGTTGCGATCTCGCATCGTCGGGCGTTGCGTTCTCGCCGCGCCGGGGTCGATCGGCAACGTGACGTCGTCCCTGCCATGCCGATTTTCGAGCCAATCAGCGCGATCGCGCTTGGGCGACGTCCGCGCCGGGCGGGTCGATGCGGCGCGCATTTGACTCGGCATGGCTTCGATCTATAGTTGGATGCACTCGCGCCTCGGGGAGGGGCGTGGGTCACCGGCGCGGCGAGGAAAGCTGGGAGCTGAGAGGGGACCTCGCCGCGCTCTTTTTTTTGCCCGTTCCGTCGGGGCAGGGGTTCTTCAGCCGCGTCCTCGCGCCCGATTCACGATGCTCGCCGCCACGTCAACCGCAGGGTCCCGCCTAACAAAGCCGAACGCGCTTTCGTCGCCGCGTGGGTTCACTCTGGTCGAGGCGATGGTCGCGCTGGTGATCACGGCCGTCGCCGGTTCGGCGCTGTTGTTGAGCATCAACAGTTCGATGCAACTGACGCGGGACTCGCTCGAACAAACGCTGGCCATCGGCATGGCGCAGCAACTGATGGACGAGGTGGTCGGCTCGCGGTACATGGCCGTGGGGGCCGCTCCGGACCAGGCTGTCTTCACCGCGTCGGCCTGGGAATTGCAGACCGGCACGCGGGAACGCTTCGACGACATCGACGATTTTGACGGCTGGGAGACCCGGCCGCCGGAGGATCGCTTCGGCATCGCGTTGGGTACCGACGACGGCGAGGGCGGCCAGCGCCATTCGAACTTCCGGGCTCCCGCCGGTTTCTTCGACAATTGGCAACAGCAGGTCCACGTCAGTTACGTCAATCCGTCCGACCTGAGCCAGTCGCTGCCGTCGGGCCAAACGAACAGGTATGGTCGCGCCGTCGAGGTCCGCATCGTCTACGATGATCCCGGGCGCGGGCCTCGCGAACTCACACGGCTCCGACGAGTGGTTGTCTATGTTCCTCCGCTATAGCGAACGATCACCGCAAAGGGGACAGTCCCATTTTCGCGGCGAAGACGCCGGTTGGCAAAGCCGCGTCCTCCGCGCCGCGAACATCGGGACAGTCCCCCGTGACACGTCACGGCAAGGGCTCACCTTGATCGAGTTGCTCATCGCCTCGGCCGTCATGGCCATGACGATGGCGGCGCTGGCCGCGCTGGGCAAGGCCGTGCAAGTCAACGCCGCCTACGGCGACGGGCACGGTCAGGCCGTCCAGCACGCCCGGGTGGCGATCGATCGCATCACCCGAATGGCCCGCGAGGCAACCGCCAGCCCTTCGTTCCCCGGCTTCCTCGTCCTGGCGGAGGTCGAGGCCGGCTGGCATTTCCCCGACACCGTGGTGATCTGGCACCCGAGCGGATCGCCCGTCGACCCGAACGGGCTGCCGCGGTTCAACGAATTGATCATTTACTGTCCCAATCCGGAGGATCCCCACCAGCTTGTCGAGATTACGGCCCCGAGCGATACGCGAACTGTTCCGGCCGTGAGCGATCTGACGACGTGGGCGTCGCGGATCGACGGGATCAAGAACGCCTCGTCCAGCCAAGTCGTGATGCTGACCGACCTGATGCGTAGTTGCCCCGTCGGAACCGGTTTTCGCGGGGCAGTGCGTTTCGAGAGCCGACTGCGGCCGTCCGCCGCGGAGTGGACTTCGTACCAAGCGGGCGACCTCGATTGGGACGACCTTCCCTGGGTTCAGGGGCTCTACGGCTCGAAGACCGGACTGCGTCAGGCGTGGCTGCGGATCGAACTGCAGTTGATGCCCGGGGCCACGGCGATTGGCGACGACCCCGGCGGCCAGCAGGCAATGGCATTCCTCGGCTCCGCGGCCCTTTACTACCAGATGCGCAAATGAACGCGAGCGACCGCCGAGGCATGTCCGTCCTGGTCGTGATCCTGTTGATCGCGCTGACGATGGGCGTCTCGTACTCGATCCTGCGGAGCCAGGCCACCGGGCTGCACATCCAACAGAACGCCGGGCGGCAGAGTTCCGCGCGGGCGGCGGCCGTCACCGGCCTGATCGTGGCCGTCAAGCGGATGCACGCCGCCGACTGGGGTGGCGCCAGCTCCAGCTTCGCCGAATCGCTCGGCGAGCACGAGCGATTCCAAGCCACCTTCTCGCCTGGAGACCCGACGCTGGCGGCCGCGGATTCCGATTACGCCGACTACCCCTATCGGGTCACCATCGTTTCGACCGGCTTCGCCGAAAACCCGGCCAGTCCGGACCAGGTAGCGACGTATCGCATTCGGGCGGTCATGCAACTCGTGCCCCGCCAGGCGGCCGACGAACCGTCCGACTGGACCCGGATGCAGGGGTATACCGTCTATCAGACCAAGTACGACAGCTTCCAGATCGACATCCCCTGCCGCATCGAGGGATCCGTGCGAATCCAAGGGCAACTCAGAATCGCCCCCCATTACCCGAACGATTCCGACGCATGGCAGCGTTACCTCAAGGACCTGAACTCCATGCGCGGCTCCGTGGGCGCGGACTATCGGCCATTCAATGGCCCCGTGCATCTCCGCTACACCGACCAGGACACGACCCACCTTTGGGCCCTGGTCACGGCGTTGGGCGCGTCGACCAGCGATCGTGCCCGTTGCGAGGCTGCCGCCGACTGGGTGCAACCTACGGGCCTGACCGCGTATCAGATCTACCCGGGCGGTCCGAGCTATGCCGTCCCGACCGTCCCGTCGCCGCTCGAAAACACCACGCTGGAGCCCGACGCCTTGACCAATCCCTTGGGCATCCGCTATCGCAGCGGGACGGTTACGATCAAGAACAACGTCACGATCCGCGGTTCGCTGTTCTGCTCGGAGGACATCGTGATCGAGGGGACGAACGTCCGCTTCCAACCGGTCGACCTGCCCGGCCTTTACGGCTCGAGCCAACCGCTGCGGCTGCCCGTGGCGAGTTGCAGGGACTTCGACGTCAAAGCCACGGCCGGAGGGAGCCTGAGCGGCCTGCTGGCCGTGTTCGACGATTTCCTCATCGAGAAGAGCCTTGCGACCGCCACGTTCGCCTTCACGGGCCGCGTGATTACGAGGAAATTCTACATCAAGGAGCGGACACCGTGGGAGACCCTGAACTGGGGCAGCTACTACAGCTCCTTCGCGGCTCAATACTGGTCGAACTACGGCACGGTCCTGGCCTACTTCCCCATGTGGATGAACGCCCGAGGCTACAGCCCGGTGCCCAAACTGACCGTCAAACCGGACTCGACGCCGATCACGTACCACTGGAGCAAAGGGAACGATCCGGTTTACGTGCCCCACGATGACGACGAGGGCCTCCGCTGGGATATGATAGACTGGAAGGAGAACCCGTAGGGTGAAACGTAGGGTGGGCCGAGCGGGGACCGGTCCATTTTTCGGCTCCGAAAACGTGTTTTGCGGGTGAAGCGTCGGCCGAAAAATGGACCTGTCTCCTTCCGTGGCGCGAGGGGGGACCGTCCCATTTTCGCGGCGAAAACGGGAGGTGGCGGGGCAACATCCGCCGCGCCGCGAAAATCGGGACAGTCCCCTGTGTAACCCCCCAAACCCATTCAATCGAGGAGAACCAACCATGACTCGACGCGCGACCTGGGTGGTGACGATCGCCGCCATTGTGCTTTTCGGCGGCGTGCTAAACTCGTATCGGGCAACCGACGCCGCCCCGCCGAATCCCCCCGTCCCGCTGGGCAACGAAGTCGAACAGCGGATCGAGATGATCGGCCAACTGAAGGAAATCGTGTCGCAATTGCGCGAACAGAACAAACTGCTGCGCGAGCAGAACGACCTGCTCAAGAGCGGCAAACTGAAAGTCCTCGTCGACCGCTGATCCCATGCCGCCGCGACGCCATTTTGCCGGTTTTACGCTCGTCGAGCTGTTGATCGTCATTGCGATCATGGCGATCCTCGCCGCGGCGATCCTGCCCAACGCCCGCTCCGGCGCCCAAGACCAGCTCGAGTGCGCGGCGCGGGTCCTCGCGTCCGACCTGGCCTACGCCCGATCACTGGCCGTCACCCACGAGAGCCGGTATCGCGTTACTTTCGACCCGAGCAACAGCCGATACATCCTCGAACACAGTGGAACCAACAGCACGTTGGACGCCCTGCCCAGCGCGATCTTCCGCAACCCGAACGATCCTCCGCACCAACACATCGTCAATCTGGCGGACCTGCCGGGGATCGTGGCGCCGGTGGAGATTGCCCGGGTGGTCCGCCTTGGAGCTTCGTTGGAGGAGGCGGCGGACGTCGAGTTCGGTCCCTTGGGCGAGACGACCGAGAGCAAAGCCACCGTGATTCTCCTGACGGCGGGCGAAGGCGCCGAGCGTCGTCGGACGTTTGTTTCGATCAACCCGGTGACCGGATTGACCGCGATCGGACTGGACGCCGCGCGGATCGAGCCCGACGTCGCCGCCCAGATCGACAACGGCGGGAACTGAGATGAGGGATTGGGGGTAAGGTGTTGGGGGTGAGGGATATAGGGATTGGAGCGTCGCAAGATGTGGCAGCCACGGGAGATTTGAGCAACGCGCAACCTGGGCGTATGTTTCGATGTGGGACTTTAGCCCCCAAACACTGACCCCCAACCCCCAACTGACATGGTCGGATTGTCCAGACATCGGCGTTGCGGCCCGATCGGGGTCGACATCGGCAGCCGGTCGATCAAACTCGTTATACTCAATAGCGACAGCACCGAGATTCGGGAGGCCGTCCGTTGGGATCTGCCCGCCGCCTCCGACGATCCGACAACCCGAACGCCGCGGATCGTCCAGGCCCTCGGCCAGGCCCGCGAAGGACGCGATTTCCGCGGCCGAGACGCGGTGCTGTGCCTTGCCGCGGGCAACGTTTTCGTGCAGAACATCCGCGTTCCCCAGTGTACCGGCGACGAACTGCGGCAAGTGATCCACGCGGAGGCGGCTTCGCGGATTGCGTTTGACGCCGCCGAAACCGAACTCCGCTACCTCGAAGCCGACAACGTTCGGCAGGGCGACGCCCTCCGCCGCGAGGTGATCCTGCTGGCCTGCCCGCGCCCGGCCGTCCAACATCTCCTCGACGTCGCCGACGGAGCCGGCTTGACGCCCGTGGCCATCGACGTCGAACCGACCGCCATGCTCCGCTGCTACTCGGCCCAGTTCCGACGCGAAGCCGATCAGCAGATGCGGGTGATGTTCGTCAACGTGGGGGCATCGATCACCACCGCGCTCATCGCCCGGGGCGATCATCCCATGTTCATCAAGCGCGTCGATTTTGGAGGCAACCTGCTCGACGAGTCCGTCGCCCGAAGCCTGAAAATGAAGCTCGCCGAAGCCGCCGCGTTGCGACGTCACAACGGCGACCGCCGCGCCGACCGCCGCGATCCCGAGATCGCCCGGGGCATCGACCAGGCCACGCGCCCCCTGCTGGATCGCCTGGCCCACGAGTTGTCGATGTGCATCCGCTACTACAGCGTCACGTTCCGCGGCGAGCCGCTATCGCGGATCGTCCTGGGGGGCGGCGAAGCCACGACCGCGCTGGCGGACGCGCTGCACGAACGGCTCGACGTCCCCTGCGAGTTGGGTAACCCCCTGCGCGTGTTTCAACCGTCCGCGCTGCCCGGCCGGATCGGCCAGTGGGACATCGCGACCGGCCTGGCCATGCGAACCGCGAACTGACCATGCAGAACATCGATTTTCTGCCCGCCGAATACCGCCAGAAAACCGCCAACCGGCACTCGCACGGTTGGCGCGCCGCGGGCATGTTCGGCGCGGTCGCGCTGCTGGCCGCCGTCGCCGTTTCCCAGAATCAGCAATGCCGCCGGGCCCGCGAGCAACTCGCCGCCGCCACGGCCGAGTACGACACCGCTGTCGCCCAAACTCGCCAACGCGACCAGTTACAGCCGCATTGGGAGGCCGCCCGGGCTGACGCGGAACTGTTCACCTACTTGCGTCACCCCTGGCCACGCACCCAGATCCTCGCCGCGGTGCTCGGACCGCTGCCCGAGTCGATCACGCTCGACCGCGTCGAAATCCGAACGGACGCCCCCCGCCGGGCAAACCCGAGCCGAGCGCTCTCGCGGACCCAACAGGAGGCCGAGGACACCGCCGGCGCCAAGCTGCCCCCCGCCACCCGCGACCTCCGGCAGTTGCGCGAGCGAATGGATCCCGCGCCGACGATCACCACGCTCTCGGGCACGACGCGTCGAGTCGATCTGCTGCACCGGTACCTGGGCGAACTGGCTCGCTCGCCGCTGGTGGCCAAGGCGGAACTCGACTCGCTGGAGAGCGTTGCCCAGCAGCCGGACGCCGAGGGCAAGGAAGAGGCACCCATGCGATTCGCCGCCACGATCGTCGTCCGCCCCGGCTACGGCCAGCCCTCCGGCCCGACCGGCCCGGACAACTTGGCCCAAGCCAACGACACCAGGTCGCCAACGTGGTCCCCGCAATGACACCGATGCCGAAGAACTCGAAACCCGGCGGCTGGATCGTCCTGGCGGCGATCTGTGGCCTTGTCACCATTTACGTGCTGGCCGTATACCTGCCGATCCGAAAGGCGATCGGCCGGCTCAAGGAAGAGACACAGCAGAAGCGGGAGTACTGCGCCCAGACCGGCGACCTCGGACCGATCCTCGACGCCACCCGGCAGAAACTGGAGTCGACGCTCCAGTACACGCGGGCGTGGACCGAGACGGCGCCGCGCGGGGGCCAACTATCGAGCTTGCTGGGCAAGATCGACGCGCTGGGCCAGGCGGCCGGCGCGCACACCACCCGGTTCGACCCCGAGCCGATCGTCCAGCACGATCGCGTCGCGAGCATCCCGGTCACGATGGGGCTAACAGCCACCCCGTCGCAGGTCTTCGATTTCCTCGGCAGCTTGGAGCGTCTGCCGCAGTCGATTTGGATTGAAAATGTAACGATAGAGAAGGAAGTGGAGACAGGGAAGGATGGGGGTTCTGTGATGTGCAAGATAAGCCTGGAGGTTTTTGTCGATAAAGCTGAGAGTTCCTATCAGGAAAACCTTGCCGATCAACCGATAACCAAGGAGACGGTCCCAAGCGGCCCCGCCGCCGGATCGTGACCCGCAGCGTGAACTCGAAGAAACTGCTCAAACGGCTCGTTCGCGAGACAACAACGAATCCCAAGAAAGCCGCCGCGCTGGGACTGCTGGCGGTGGCCGCCCTTTGGTTCTGGGCCCCGCTGGTGTGGGGTTGGGTGGTGCCACGCCGGTCGCCCCCGGCCGCCTCCGGCAAGCCCGAGGCCCAAACCGCCGCGGCCGCCGCGATGACGTCCAAACCCAAACCCGTCGGATCAGATGACCACGAGAGCCAACACCCCACGCCCCCGTGGGAGCAAGTCGTCAACTGGATGAAGAACGATCCGAGGATGACCGCCGCCTCGGGCTTGCCGGGCCGCGCCGACCCCTTCCACGAGGTCGTCGCCAGGCTGACGCCCGAGCAGCAGCAGCAACAAGCCGAGAAGCAGAAACAGGAGGCCGCCGAAACGCCGCCCGATCCGCAAAGCCTGGGCCTGGTGATCTCCAGCACGATCGTCGGCCCGCGGCGACGCGTCGCGGTCGTCAACGGCAAGGTCTACGCCGAGGGCAGGACATTGGTCGTCACCGCCAACGATCGGCCGATCGAGTTTCGGCTCGCCAAGGTCCATCCGCGAGGCGTCGTGTTGGAGAGGGGCGGAAAGACGTTCGAGGTGAGCTTGCCCGACCCCAAACGGTCGGGCCGCGTGGAAGTGTTGTCGGGGCAGTAAGTCGTCGGAAAAGCGACCTTTTGGAGTGCGGTGATTCATCACCGCTTTTTCGAGCGGCCGAGAAAACGGGGCATGACCGTTTGTAGGTGAACGCTCACGGAGCCGGCTGACCCTAAGTCCGGCGCCAAAGCGGCGACGAATCGCCGCGCTCCAAAAGAAGACCCTGGCATCACGGAAGATCCATGAGAAGCGTTCGCCGATTGCTCGTGCTCGGCATCTTTGCCGCCGCCGGCGTGGGGATTGCCCTGAGCCTCGGCCTTTCGATCGACCAGCCGATACCCGGAAAAGGTGACAGGCACCTTCTGCCCCCAGGGCCCGAAGGGTGCTTCGCACAAAAGGTGCCTGTCACCTATTCCGAATCCGACGTTCCCGAGAAGGTTGGGCCCGAGCACGACCTTGTGTCCGCGTCCGCG
>JAPLNP010000189.1 GCA_026401055.1 Planctomycetia bacterium
CCGCACGTACGCTCAACTCAAAGCTCGGACTGCCATCGACATGCTTCGGGACGCCCAGGCCTCCGGACGATCCCAAACAACTCAGTCACTCCACTACGCCCGTGACGGATAAGAAAAACCCCATATCCTTGCTACAGTCTCCTTTTTACCTACCGCCGTGTTTGATCCCGTACAAGCTCGACGGCTTGACGGGCCAACAGGTGCCCATGTACGATTGTCCCAGCGATCGCGACGCGGACCTGTCGGCGCCGGCTTGCTATTATCAGCGCCAGCGTGGCAACTACGTGATCAATTGGGGCAATTCCCGATATGGGCAGGTCGTCGAGCCGGCGGCGATCGCCCCCTTCTCGCACGTCAAGGGCGATCGCAAATATCCGCGGCTCACCCGGTTTACCGACATCACCGACGGGTTGTCGAACACGTTGCTGATGTCGGAAACGTTGAAGCCCAAGAGCACGGATGATAACGACTGGCGGGGCGACATTCAGAACGACGACGGTGTCTGCCGGTTCCACACGCTGGTTACCCCCAATACATCGGCCCCGGACATCATCGAAAACGGTTGGTTCCAGAATGATCGAGATCCGTTGATGCCGGCCGTCGCGGGGGCTCGCCAGGCCCAGGTATCCGCCGCCCGCAGCCGCCACGTCGGCGGGGTGAACGTCTGCATGTGCGACGGCTCGGTCCAGTTCTTCAGCAACACGATTTCCCTCAATATCTGGCAGGCACTGGGGACGATGAACGGTGCCGAAGTGATCGACGAAAGCGAGTAGTTCGACATGGAGTGCTTCGCGAAAACCTTGACGTCGGCGTGGGTCGGTTGCCTCTTGGCCGTGGCGGCGCTGGTAGCCGGTTGCGCAAAGGGGCCACCCATGGGCGAGGTGACGGGCACCGTGACCGTGAATGGCACGCCGGCCAATACCGGGTCCGTCAGCTTCTTTCCCGTCGACGGAAAGGCGGGCACCGCCGGCGCGGTAATCGAGGCCGGGAAGTACACCGCTCAAGTACCCGTCGGAAAGGTCAAAGTCCAAATTCGAGTCTCGAAGGTCGTGGGCAAGAAGAAGCTGTACGACACGCCGAACAGTCCGGTGCAGTCGATCATGCAGGAAGTCCTGCCGCCGAAATACAACGATCAGACGGAAATCGAATTGGACGTGCAGCGCGGCAAGAACCAAAAGGACTTCGACCTCAAGACGCCGTAGGGCACGTGGTAGGACGGTTCGAGCGCGGCGAGCCCCGCCAATGTCCGCGGCAACGATGGGTCGAGTGGACGGCCCGGCGACGTGTCACCCGTTGGTCACCCTCTTCTCGAGCCCCCTCAGCCCAAGAGCCCGCGGAGGAATTCGACGCTCTTGCGGATGTTCTCGTCGGCGCCGTTGCACTCGATCGAGATGGCGCCGCTCCAGTGCGTCTCCTTCAGGTAGGCGATGCACCGCTTGATGTTCTCGGCGTTGACGCCGCCGCCGATGGGCACCTCGCTGCAGGCGATGCCCGTCTCCTCCCCGCGGCACGCCGCCGCCAGACCCTCGCTGACGTCCTTGATGTGGGCGTGGGAGAGGTACTTGCGGAACCGCTTGAGGTACTCCAGCGGATCGAGTCCGGCGATGAACGTGTTGCCGGTGTCCATGTTCAGCCGCAGGTGCTCCGAGTCAAAATAGTCGAACAGCCGCTGCATGAAATCGCCGTCGCAGGTGTAGGGGCCGTGCGGCTCGACGTTGATGATGACGTCGTAGTCCTCGGCCCAGGGCAACACCTGGCGGTAGTTGTCGCAGGTGATGCGGAAGACCTCGTCGCGCGAGAAGCCCTCGATCTCGAACGCCCCGTCGACCGTGTCGACCATCGGACAGTCGATGTCGGCGGCGAAGCGGATCGACTGCTGGACGTACTGCACGCCGAAGGCCGAGCCGTTGGGGCCCATCATCGGGTAGGAGCCGTCGATCTGCGAGACCTTCAAGCCCAGCGAGTCCAGGTACCGCCGCAGCGCCAGGGGGTTCGACTGCAACGAGACGCCGGGGTCGTAGCCCATGGCCTGGATGAAATTCTGGCCGTGGATCACGGCGAACTCGATATGCTCCAGTCCGAACTTGACGGCGGCCTGGCAGGCGGTTTCAAAACTGGCGCTGAGCACGCGCCAGTTGTCCGTGTGCATTCCCAGTTCGATCATTTCGTGGATCTCCCGAGGCTTGTTGGGCGTGTGGATGCGGGTGAAACAACGGCGGGGACCGACGAGACAACCGCCCAGAGGCGGCCCGACCGGCCCGGCAATCCCATCATGCTAGCGGGAATGGGGCCGCTGTCAATGGGCCCGATCCCACGGCCGGAGCGAACTCGCGCAAAGCAACACGGACCCGCCGACCGGGAAGTCTGGGGTTCCCGGCCGAAAAACGGGCCCGTGTCGAAAGATGCAGCGGCTGGATGACGCTAAATGTCGTAGTACATGCAGAACTCGTGCGGGTGCGGCCGCAGCCGCAGGGCGTCCACCTCGTTCTCGGTCTTGTACCAGATCCAGGTGTCGATCACGTCGGGCGTGAAAACGTCGCCTCGCAACAGAAACTCGTGGTCCTGGCGAAGCGCGGCCAACGCTTCTTCGAGCGAGCCGGGCGTGGTCGGCACGTTGGTCAACTCCTCCGGCGTCAGGTCGTAAATGTCCTTGTCCAGCGGCTCGCCCGGGTCGATCTTGTTCTGGATCCCGTCCAACGCGGCCATCAAGATCGCGGAAAACGCCAGATACGGGTTGCAACTCGGATCGGGGCAACGGTACTCGAGCCGCTTGGCCTTCGGGCTGGCGCTGTACATCGGAATCCGGACGGAAGCCGAACGGTTCCGCTGCGAGTACGCCAAATTGACCGGGGCCTCGAAGACGGGCACCAAACGCTTGTAGCTGTTGGTGGTCGGGTTGGCAAACGCGCAGATGGACGGCGCATGACGCAAGAGACCGCCGATCGCGTACATCGCCATGTCGCTCAGCCCGGCGTAGCCGCTGCCGGCGAACAGCGGGTCCTCGCCTTTCCAGATCGAGATGTGCGTGTGCATTCCGGAGCCGTTGTCGCCGAACAGCGGCTTGGGCATGAAGGTGACCGTCTTGTTGTGCCGCGCGGCGACGTTCTTGACGATGTACTTGTACAGCATCATGTTGTCGGCCGCGTGGAGCAGGTTGCTGAACTTCAGATCGATCTCGGTCTGGCCGGCGGTGCCCACCTCGTGGTGCTGACACTCGACGTCCAGCCCGCAGTCGATCATCGTCTGCATCATCTCGTTGCGGAGATTCATCAGTTGATCGGCTGGCGGGACGGGAAAGTAGCCTTCCTTGTAGCGCAGCTTGTAACCGAGGTTCGGGTTCTCGATCCGGCCGCGGTTCCACTGACCCTCGATGCTGTCAATGTAGTAGAAACCCAGGTTCGGCTGGCTGTCGAACCGCACGTCGTCGAAGATGAAGAACTCGGCCTCCGCGCCGATGTGGCACGTATCGCCCACGCCCGTCGTCTTGAGGTAGTTCGCGGCCTTTCGGGCGACGTTGCGCGGGTCGCGGGAATAGTCCTCGCGGGTGATCGGGTCCTGGATGTTGCAGATCATCGCCAGGGTGGGCAACTCGGTGAAGGGGTCCAACGAGGCGGTCTCGGGCTGGGGCACGACGAGCATGTCGCTCTCGTTGATCGCCTTCCAGCCGCGGATGCTCGATCCGTCAAATCCCAGCCCGTCCTCGAAGACGCTCTCGTCCAGCGCCGAGGCCGGAATCGTGAAGTGCTGCCACAGACCGGGGAAGTCCATGAACCGCATGTCGATCGCCTTGACGTCCTTTTCGCGGCACAGGGCCAGTACCTTTTTGGGAGTCACTACCCCCTCCTTTCAAACCAGACTTGTTTTGTGATGGAGACGTGACAGACCGTTTTGGCCGCCACGAAAGGCATCCCTCGCGTATCGGTCTTCGGCCGAGGGATGATTCCCGGCGAAAATGCAAACCCGGTACCGTGCCTCCACGTCGGTGGACGGCTGATAAATCATAACTTACGCTCAGAAAAGAAGTTATGGAGAACTGGATATTTTCTCCACTTCTGGCACGGCGTCCGCCTTTTGCCTATTTCGTGGGCAACGCTCGACCAAGCCTTCAGCAGTCCCCTTCTTCCGTACTCTGCGATGATTCGGTGGTCAGGGATTGTGCTAACCACGGGGAACACGGAAGTTCACGGAGGATGTGATCACATTGCGGGCAATAGGCAATGCGGCAGTCCCAACGCAACAGGCGACTCCGTTTCCCTTCTTCTTGCAGCAGACGCGTCCCCTTCTTCCAGACGACTTGCCCGAACCCAGCTTGGGCGGTATACTCATCAAAGGACTGTCTGGAGAGCGGACGTGAGATTTACCGAACTGGTGCGACTCTTGGAGAAAGAGGGCTTCCGTATCGTGAAGCAAAATGGCTCGGTTCGATATTATGGAAAAGCCGGCTGGGATAAGCTGATCCGCGTTGACTACCACGGAGCGAAAGAGGTGCCGATGGGCACGTGCCATAGCATCCTCAAAGCGGCGGGCATCCGGTCGACATCAGGAAACCGACCCCATGATTGAACTGCCCTATTCACTCGTCATCGAAGCGACCGAGGAACCCGACTTTTTCGGGTTTTACTCGCCCGATTTAGAGGGTTTTGCGGGGATCGGGCACTCGGTGGAAGACTGTTTGTACCAGGCAAAATGGGCCATGAAAGAGCACGTGGCGCTCCTGCGAGACCAAGGATTGCCCATTCCTTCCGAGACCCCCAATCCCAAGATCACCATCCAGAATGTGCAGAAACAGCCCGTGACGCGATTCTGACGGAGTAGTACCTTCGTTCAGTCGTCCATGCCGTCGATGTAGCTCCGCAGACGCTCCAACTCGTCGGTCATGTGGCGGAGCTTGAGCATCGTGTCAACGCGTTTGAGCAGTTCCACCTTGTGGACCGGCTTGCTCAGGAAATCGTCGCACCCGGCGTTCACCGCGCGTTCGATGTCGCCCAGCTCGTTCAACGCCGTGACCATCAGGACCATGATCCCCTTGGTGGTGGGGTCCTCCTTGAGCTTCTTGCAGACCTCGAACCCGCTGAGCTTGGGCATCATGATGTCCAAGAGGATCAAGTCCGGCTTGAACTGGGCCACCTTCTCGAGCGTGTCCCGCCCGTCGACCGCGATGGCGATCTGGCAGTCGTGGTTGCTGAGGTACGCTTCGAGCAGCTCGACGTTGGTCGGATTGTCGTCGGCGATCAGGATTCTGTCTTTGGCCATGGCGGCGGCACTTTCTCTCTAATGATCTTCGAGCACGGCGGCGGGGACGGGAAATTGGCTGCACATCTGCTCGACCCCAGAGCGGGTTCTCGCGAGGAGCGGCTCGTCGTCCGGGGCTTTGAGCACCGCGACGATCCACCGGCCAATCGTTCGCATCTCGTCCTTGCCCATGCCGCGTGTGGTCAAGGCCGGCGTCCCGATCCGGATGCCCGAGGGATCCATCGGCTTGCGAGGGTCGAAAGGAATCATGTTTTTGTTGACGGTGATCCCGCAACGGTCGAGTGCTTCTTCGGCCTGGCGGCCGGTGGTGCCCAGCGGGGTAACGTCGGCCAACAGGAGGTGGTTGTCCGTGCCGCCGCTCACCAGCACGATGCCGCCGGCGGCAAGTTCCTCGGCCAGCGTCTTGGCGTTGTCGATGATCCGTTGGGCGTACCGTTTGAACTCGGGCCGCAGGGCCTCGCCCAAGCACGCCGCCTTTCCGGCGATCACGTGCATCAGCGGCCCGCCCTGCGTGCCGGGGAAGATCGCGCGATCGACGTCCCGGGCGAACTCCTCGCGGCAGAGAATCAGCCCGGCGCGGGGGCCGCGGAGCGTCTTGTGCGTCGTGGTGGTCACGAACTCGGCCACCGGCACCGGGTCGTCGTGCAGCCCGGCGGCCACCAGCCCGGCGTAATGGGCCATGTCGACCATGAGCTTCGCGCCGCAGTCCCGTGCGATCTCGGCGAATTTGGCGTGCGGGATCTCGCGGGGATACGCACTCGCGCCGGCGACGATCATCTTGGGCTTGTGCTCCTTGGCCAGCGCGGCCAGCCGGTCGAAGTCGATCCGGTGGGTCTTGGGATGTACCCCGTAGGCGATGAAATGGAACAGCCGGCCGGAGAGGTTGATCTTCAAGCCGTGGGTCAGATGGCCGCCGTGGGCAAGATCGAGCCCGAGCACCGTGTCGCCCACCTCCAGCGCCGCCAGATAGACCGCGGCGTTGGCCTGCGAGCCGCTATGAGGCTGGACGTTGGCGTGTTCGGCGCCGAAGAGTTTTTTGGCCCGATCGCGAGCGAGGTTCTCGGCCACATCGACCCATTGGCATCCTCCATAGTAACGCTTGCCCGGGTAGCCCTCGGCGTACTTGTTGGTCAGGACGCTTCCGACGGCCTGCATCACGGCGGGGCTGGTGTAGTTTTCGCTGGCGATCATCTCCAGCCCGCAGTGCTGGCGCTGGATTTCGCCCTCGATGGCGGCCCAGAGTTCGGGGTCTTGGGATTTGAGGTAGTTCATGGAGAGGGGGCAGGGGCTAGGGGTGCGCGTGAACGCCCCCGCATTGCATGTGGGGGGAAGGATGCGGAGATATCCTTTGGGTGTTGCTCCGGATCAAACGTACCATTGTTGGCGAAGCGCCGGCGGGCGTCAATCCGACCCGCAGGGTGCCCCCATGGTACCTTTTGTCTGAGAAATCGTTATGGTAGGGTGAAAGCTACTTGAAGGCTCGGCTTGCGTCGACTTGCCGACCCGCGCCACAATGCCGATCATCATGCCCCCCTGTGGAGGTTCGCTATGTCTCAGGTTCCACAGACCGTATTCCATTTTGAGGACAATCGTCCCGGATTCGAGGATCTTGGTAAGCCTAATGGCGCCACCCATTGGGATGAGGACGTCCTGAAAGATGCGCTGGGATACGAGTCTGAGTTGTCGTTCGCAAAGGCACTGAGGAGGGCAAAGCAAGCGTGTTTGTCTTTGGGGATTCAATGCGAGGATCATTTTATCCTGCAACCGAACCGCAAGCACGCGATCACTCGTTTCGGCTGTTATTTGGTCGCGATGAATGGCGACCCGAGAAAACCCAACGTCGCGGCGGCCCAGGCGTACTTTGCCACGATCGCGGAGACTTTCCAGAGTTGCCTGGAACACGCGGAAGCGATCGATCGCGTGTTGATCCGCGATGAGGTGGCCGATGGGCAGAAGGCCCTGGCGGGCACGGCGAAATCCCACGGGGTCCAGAACTACGCATTTTTCCAGAACAAGGGCTACCTGGGAATGTACAACATGGCCC
Source organism: Planctomycetia bacterium (assembly GCA_026401055.1). GTDB lineage: Bacteria > Planctomycetota > Planctomycetia > Pirellulales > Thermoguttaceae > JAPLNP01. The sequence goes on from JAPLNP010000189.1 coordinate 7,298, forward strand.
TGGAGCGACTCAAGAAACACAAAGGCTTGGGCGTCAAAGACAACTTGATCGACCGA
>JAPLNP010000509.1 GCA_026401055.1 Planctomycetia bacterium
AGCCTGGTCAACATGCTCTACGTCCTCGACGAGCCTTCCATCGGACTGCATCCCCGCGACATCGGCCAACTCATCACGGCGATCCGCGGGCTCCGCGACCGGCTCAACACCGTTGTCGTCGTCGAGCACGAGGAGTCCATCATCCGCGCGGCCGACCAGGTCATCGAAATCGGGCCCGGCGCCGGCGAACGCGGCGGAAAAATCGTCTTTCAGGGCACGCCCGAGGAAATCGAGCAGGACGCCGGAAGCCTTACCGGCGACTACCTCGCCGGGCGGCGGGGCATCGGCGCGAGCGGACGCCGCCGCGGGCCAAGCCGCGGCTGGATCCGGCTGGCCGGCGCGCGGGGGAACAACCTCCAACCCCTCACCGTCGAGTTTCCGCTCGGGCTCTTGTGTCTGGTCACGGGGGTGAGCGGCTCGGGCAAGAGCACGCTGGTCCAGGGCACGCTCTATCCCGCCCTCTGCCGCCGGCTCCGCAAGGACGCTCCCAAGCCGTACGACCACGACGACGTTTTCGGCGACGGGCAGATCGACGACGTGATCATGGTCGACCAGAGCCCGATCGGACGCTCGCCGCGGAGCAACCCGGTGACGTACCTCAAGGCGTTCGACGAGATTCGCACGGTGTTCGCCGACACGATCGACGCGCGGACGCGGGGGCTCACGGCGAGCCATTTCAGCTTCAACGTCGACGGCGGCCGATGCCCCGTGTGCGAGGGCGACGGCCACATCGCGATCGACATGCAGTTTCTGGCCGACATCTACATGAAGTGTTCCGAGTGCGGCGGCACGCGGTACCGCAAGGAGATCCTGGCGATCAAGTACCGCGGGCGGAACATCGCCGAGGTGCTCGAAATGACGGTCCGCGAGGCGTTCACGTTCGTTCGCGGCTCGGCCTAGGTGCAAGCCCGGCTCAAACGCCTGATCGACGTCGGGCTGGACTACGTGCGGCTGGGGCAGCCGGCCAATACGCTCTCCGGCGGCGAGGCCCAGCGGCTGAAGCTCGCCGCGTACATGACCGTGGCCAAACGGGGCCGCTCGCTCTTTATTCTCGACGAGCCCACCACGGGCTTGCACTTCGCCGACATCGTCCAGTTGCTGGATTGCTTCGACGCCCTGTTGTCCGTGGGCCATTCGCTCTTGGTCGTCGAGCACAATCTCCAGGTGATGAAGTCGGCCGACTACCTGATCGACCTCGGCCCCGGCGCCGCCGACGAAGGCGGCCGAGTCGTCGCCAAAGGCACGCCCGAAATGGTCAGCCGGACGCCAGAGTCCATCACCGGGCGGTTCCTGGCGGAGGTGCTGGGACAGGACGGGGATGAGAACGACGAAGAGTAGGGTAGGTCGAGGCCTGCGGCGATTGACGAGGCCCTGCCGGGTGCCGTGTCCACGCTTGTCGTGGACATGCCTCATGGCTCCAAGGCGTTGAGCATCTCGCGACAAGATCGCGGCCCGGGGAGAAAAGAGGCAATCATCGAAAGCACGAGAACGTCAGGCAGTGAGCCTTGCCCTCGACGTTGTATCGTTTGCAGCATTCTCGATGACCCCGAATCATCGCCCGATTCTGCCCCCCGAAACACGTCCGCGGCAAGCGTGGACACGGCACCCGGCCAATGCCGCCACATGTCTGGGGGGTGGTAAATATGCAAAGATTCGCGGGAATTGGAGAAATTATGATTGCGTTACCGGAAGATCCCAGCTATGTTGGGTTTTACCATATGCCCCTCCATGAGGTGCGGTGGTCGTACCGGAAGATCGAAGGGAGGGCGTGGTTCACTCAACTCTGAGGGGTGCAAAATGTTCGGAAAAGCAATCGTGAGAGGTCTGCTACGGAACATAGTTCTGTTTGTGGCGCTGACGGCGTACACCTTCACCGCGCAGGCTGTTGATATCGAATTTGTCACGGTCGGCGATCCGGGCAATGTCGGTGAATTATCCGGTGGTGGGGCCGGTGGATCTGGTGTCGATAGGATTTGCGGGGCCGTCGATCACGTTTATCAAATAGGCAAATATGAAATAAAAACTGAGACTGTAGCAAGGATATGGGGTTTTTCTTATCCGTCACGGGCGTAGTGGAGTGACTGAGTTGTTTGGGATCGTCCGGAGGCCTGGGCGTCCCGAAGCATGTCGATGGCAGTCCGAGCTTTGAGTTGAGCGTACGTGCGG
>JAPLNP010000536.1 GCA_026401055.1 Planctomycetia bacterium
GCAGGCCAAGCACCCGACCGGATCAACACAATAGCCACCTGATGGCTACGGCGCCTCCCGAACCGGCTTGTGATGGAGCGTTTTATCGATGAACGCATAGGCCTGACGTCGCGACTCGGGCGGGAAGTCGTGCTCGGCGTCGGGATAGCGGACTTCGAGGCCGTCGGGGTTGCCCAGCAACTGGTAGATCACCCGGGCCTTGGCCTCCGCCTTGCGGACGCCGCCGACGTCGAAATTGCTGTCGCCGATCGGTGAGTTCGAGAAGAACGGCCGGGGAGCCAACGCGGCGACGACCTCGTAGAAATCGAACGGCACGCGGTTGGGATCAAGCTGGTACTTGTCGCGCAAGAGCGGCATGTAGCGGTCGCTCGTCCAGCCCTTGATGTCGCCCTTGTAGTAATCGTGAAACGGCGTCCAACCGCAACTGGAGACGACCGCCTTCAGCCGGGGGTCGAACGCGCCGACGAACATGGCGTTGTGGCCGCCGAGGGAATGGCCGATCACGCCGATCCGCTCGGGGTCGACCTCCGGCCGCGCACACAACAAATCGACGCACCGCATGTGGTTGAATATCCCCTTCATCGTGCCCGAAACGTAGCGGTCCTTGGCGAAACCGTAGTCCTTTGAGTCGCCGAACGACGGGTAGTCGGGGGCGAGCACGACGTAGCCGCGCTGGGCCAGTTCGTCGGCGTAGCGCTGGTTGGGCGGGCCGGTCGGCGCCGCCATCTCGTCCTTGCCCAGCATCGACGTCTGGTGCAGCGCCAACATCGCCGGCCGGCGGTCGCTCGGCCCGGCGCCGGTCGGCAAGTACAGGTACGCCGCGAGGCGGTCGCCGGCCTCGGGCACGAATGAGAGGGTCAGCCGCGTGAAGCCGTCGCCTTCAAGGCGTTGCTTCACCTGGACGTCCATCGGCGGCAGGTTCGACCGGTCGGGCAACGGGCCCATCGCTTCCTGCATCCCGGCCAGGATGTGGCCGCGGCGGATCGCCCAGTCCGCCGGCGAGCGGATCGGACGCATGACGCCGCTGGCGTCGCGGTAGACCGACAGGTCGCGATGGTCCGGATACGGGGCCGGAGGAGCGTCACCGGCCAGCGCCGGCGCGGCGACGACCCAGGACAGAATTGCACAGAGGTGAATGGCTCGCATGATAGCGGCTCCTTGCTTTTCTGGTGGGGACAATTGCACCTTCTTCTTGGGACGTGCCGCACGTCCCCGAGCGCAGCGAAGGGCGTGGTCAAAACTGCCGCCGGCGCCCGCCCGGCGAAGCTGTCTCATGTGGGCGGCCAGATCGGCGGGGCTGTTCGAGCTGTAGCAGCCCAGCGCGGGACTCCAGGAAACGAGGCACCACGTCCGTCCCCCAGCGTACGCGACCGGCCCACAAAAGTAAAGCGCCGCCGTTGCGGATGTGTCTCACCGCGGCGCGTCCGTGCCGGCGTGTTTGCGAAAGAAGTCACCGATCGTCGGGTCCGATTCGGCGAGTTTCTTCAAGGCGTCTTTGTCCGTGGGAAAGTCGGCCAGATTGTACGGCACCTGGGCGATCACACACGGCGGTTGCCGCGTGGAGACGAGAAAGAGGAAACCGCTGGTCAAATCGTGGGGGACCCCAGCGATGATCACCGGGCCGACTTGCCCGTCGGACTCTTGCCACTCGAATTGCACGCAGCGCCCGTCCGCGGAACTGTGCGAGCCCACGCAAATCGTCGCATTGCCCGTGCCGCGGACTTGCCCCGGCGCCTCGCCCGACAAATCGCTCCAGATGACGACCGGATAGACGTTCGTCTGGCCGTTTGTCCCGATCGAGAGCGTGATCGCGGTCACGGAGGCCTCGTCGATGCCGGGCACGGCTCCGTTGGCCTTGGCCGCCCAGCTTGTCGACTTCATGTTGCACGCGTGGACCGGCCCCGACGACAGCCGGCCACAGCCGCCCAGAGCGAGCAAGGCAACGGCGAGCGCGATCGTCGCAAGGCCAGAAGTCGGGGCTCGCAACGTAGTTCTCCTCTTGGCGTGTCCTTACCACCGGCTACCAGAAGTAAGCATAGAGCGCCAGCGTGACGAGAATCACCACGACGCCGAAGATTTTCGCGCCGCGGGAAGATTCCAGAACGATCGTCGTTTTCACCGGCATCTCGATCGGTTTCTCCAACGGGCGCAACAGGGTCAGTAGCCCCAAAGCCACCAGAACACACGCAAACGTGATTGCCATCCGATCGAGGAAAGCCATCTCCGGCGCGACGAGCTTCAGGGTGCCGTAGACCACCGGGCTCAAGAGCAGGCCGACCAGGCCGCAGATCCTCGGTGCTCGCCTGACGAACAGTCCGAAGAGGAACACGCCCAGGATGCCCGGCGAAATGAAGCCCTGGAATTCCTGGATGTAGGTGAAGATGCCGCCGAACCGGGGGTCGTCGAGCCACGGGGCGACGACGCCGCCGATCACCACGAAAACGATGACGCACACGCGGCCTACCAGCACCAGGCTTCGCTCCGAGGCGGAGCGGTGGACGTATTGCCGATAGATGTCCAGCGTGAAGATCGTCGACGCGGCGTTGAGCATCGCGGCCAGCGAACTGATCACCGCCCCCAGGATTGCCGCGAACATGAATCCTCGCAGCCCGGGCGGAATCAGCTTCCTGATCAATAGCCCGAAGGCCGAGTCGAACTTGTAGCCGATCAGCTCCTTCTGGATGACGATCTGTTGGTCTGGCGGCAGGCTCGCGTTCTTGGCGCGAATCTTCTCGATCTGTATCTCGTTGACGTCGGGGAGGTCAGTCTTGTACACGGCGACGCCGGTAGCCGCCCCGTTGAACCGCGCGATCTCCGAAGCCAACTCGGGATGCGTCTTCGCAAAATCCCGGTTAAGCTGGAAGGCGATGCCCGAGCCAGCGGGATCCGCCTTATGTTTCTCGAACAGCGCCAGCGTCTCGGCGTTGTCCTTCGCGTCAGCGTCGGCCCGCATGTCGTCGCGATAGAGATTGAAGGCGATGATGCCGGGAAAGACGACGATGAACGGGATGATGAGCTTCATCGCGGCGGCGAAGACGGTGCCTTTTTGGCCCTCGGCGAGCGATTTCGACCCCAGAGTCCGCTGGATGATGTACTGATTGAGGCCCCAGTAGTAGAAGTTTGGGATCCACAGACCGATGGCCAGCGCCGTCCACGGGACGTATTGGTCGGAAGCCGGCAGGACCATGTGCAGCTTCGAGGCGTTGAGTTCGCGGAAACGTTCGATTCCGCCGGCCTGGGCCAACTCGGGCGAGAGTCCCAGCGCCGCTGGGTCGGCATTGCCCAACGCTCTCATCGCCAGGACCAGGACGATCGCCCCGCCGACGATCAACGCCGAGCCTTGCAGCAGGTCGGCCCAGGCGCACGCCTTCAGTCCGCCGGCCGCCACGTACACGGCCGCCAGCAGGCCGATCATCCACGAGGCGGTCGTGACGTCGATAGACAAGCCCAACACCGCTTGCCCGTCGAAGTACACGTCGGCCGTCTTCGCGCCCGAGTAAATCACCGCCGCGATCGTCACGGCCACGTAGGTGACCATCATCATGATCGACATCACGGTCCGCGCGGAGTGGTCGAAGCGGCGTTCGAGGAACTCGGGCATCGTGTAGATGCCGCTGCGGAGGAACGTCGGGAGGAAGAGGAAGGCGACGGCGACCAGCGTGATCGCGGCGATCCATTCGTAGCTGGCGATGGCCAGACCGAGGTAGTCGGCCGCCTGGCCCGACATGCCCACGAATTGCTCGGTCGAGATATTGGCCGCGATCAGCGAGAAGCCGATGAGCCACCAGCTCAGTCCGCGGCCGGCGAGGAAATACGACTCGCTGTCGCCCTCGTGCCGGCTCATCACGATTCCGACCGTAATGACCGCCGCGATGAAGCCGACGAAGACGACGACGTCGAGGATGAGAAGGGCGTCGATGGGCATGGGGTTCTCCTTACCGGTACTTCATTTCCAACGGACGAGCTTCTTGCGGACTTCTTCCTCTTCGAGCGATGCCGCGAGGGCCAGGCCCTTGTCCAGGTTGACGCTCGGTTCGCCCATCGAGAACGTCTCTTCGCAGTAGGGCCGGGACCTTCCGCTGCCCTCTTCCGAAAACTCCATCCCGCGGCGCAAGATCCGATTGACCAGCGTGGTCAACGAAACGCCCTCCCGTCGTGCTCTCTCCTTCAGTTCACCCAACAGGGCATCGTCGATGCGGACGGTGGTTCTCATGGCGGCACCATACCAGCTTTTCCTGTGATGTCAAGGTACTGCTGGATCGGAGTCCAGAGTGTGTGATCGCACGCGCCATGCGTTTTTGGAGTGCGGCGATTTGTTGTCGCTTTCGCACCGGATTCCGTGGTCGGCGAACTGCGTGGACTCTCGCCCAAAACCGTCATTCCCTCCTTTACATCGCTCAAAGAAGCGGCGATAAACCGCCGCACCCAAAGGTCGTGAGCGCGTACCTGCTACTCTCCACGCGGTGGTATGTCCCACGCCGGGGCGAAGCCCGCGCGGCGGAGCCAATCGGCGACCTCGGCGACGCTGCGCCGGTCGTGGATCGGGAATTGGGCATCGGTCGTACCCTGGGCGTACCCGCCCGGCGCCGTGCAACTGCCGGCGCTAAGCTGGGTGATGCAGATGGGCGCCAGCCGGCTCCGCATCGCCACCGATTCCCGCGTCGAGAGGACCAACTGTGCCTTGGGAAATGCCAGACGCAGCGCGCAATAGAGACGGACGAACGTCTCGTCGTCGACCACAAACGGCGGCCGGAACGACCCGGGCGGTTCGTTGATCCGCGGCAGACTGAACGCCAGCGTGCGGTCCGGAAAGCGTCCGTGCAGGTAATCGGCGTGGCGCATCAAAGCGAGCAGGTCCGCCCGGGGGTCGGCCAGCCCGAGCAGGACCCCCAACCCCAACCGCTCCATGCCCGCGTCGCCCGCCCGGTCCAACCCCTCCAGACGCCAATCGTACGACGCCTTGGGGCCCCGGGGGTGGTACCTTGCGTAGCGACGTTCGTCGTACGTCTCCTGATAGAGCGTGACGCCGCACGCCCCGGCGGCGGCCATCGCGGCGTAAGACGACGTCGCCCGCGGCGCGATCTCAACCGCCGGTCGCACGCCCAACGCGACCAACCGGCGGATGATCTCGACAAAATACTCGGTCGTATGCAGTCGCGGAAACTCGCCGGCCAGGAACAGTTGGTGCTTCAGCCCCCAACACAACAGCACCTTCGCCTCGCCGACGGCTTCCTCGACGCCGAGGTGCCTCCGCTGGATGCCCTTGGCGTAGTTGAACCCGCAATAGACGCAGTGGTTCACGCAATAGCTCGACAGGTAGATCGGCGCGTACAAGAGCATCCGCCGACCGCCGACGCCAGAGTCGTCCGGCGCGAGCGGGCCGAACTCGGCCGCGGTCACGTCCGCCGCCCGGGCCGAAAGCTCCGCCAGGTCGGCATCAGGTTCCAGCCACGCCAGCGCCGCTTCCCACGTCGCCTCGGCACGAGACGCATTTTGGACGGCTCGGCGGGCGTGTCGCGGGGGCCGGGCCGGCCGCCGGGCGATCCGGCCGGCCGCCAGGTCCAGGGCATCGGCCAGTCGCTGGTCCTCCGCCGTCCACTCGTCGCGACGCTCGTTGAGGAGTTGGTATCGCCACCGCTCCAACCGGTCGGCCAAGGCCACGCGCTCGATCTCGCTCGCGATCTCCTCGCCGTCGAAAATCTGTTCGCTCTGGCGCGCCAGCGCGAGGCGGCGCTCGGCGTGTGCGTCGGTCGCGCGGATCCAGTCCGCGAAAGTCCTCAGGGATGGTTGTGTCTTGGTAGGCATGAAATCGACACTTCACGACAGCCCGAACTGCCGCCGGATGAGCCAGTCACGGACGCGATCGGGGAGGAACCGGAAAACTGCGATGGCCATTCGCGTGTCGGCGGCCACGGGGTACCGCGTGCGGGGACGCCGGGCGGTCAGAGCGTGGACCACGACCCGGACCACCTTTTCGACGGGCATGGCCGCTTCGCCCGCCTTACCGGTGACTTCGCGGAAGCGTGCGATGTCCGCGGCGTACAGTTCGAGCGCCTCGGGCGGCGCTTCCTCGGCCATGGCGTCGGCCGCCGCGCGGGATTTCTCCCAAATCGGGGTGGCCACGGAGCCCGGCTCGACGATCGAAACAGAGATTCCCCAGCGGCGGACCTCGACGCGGAGCGAGTCGGTCAGTGCCTCCAGCGCGAATTTGGACCCGGCGTAGAGCCCAAGGTAGGGCGCGGCGATCCGGCCGCTGACCGAGCCGATGTTCACGATCCGCCCCCGAGCCGCCCGAACCAGCGGCAACATCGCCTGGGTGACGGCGATCGGGCCGATCACGTTGACGTCGAACTGTCGTCGGACCATCGCCATGGGCACCACTTCGAGGGGACCGGGAACGCCGATGCCGGCGTTGTTCACCAGGCCGCCGAGGCCCTTCTCGCCCACGGCATCGCGGATGATCCCGGCCGCCTCGGCGATCGACGCCTCGTCGGTCACGTCGATCCGGACGGGCATGAGCCTGGCGGAGGCATTCTCTGCCAGCCGCCTGCCATCGGCTTCGGCCTGGACGCCGGCAAACACCCGCCAGCCCAGCCGATCCAACTCCAGCGCGCAGGCCGCGCCGATCCCGGTGGACGAGCCGGTAATCAGAACGGCGGGGTTGGAGGGTGATTCGGTGGGCATGAGGGCGTGTTACCCCAGGGATGGGTACGCTTATCCACTACGGTGTCATGTGGCACAGCCGCCCTCGGCTGTGGATCATCGTTGTGCAAATTCCGACACAGCCGGGGGCGGCTGTGCCACATGATTCGGGAACAACCACACCGTGGCATTGCGGCAGGGCTACAATTATACTGGATACTGACGCGATGATAAGGCCGTGGCCGTCCGTTGCCGAGGAGAGACCGTGCCCAACGAATTTGAAGACCTGAATATGCCGGACGAGGATTTCGGGATGCCGCCGAGCGAGGGCATGCCCGATCCCACCGCCGAGGACCAACCGCCATCCGACCTCGAACCGGCGCCCGAACCCGAGCCCGAGGTACGCGAAGAGCCCGAAGCGACGCCCAAGGCCAAACCCAAACGCGGCGGCGGCATTATGGCCGTGCTCGCCCGGGCCGATCTCTATACCGTTTTGCTCGCCATCTCCTTGGCCGCGGTTCTGATCGCCGTGTTCTGTCTGGCGATGGAGTGGGGAAGCTACTCCTTTGAGAGAAACCCCAAGGTCAGCGCAGTCGCGCCCGTCTCGCAGAGCGTCCTTTGCCTCGACAACTCGGTCGACGCCCGGGCGGGCGATCACATGGTCGGCTGAGCGTTCGTTCGCCGGGCGAGCCACAGTTGCCGCGCCGAGATCCGCAGCAGGCGGTCTGCTCTGCCCAACAGGGATTCCGCGTCCGGCGGCGTGCCCGTCGAGCGGTTGGTCGACCGGCAGGCAACGAACCGACCGCGGCAATGTGGGCAGATGACTTCCCGGCCGGCATAGTCGTCGCGGACCTCGAGCGGTCGGCCGCACACCGGGCATTCATGCATCTGGTAGGGGTAGCGGAACATCGCGGCAAGACTCCTCTTCCATAAGCATCGGACACCACGCCGCCCGATCAGGTTCAACCTTCCTGGTCCCCTGTCGCGGTTGGTCTGACACGGGAAACTCAAGACCACCGCGAATTACCACTTTGGCTGCATACGGGGCTGACGGGGCATCGGTTCGCGGGAAAAGGATACTGGTGGCTTCGGCCGCATGAAACGTGAGCGAAGCGTATCGTGCCGTCGGCGGCCTCGACCCACTCTACAGACCTAACCGTAGCAGAGGAACCAGTCCAGAGAGAGCCCGAGCAGGGCATGTTGTACCAGTCCGGAGAGTAGCGACCGCGTGCGGTAGACGAGTACGCCCCAGAGCAGGCCGCCGAAAATGGCGCCGAACGCCTCGCTGCCCGGCTTGCCGATGTGCAGCAGGGTCGAGGCCAGCACCTGAACCAGCACGGCGTTCGCGTCGCCCA
>JAPLNP010000350.1 GCA_026401055.1 Planctomycetia bacterium
GTCGGTTCCGGAGAGTTCCAGCACGACGCCGTTGGCGAATTTGTAGTGGATGATGCTCTTCGACGACATGGCGTCGCCGCGATCGCGGGTCTCGGGGTTGCTGTAGACCACTTTTGGGAGCTTCTCGGCCGGCTCGACCCAAACCTCGACCGGACCGCTCTTGTCCATCCCCAGCGCCCACTGGACCATGCTCAATCCGTGGCAGCCCCAGTTGGGCAACTCGCCTCCCGAATAGGGGCGGAACGACATCCAGCCCGGGCCAACCGCGTACTTCTCCGCCGGTCGAGCCAGGTAATGCTCGCGGACATACGGCACCCGCGACAGGTAAATGTCCGTGTGGTAGGGCACGACTTCGTTTGGCCCGCACCATCGGTCCCAGTCCAGCCCGTCGGGAATCGGCTGGGCGGGAAAGTTGGACTCGTAGGGACTGGGGTAGTTGTAGCCGATGACCCGCTCGACCTTGCCGATCCGCCCGTTGAGGATCAGCTCGACGGCCTTGCGGGTTTCGGGGTGGGACCGCTGCTGTTCGCCGGTCTGGAAAACCCGCTTGTGCTTGCGGACGGCGTCGACCATGGCGCGGCCCTCGCGGATCGTGTGCGAGAGCGGCTGTTCGCCGTACATATCCTTGCCGGCTTGGCACGCATGGATGCAGGGCAGGTAGTGCCAATGCTCCGGCGTGGCGTAGATAATGACTTCCACGTCCTTGCGATCCAGAAGCTTTTGGTAGTCCTGGTAGGCCTCGGCCTTGTACTTGGCGGCCCATTGGTTCGCCCGAAGAAGGTTCAGGTCGGCCACGGCGATGATGCGGGCGTTCTTGGGCGGTTGTCCCTGGCCGCCGATTCCGGTGACCAGTTGCCCGTTGCGCCGTCCGCAGCCGATAATGCCGACGGCGATCTGGTCGTTGGGTCCCGAGGGCGGCTCCTTTTCGCCCGAGGCGGCCGGGGAGCCGCTTTTCGCATTGGTCGTGTCGTTTCGGCACGAGATCAACAACGGCAGCGCGAGTCCCGTCGCGGCGGCGCCCAGCCCCCGCTCGAGCACGCGGCGTCGCGTGATCTTCCTGGAAACGGTCATTCGAGTCTCCTTGCGGATGGGTCGATGCAGATATCCTGTTGGTGGGATTCGCTGCGCTCGGCCCACCCTACGATTTTCCACTACGATTCTCCACGGTCCGCAACCGGCTACGCCTTGTGCATGGCCAGGTACACCTTGCGGATCGCCTTGACGATGTCCTTCAGGTCATCCTCGGTGAAGTTGGGGTCCATGATGACGCCGCCCATGCGGTCGATGATGTCGATGGTCCGCGGGCAGCACTCGGCGCCGTAGCGGATCGCTTTGCCCTGGGGAGTGTTGAAGCTGGGCCAGTCGGGGTGGACGGTCGATTTCTTCTCGATGCGTTCGTCGATCGGCAGGATCACGGAACCGCCCGGGCCCGAGGCTCCGATTCCCTCCGCCCGAAGCGCCCGCAGGAACTTGTCGCGGCGCTCGCGGTCGCCGTGGTCGAGGAAGACGGTCACGCCGAGATCGCCCTCCTGGTCCGGCGTTTTGCGCATTTTCAGTCCGGGCAGGTCGGCGATGCCCTCGCGAACCTTCTTGGCGTTGGCGCGGAGTCGCGAGCAGATCGTGTCCAACTTCTGGACCTGTCCCTTGAGGACCGCGCCGGTGAACTCGCTCATGCGGTAGTTGCACGCGGCGAAGGCCGCCATGACGCCGCCCTTGAACTCCTCGGCGTAGGGCGAGCGAATCACGCCGACGTCGTGGAAGCGGACGGCCCGCTCGAAAAGCGTGGGATCGTTGCTGACCACGGCGCCGCCCTCTCCCGAGGTGATGGTCTTGCCGAGTTGGAAGCTGTTGATGCCGATGTCGCCGATCGAGCCAAGGAATTTCCCTTTGTAGCGTCCTCCGACGCACTGGGAGAAGTCTTCCAGCACGCGGAGCTTGTGCTTGCGCGCGATCTTGAGGATCGGGTCCATGTCGGCCACGCCGCCCTGCAGGTTGCTGGGGACGATCGCCTTCGTGCGCGGCGTGATCCGGTGCTCGATGTCGCCGGGATCGATGGCCAGCGACTCGTCGATCTCGGCAAACACCGGCAGGGCGCCGGAAAGGACGATGCTGTCGTAGTCGGCGTACCAGGTCCAGGCGGGCAGGATCACTTCGTCGCCCGGGCCGACTTCCAGGGCCGCCATGGCGGCGAACAGCGCCGTCGTTCCCGAGGTGACCCCGATGGCGTGTTTGACGCCGAGGTGGGTCGCGTAAGCCTTCTCGAACTGAAGCGCCTTGGAGTCGTCGCCCCGCCAGCGGAACGGCGATTTCGACGCGAGCACGTCGAGCAGTTCCTGCTTCTCGACGTCGTCGTAGAACTGCGGCCCGTAGGGCTGGGCATGGAGCGCGTCGGTTCGCACGGGCGTGCCGCCGTCGACGGCGAGCTTTTCCGCGGCTTCGGCGGCGTGGCCCGGGCGAGCCCCCGTCGAGGCCATGAGGATCGACGCGCCGCCCAGGGCGCCCACGGTTGCCAGAAACTCACGACGGTTCTTCCTCGGCGGATTCATCAGACGGTCCTTTCAAATTGACGGGAAGTCTGCACTGACTCGGAGACGTGTCGGAATCGGAAACGTTCTCTTGGCCCCAGTCATCAGTATCCGTCGGCGCGGTGCCGGCGGTCAATGGGGGGGTGATTGCGGCCTCTTGATGGTGGGGCTGTCGTTACCACGGCAGAGGCGGCCGTGGACTCTCCCGTTTCCGGGACTCGCGGAGGTTGGTGGGGCAAGGTTGGGGGGCAGGGGGGACGGTCGACGGCCAGACGTCGCCGGGTCACGCCGCGAAGTGCGTCGCCACCTTCCGGATGGCCGCCGCGACTTCGAGAATGTACTCCTCGGTCATGTATTCGTAGGTGTAGACGCGAATGCCCTCGGCGAGCAAGGACTCGGCGTTGGGGCACTTGTGCTTGGTGAAGTCCATCGTGGTCAGGCCCATCTCCTTCACCGGCCATCGCCCGGCGAAGAAGCCGTGGTTCTGAAACACCGGCTCGCCGTAGAGCGGCACTTTGATGTACCCGCCCGAGCAGTGCACGCCTTCGGCCACGAGCGCCTTGACGAATTCCGAGCGGCCGCACTTGAGCGATTTCGGCCGCAGGCGAAACATGTAGAACCAGTAGACGGCGCGGTCCTCGGGATGGACTTCGTGCGGGATGAGGCAGGGCAGGTCGGCGATCTTCTCGGTCAACAGGTTGCCGAGGCGGCTGCGTTTCGCGGCGATGGCCTCCAGTCGCGTGAGCTGGGCGGCCGCGACGGCGGCCTGCGGCTCGCTCATGCGGTAGTTCGTGGCGAATCCGTCGAACCCACCCCACTTCGTCCGGTTGCCGCCCTTGTCGGCGTACTTCTGCAACAAGGGCCCGAAGCGTTCATCGCTGGAGCCCACCACGCCGCCGTCGCCGCAGGTGATGTGCTTGGAATCCTGGAGCGAGAAGCAGCCGATATGCCCTATGGAGCCGATCGGCCGCCCGCGGTACCGCGCCCCCCACGCCTGCGCGCAGTCTTCAATCAGGATCAGCTTGTGGCGGTCGGCCAGGGTTTTCAGGGCGTCCAGATCGCACGGGTTGCCCGTCAAGTGGACCGCGATGATCGCCTTGGTTTTGGGCGTGATCCGGCGCTCGACGTCGGCCGGGTCGAGATTGTGCGTCCCCGCGCCCAGGTCGGCGAAGACGGGCACGGCCTGCTGGTAAAGGACGCCGATCACGGAGCCGATGTCCGTGATCGGCGAGGTGATCACCTCGTCGCCCAGGCCGATGCCGGCCGCCGCCACGGCGATGTGGATCGCGGCGGTGCCGGAAGAACAGGTCTGGACGTGCTTCACCGGGCAGAACTCCTGGAATCGCTCCGTCAGGAGCTTGGTCTGCGGTCCGCCCCAATAGAACAACGAGTCCTGCTGGAGCATCGCGTCGAGTTGCTTGCGTTCCGGTTCGCCCCAGCGAGGCTGCGAAGCCGGCGATGTCTTGACGGCCTTCTCGCCGCCGTCGATCGCCAAGGGCGAACTCGGCGTGGGAGCCGTCTTCTTCTCTTCCGCCGCTCCCACGGCGCCCGCCAACATCAAACCGGAGGCGCCGGCAACGAACTGGCGCCGCGATATCGAGTTTTTCCCGCTCATGCTCAAGCTCTCCTCTACCACGTCTCGTTGGTTGTGTTCACGAATCGTCCTTCAACGACTTCAGCAGTTCCACCGCCTCGCGGCGCACGATCGCCTCACTGCCCAAGGCGACCCGGGACCAGCGGCCGGGGCCGGTCTCATAGCCGCCGTTGCGAAGCGCCCGGTCGGTCGGAATGTAGCCGATGTAGCCCTCAGCATATCCGGCCACGGCGGTGAAGTCAAAAGGTGAGGCTTCGCGGATCGCCAAGGCGATTTCCACGAAGGGCTCGCCCGGCAGAAAGACGATCGCCGCGTCGCCCAGCCTCGCCGCCCCCAGCGTTGCCCGAAGCGGTTCCTCCTGAGGCTTGCCTTCGATCGATCGGGCCGGAAGCTCGATCTGGCGCCAGCGTAGCGCAAGCTGACTGCCCTGGACCGGGCGAAGGTCCCCCAGCGCTCGGTCTACCAGGTCGGCCAGTTGCCGGCCGTGGCGCTGGGCCGCCGCCGGACCGGTCGAAACCTCGGGCGAGTTGATGTTGCCCGACGCGCCTTGAAAAAACAGCGAGGTCGCGCCCGGATGCCGCTCGTCCAGAAGACTCGCCATTTCGCCCGGATAGTCCGGCGAGACCTGCTTGATGCACATCTCGTAAACCGGATGGGCCGTGGCATTGACCAGGATGGCCAAGGGCCGGTCCGACGGATCGACAAACGCCGCCACGCGGACTTGATCGTCGGTCGGCCCCTCCGGAGTCTTGACGGCGTCGTCCGGGCGGACGGCCCCCGAGAACACGATGCCCCGGGCGGTCTTGACCCGCCGGTTCACCGAGAGCCCCGGACCCGAGATCGAGCCGGCCATGAGGCGGCACGGTTGCAGCGATCGCGCCGCGTCGGCTAACGCCGCGCCGATCCGCTCGGCCAACATCTTCACCCAGTTGCCAAACGGCTCGCCGCGCCACAGATCGGTTAACGCCAACGTCTCCGGCCCGGAGTGCGTGTGCGTCGAGGTCAGCACGATCTGTTCGGCTTTCAGGGCATCTCCCGCGTGGGCCGCCACGCGACGTTTGAAATCCTCCATGCCGCCGACGGCGTCGCCGGCCAGCCCGAGGAGATCCAGCGCCACCAGGCCCACCCGCGACTGGGCGCTGTCGATCACGACGGCACGGGCGTGAAGCGGCAGGCGGACGCCGTCGAACGGCGCCCATCGGCCGAGACCGGAGGACATGAGGATTCCAACGTCCAGGGGCGGCGTAATTTCGCGCCGGCCGCAGCCGACGCGCCACGGCCCGGCGGCTGCCGCTCCTTGCACGCGAGTTGACGCCCACGCCATCGCGCCGGCCACGCCCGCCGCGCCGGCCACGAACCGCCGCCGCGACGTGGCGTTGCTCCCGCTCATGCTCGGATCCTCCTCTGTGTGGCGCCCGTCACGTCCCCAACATCAAGTTGAACAAAAAAACCGGGACGCCCAACGGCGTCCCGGTTCTTGTTGTTCTTGTCGGCTGAGATCGAGACGGTTCACCACATGCGTCGACGCACGGCGAACATCGCGGCCAAGCCCATGCCGATCAGCACCAGCGTGCTCGGTTCGGGCACGACCGGGCCGATCACGTCGCCGCTACCCACCCTCGCGCCGATCAGGTTGCCGATGATCGTTCTGGGGGCGAACATGCTCACCGCGTAGAGCACCTTGCTAACCTCGCCCGGGCTGATCACCGCGTCGCCGCGCTCCGTGAAGTAGAACGATGCCACGCTTTGCGCGTTGAGGTAGCCGCTGCTCTCCGGCAACTGGCTGCCGGCCAAGAAGCCACTGGGAAGGTCCCCGGTGAGCCATCCCATGATCGGATCGGCGCCGGCGCCGGCAAACGTGGCGAGCGTAAGCATCTCGATCGACGAATCCGAGCCCGTTCCGGTGTCGTTCACTTGATAGAAATAGACGTAGCCGCCCGATTTGCCCGGGTATGCATGGCTAAACACTTCCGCGTGAAGGATCCCGTTGCTCATGTTGGTCACGAGCGGGCTCCCGCCTCCCACCGGGCCTCCACTGGTCAGATCCGCCAGCGTCGAAGCCGTCAGGAAGACAACGCCGGCCTGGGTGCCCGTAGCGATCACGGACAACAGGAGAAGAACGAACGCCGTGCAAAGCAGCCTTTTCATCGCGCGAGTCCTCTCACTTCGAGTGCCGCACTCTTTCACAGATCGCATGACACAAGACTCGAATTCGGTGGATGTGCCCTTGCCACAGCGCGGGATCCACCCAGCCGTGCTCTGATTCTAATGATGCTGGCGCCGATCGTCAAGCATTTTTGTGCCGGATGAGCAAAATGGATAGAAATTTCGTCTTTGCCTGCATGAGATAACCCTTGCAAGTGGGGCTCTTTGGCGGGGTGACAAACCACCGCACAAAGGCTCCGTCCGGACAACACTCTCCGCGGGGCACCGCCGTAACAACCCACGGAATGGTGGAGAGCTACATCTGGCGCGGGGAATACCCCTCCAAGGCACTGCCCCGCGAGTGCTATTGCCGGACCTGTCCGGCGGTGCCGAGGCGCCGAAACCTGGCACGCCGGCTCAGCGCTGCTGGAGGTCCCACCGCTGGATGATCACCTCGCAGCCGGACGTCATGTTCCGGATCTTCTCGGCGATGGCCGCCCGTTCGGAAACGGTCGCTTTCTCGAGCCGTTTGGCGAAATGAGCCAGTTTCTTCCGACGATGACGGCGACGTTTGATCTCTTTGCCACGTTCGCTGATGGACACCTGTTGACTCCTGGAAAATCGGCCCATGGCGGGGGAACTGCGACACGGCGGCGTTCCTGAGCGCGACAAGCCCGCCGGCGGAAACCGTGCTTTTTACCACAGGACGACCTCGCCGTCAACGCAGGGGGATGAATCAGCCAAGCGGGACGATGGCCGAGTCGGCCTGCCGGTGGTCTCGCCAGGCCCAGCGGGCCGCCGTCAGAAGGCTGACTAGCACGATCGCCCAGCCGATAAGGCTCGGAGACAAGAAAAGCCACCACGCCAATCCCAGAAGCACGCCCAACAGCCGCGGCCACTTCCAGGCCACGGCGGACAGAACCCCCCGGGCGGCGCCCAGGTACATCGCCACGAGCATCGCCGCCAAGCCCAATGCGCCCGGCAAGCGGCTGGTGTACCAAGGCATTTCGGCCCGGCGATAAGGCAGCGAGATGGCACCGATCTCGCCATCGACCACCCGTCGGGCCGTTGGGCCGGCGCGGTCGAGGCTCAGCCGCCAGAGCCCCTCGGGCTCGCCGGTGGAAGGCGTTTCGGCCGGGGCATTCTCGCTCGCCTCGCCCGCCGGCGTCTGCTTGGCGAGTTCCTCGCGCCGGCGCTGGATCGCGTCGAGGCTTTCGCTGGTGGATTGGGCCGTCGGGCTGCCGGCGACATTGGTCAGCCGCCGGCGCAGGGCATCGCACGACGCGGCCAGCCGCGCGTCCCAGGTCCGATACCACGTCCTCATCTGCTCGGGGCGTTTGCCGCCCGGCTTCAACGTGGATTCGATCACCGCGGCCAGACTCGTTGCCCGAGTCAATTCCTGATCGAGACCTTCCTCCTCGACCACGTCGACCGGTTCGGCGGCCGGAGGTCCGTGGACGGTCCACAGGGTTTGCCGGACCGGCAGATCGCCGAGCCGCGGCGTGTCGAAGGTCTGCTCGCCGCTGGTTCCCGCATCGAGTCGTTGGCCGGCAAAAACGACGTCGATCCGCTGAGGCAACCATCGCGGGCCGAGCGGAACCCCGTACTGGCTGCCATGGGGATCCTCGTCGTCGCTCACGGCGCCGCGTGGGATCGGCGCCGTCGGAACGCCGTCGACGCTCAGTTGAACGAGACGATATCCTTCGGGCAGGTCCAGAGGGCACGACGCGCGTCCGGCCGGCTCCAGGTCGAAGCTTGCCAGACCGTTACACGTGCCGTCGGCCCGCCACGCCAGTCGCACGTCGGCCAGATGGACCGTCGAAACGCCGCCGAGTTGATCTTCCGGGACCAGGACGGCCTCGAACCGATCGTCGGCGGCCTCGTATGTCGCGACCGCGTCGGACGCCTCCGTCGGCGAGCGATCCTCCCCGGCAACCGGGATCGCCTTCAGGCCCCGGGTTTCCCACCGAAGCGGCGTCGCCTCCGACCGGGTGGGAAGGATCACCAGGCGCCGGCTCGTCTTGGCACGCCCAAGGGCAACGTTCGGCACGCGGACGCGATCGCCCGACAACGGGCCGCTCACGGTGAACTCGAACCGGTCCGTCACGGATGCGTCGGGTCGAAGGACCAATTGTGGGGCGGCGCCGGGGGTCTCGGTTCGGGTGAAGCTCATCGGGGGACTGACCTCATAAGGGCCGGCCCACTGCGGCGG
>JAPLNP010000305.1 GCA_026401055.1 Planctomycetia bacterium
GAAACGCATCTGGCCCGCATAGTCGATCAGCGGACCTCGCCGCCGCTCGCCGGACCGCGTCTGCTCGTCGAGAGTTCCCACCAGATCTCGCGCGGCGGCGCAGGACTCGAATTCGGGGATCTGCCGCGGATCGAGATAGAACTCGTTCCAGAAGAGCCGGGTGGCGGGATGGTAGGGGCTGGGGTCGTCGGTCAGCTCCCAGAGCGTGGCCAAAAGCGGGAGCGTCGCCACGAGGCTCCCCCCTTGAGCCGCCGTCCACTCGATCAGGGCTTCGAGGTCCGAGAAATCGCCCGCCCCCCAACTCGACGCCCGGTGCAGGGCATACAGCGGCAGAAACACGCCCCAGAGTCGCTGCCGCTCGGTGGGCGTCTTCGCGTAGAACCGACGTGGAGCCACGATCACCAGGGCCTCGGCTTGCCCCTCGCCGATCTCGAAGAGCAGGCGATGATAGCCGCACGGCAAGTCCCGGGGCAGATCGAGGAGCCTCACCGAGTACCCGACTCCCTCCACCTCGCGGCGTCGTCGGACGGGAAGGCTCTCGGCGTGACCGGAGGCCTCGACGTTGTCTCCCGCTTCGAACTCCAGCCGCCAGCGCCACCGATCGCAACTATGCTCGTCGGGCAAACGAACCGGCACGGCGGCGGGCGAGCCTTGCCAAGCGACGTACACCGGTTCGAGCATCTCGCGCCAGCACTCCTGTCGCCGCCGACGAAGGGCCTCGGGAGCGTCACCGGCGTTTCTGATGCCGGCCCCGAGAAGCTGCAGCGCGCGCACGAGCGCTTCGGTTGAAGTCGCGTGCCGCTTGCCCCACGCGTCCACGTACGTGGCATTCACGCCGTAGAGCCGGGCGAGGTTCTCCAGAGACGGGTGTTTCATGGCGATCCGTCAGTCCCGCGTGGAATCGGACCCCTCCAACAACAGGCTTGTTTGTCGAAGCGAAGGATACGAGCCTTGTGGCCGGTTCCGCATATCCGGAATGATTGGCAGTCGATTTGTGACGGGATCGCGAAAACGCGACCCGCGCACACTGTCTGGCGATTCGGTCCTCTCAACACGTGGGCATCCGAACCAGAAGAGCGTGCGACAGTCTTGCCCACAGCCCGGAAAAAACGCGGTCTTCGCACCGAGAAACGAAAGAGCCCAAGAATCCCGTCACTCGTCGTGCTCGCGGAGCACCGGCTCCATGATCTTGGTGTTTCGCTCGACGGCCAGCACCACGGTTCGCTGTTCGACGCCGTCGACGCTGCTGGCCACCACGGGCACGACCTGACGGCGGTCGGGCAGGGCGAATCGCATTGTGAAGGTGCCGTCCTTCTTGAGGCGGACCGGCTCCCCCTTCATGGTTACGTGAGACCCCGGCTCCGTCGCCCCATAGACAACCACTTCGGCGTCGATCTCCAGCGTGAACGGCGGCCGTTCGTTGCCGATGGCCTCGGCGCCGAGGCCGAACCGGGTGACCATGGGCGTGCCCATCGGGCGGTGAAGCTGACGCTCGAAGACCTCCTTCAACTCGGAATGGTTCCCGTTGTCCGAGTAGCCCCCGCTCATGGCGTAGATGTGGTCGAAATCCGCCGCGATGCCCGCCCAATTCCCATCCACGCCGTTGGGCTTCTTCGTCAGCGCGGTGCTGACGACGTTGCTCCGGGCCAGGGCGAGGAATTTGCCCGACACACTAAGATAGCCAATGTCCATCTGGAAGGCTCTGGGCGGATCCTGGACGTCGACGTACCAGTTGTTCACCCCACCGTGGATGTCGATGTCGCGGACGCCGGACCGCGATGCGGTCGTGCCGTTTTCGGTGACCTCGAACAGCCGGAGGATCGGTCGCGCGCCGTGCCAGTGCTGGCCCATGGCCGCCTGGGCACGCTCGATGCTCCGGGAGGTCAATTCCCAGTAGGCGTGCAACCAGTAGGGATCGCGGACCATGACGACGAGCCGGTCGGTCGTGGGGACCTTGTCTTCCGCGACGGCCTTGAAGGCGAGGTTTTTTGCCTGCGCAAGCTTGGCCTTGATCTGTTCGAGCCGAACCTGGTCTCGCGGCGGCGGCTGCTTGGGTCCGAAACGGCCGTCGACCGCGCGGAGCTGGCCGTTGGACTTGCGCGGGGCTCCGTTGGTGTTTTTCCGGCGTTTCGCCCCCCGGCTGCGGCTCGCCTCTTCCTTGGCCGACTTCAACAGCGCTTTGATCAGTTGGTCCTTACGCATCGAGTGCCAGCCGGAGATGCCCTCGCGCTTGGCCATGGCGGCAAGCTCCTTGACGGTTTGAGCCCTGAGTTTTGCAGCGGTGATCACGGGACGTACCTCCGATCTTGCCCACCACGGACGGGTGGGTAACGCGGGACGGCGTGCCAATAACCTATGCCGAGTCGTCCGTGACCCAGAGCAAGTGCGGCCCTCACGGCCGGGACTTCAAGGTCGCTGTGTGGGAGCGCGAGAGCATCGTTGGACGACCCTCGTCACCACGGCCACGGACCTATCCTCGTCCCGCGAGCCACCGGATCGAGCTTGCCATCCCCCGATGTCTGCTCAGTGTCGTCCGTCATGGGTAGGTACCCAGCCGTGGGGCCGGGCGGACGGACAACGCCAGTAGTCTCAGTATAACCGGACCTCCGGAGGAATGCAATAATCTACCCGGGCTCCAGACACGGACCGCGCCGACTAATCCCGTTGTATCCTGTTGAACCAAAACATCTTACGAAAAGGAATACCGCCCATGCACTATTAGGAAAAATGCATAACTAGCTCATCATGGTGGTGTGGATATGACGGTTTTGCGGGCGGCGTGCGTCGTCACGGGGGGTGTCGAGCTACACCAATCGGAGCCAGGGGCACGGGGCACGCCCGGATTTGATCCGTCGCCCCGCGTGACGTAACGTATCGGCGCGGGGTGACGGATTCGAGTGATGCCGGGCAAGGACATCGCGAGGGCCTCGTTGCGTTGACTTCACAGTCCCTGCCCGATACAGTGAAACGCTTTGTCGTCGCGGTCGGTTGTTGCGTGAGTCGCTTGCGGGGCGTGTCCCGGCATCCCACCTCCGATACGTAGGCTGTGCCGCCGTGAAAGACGAGCCTGACGATCGTTCGCCCTTCGCCGAAGCGGCCGAGTGGACCTCGCAGGTGACCACCGTTGCCGCCGAGATGGCACTGCCGCCGCTGGGCGGCTACTTTCTCGACCAGTGGCTGGGCACGAAGGCGGTGTTCCTGGTGCTGGGGGCTCTGTTTGGC
>JAPLNP010000313.1 GCA_026401055.1 Planctomycetia bacterium
GCCGCATCGAACCCCGCGTGCTGAAACGCCGTCGCCATCGCTACCCGCTAATGCAAGAACCTCGCGACATATTGCGAAGCCAACTATTGGAATGTAAGTAGTTATGTGACGATAAGTTACGAATTCGACAGTGCCATTCGGACCTGTCCCCTTCCGTGCCGCGAGGGGGACAGTCCCATTTTCGCGGCGAAGACGCAACTCGGCGGCGCAACGTCCACCGCGCCGCGAAAATCGGGACAGTCCCCTAGGAACGGCCAGGCCGCGCTTGAGAGAATCGCGATCATGACCACCGAAGAACTCCTCTTCGACGTCGAAGAACGGATGGAGAAGACGATCGACGGGCTCAAATCCGACCTGTCCGGAATCCGCACCGGCCGGGCCAACCCGGGTCTGGTCGACTCGCTCCGGGTCGACGCCTACGGCTCCTCCGTCCCGATCAAGCAACTCGCTTCGGTCGGGGCGCCCGATCCCAACCAGATCGTCATCCGCGCCTACGACCCCGGCACGCTCAAGGACATCGAGAAGGCGATCCAGGCCAGCAGTCTCGGGCTGAATCCGCGGATCGACGGGCAGGTGATCCGGCTCAACGTGCCGGCGCTGTCGGCCGAGGTTCGCCGCAAAATGGTCGGCCGCGTCCGCGAACTCTGCGAAGAGGCCAAGGTCGCCGTCCGAAACATCCGCCGCGACGGCAACAAGAAAGCCGAACAGGCGGAAAAAGCCAAGGAGATCTCCGAGGACGACCGCGATCAGACCAAAGACGAAATCCAGGAAATGACCAAGAAGTTCGAGTCCCGGGCGAACGACCTGGCCAAAGCCCGCGAAAAAGAAGTCATGGAAAACTGATTTCACCGAAGGCGGCTTTCCATGCTTCGATGGCGAATGGTTCTGGGAACGTTGATCGTCGCGGCGTTGGTCGGGCTGTGCTGGCTCGACCATCTGGCGACGCTGCCGGGCGCATGGCTCTTTCCGGTTGCGGTCGTACTGAGCGTCATGGCCGGCGAGGAAATCCTCGACCTGATGGCCGCCGGGGGATTGCGCCCGATCCGCTGGATCGTTCACGCCGGCAACCTGGCGTTGGTGGCCGGAACCTGGTTGCCCGTCGTCTGCTGCGAACTCACCCGAGGCGTGCCGCCGGACATGCCGCTGATGGTTTGGGATGGGCCCGTTGGGTCGATCTCCTGGCACGCCCTGGTACTGGCGGCAGGGGCAATTTTGGCGTTTCTCGGCGAGATGCGGCGCTATGAGAAGCCGGGCGGCGTGACGGCCAACCTGGCCGGCGCGGTGTTCGCCATGGTCTACGTCGGTCTCTTGTTCAGTTTCGTCGTGCGGCTGCGATTGGGGTGGGGAATCGGGGCGTTGGCGTCGCTGGTGATCGTCGTGAAGATGGGCGACATCGGCGCGTACACGATCGGCCGGCTTTTCGGACGGCACAAACTCGCCCCGGTGCTGAGCCCCGCCAAGACGATCGAGGGGGCACTCGGATCGCTGGTGTTTGCCACCTTTGGGGCATGGCTGGTCTTCTCTTGGCTCGTGCCCTGGTTGGTCCAGACCTCCCAACCGGCATATCTCACCGAGTCGCTCAATGCGTCTGGCCCTGGGCGTGGCTGGATTCTCTTTGGTCCGGTGGTTGGCCTGGCGGGTATGCTGGGCGATCTGGCGGAGTCGCTTCTGAAGCGGGACGTCGGCCGGAAGGACTCGAGCCGTTGGATGCCGGGCTTTGGCGGCGTGCTGGACATCCTCGACTCGATCCTGCTGGCGGCTCCTGTGGCCTACGTCTTTTGGGTTTGTGGAATTGTCCGGCCGTAGGGTAGGTCAAGGCCGCCGATGGCCGATCACGTTGGGTTCCGGCTTTCCGGATTTTTTCGGCCGTCCGAACTGGTCAAGGGTGGTTCGGATGGTTATCATAAACAGACGGGCTGAGCCTGTCGGCTTTTAGAAGCCGCCGGATCGGTCGCCGTATCCCCAGACAGAGACGCACTGGTTGCGCGGAGGATTGGGCAGAGGAGGCATCGCAAACGTCCGAAATTGTCGGTTGGCATTGGGAGGACGTGAGATGTCGATCCGGGTAGCGTGTCCGAACGGCCATGTGCTGCGGGTGAAGGATTCCCTTGCGGGCAAAGTCGGTTTGTGTCCGGCGTGCAAGGCGCAGGTGAGAATTCCCGAGCTTGGCGGCAACATGTCCGAGGACGACATTATCGATGTGCTGGGTCCGCACGATCCGAGCCGGGAACCTCGTTTCTCGGCATCCGTGGGGGGGGAATCGTCCGGCGCGGCTCGCGCGTCGACTGCCGAGGGACCGTCGCCGCCGAAGAAGAGTTGCAGCCACTGCAACCGCGAGATTTCGTCGGGGACGCACATCTGTCCGTTTTGTCGCACCTACATCGCCAATCTGAGCGATCTGTGATCGCGGGGTTGTGCCGGGCGGGAGGCGTCGCCCGGCGAGAGTGGGGCGGCCCAGGGCCCATCCCGAGCGGGTCCGGCGTGTTCGATTGCGATGATTTCGGCGTAAGTCTTTTCGCCGAAATGGCTTGCGACAACCCCTCCCCTTGCCGCTGGCTTTCTTCCTCCGGCTTCAGGTATAGTAGTAGGGCTGCGAGGTCAACAGGGATCGGGTTGTGGCGGCCATCGGTCGCCGCGGACTGAATGAGTGAAACAAGCATTTCCGTGGTGGGTTCCAGGGCGATCTTCGCCCTGTTCGGGGCTCGCGACCAACACCTCCGCAAGATCCGTGATCGCCTGAAAGTCGGCATCTCCGCGCGCGACGAGCGGATCCACATCGAGGGCGAGCCCGAGCCCGTCGCCCAGGCCACCAAGGTGCTCGAACAGCTTCAAGCCCATCTGCGGACCCTGGGAGAGGTGACGCCGGAGGACGTCGATCGCATCCTGGCGGAGATCACCACGGGCCAGCCGTCGTCGCTGGCGGTCCCGATCGCGGTGGGTGGCGGACGCGACGTCCGCCCCCGGACGCCCGGTCAGGCCCGCTACGTCGAGGCCGTGCGCGGCCACGATTTGGTGCTGTGCGCGGGTCCGGCGGGCACGGGCAAGACGTATCTGGCCGTGGCGTTGGCCGTCACCGCGCTGAGGCAGGAACAAGTCCGCAAAATCGTGCTGGTTCGGCCGGCGGTGGAGGCCGGCGAGAGTCTCGGCTTCCTGCCCGGCGATCTTCAGGCCAAGATCAACCCTTATCTTCGGCCGCTGATGGACGCGCTCGGCGAGATGCTGGAGTACGATCTGATCCGGCGCTACCAGGAGGCGGACGTGATCGAGGTGGTTCCGTTGGCGTACATGCGCGGGCGGACGCTCAACGACGCCTTCATCATTCTGGATGAGGCCCAGAACACGACCGTTTCGCAGATGAAGATGTTTTTGACGCGGATGGGCTACAATTCCAAAGTAGTCGTCTCGGGAGACATCACGCAGGTGGATCTCCCCTCGGGGGTTCGCTGCGGTCTGGTCGACGCTTTGGCGCGATTGCGCGGATTGGAGGGCGTTGCCACCGCGAAACTGACCGCCGCCGACATCGTCCGCCACCCGTTGGTCCAGCGGATCGTCGACGCCTACGACGGCCGTCCGAAGAAACGAGGCGGTGGGAAACGCTGATCGCATCATGTCGGCAAGTGCTCCCAAGCGAACACGATCGGAACGGGTTGCCGCGCTGGAATTGCCGCCGGGCAAGCTCGCCCGCGCGCTGACCAGCTTGACCCACGCCGACGTCTTGATCCGTCTGGCGCTGGGGCTGGCCGGGACCGTGGTGCTGGTGGTCGTGATGCGCGGGTGGTCGCCGCCGCCGGCCTATCGGACGGGCTACGTGCCGAGTCGCGACATCGTGGCTCGCGTGGCCTTCCGCAAGCCCGACCCCGACGCGACGGACGAGAAGCGGGAACTTGCGCGAAAGCAGGCCAGAGCCGTTTACTCGCAGAATCCCGAGCCGCTGGTGCAACTGCGGGCCGAGCTGCGCAACACGATACTCGGGCTGACCAAGGCCGAGAATTTCGAGGCGGCGGACAAGCGGCTCTGGGCGTTGCTCCAGCCGCCGCGGCCCGCCGGCTTGCCCGCGCTCTCGAAGGAACAAGAGGCCGACGATTTCAAGACGTTTCGCCAGGAGGTGGCCGGAGAAGAGAAGCTCAAGAAGGTCGACCTCGCGGTGGCCGACGTGCTGGCGCCGTACGAGAAACAGGGCTTGCTCAAGGAACCCGGCCCGGGCAATCAGCAAGAGATCCTCGTTTATCCCGACGGCAAGCCGGAGCTTGCCGAACCGGTGAAGCTCAGCGACGTGCTGATCGGCGACGGCCTGGCGATCCGTAAGCGACTGGCCGACGACCTCGGCTCGCCC
>JAPLNP010000455.1 GCA_026401055.1 Planctomycetia bacterium
AGAAACCGGCGGAAGAACCTCCCAAGGCAGCGCCGGAGCAGAAACCGGCGGAGAAGGCTGCCTCAAGTTCCGTGCAGCGCCGCGGGTGGCGCATTCAATTGGTCGGGCTTGAGCAGGACGCCGGGGTTCAGCCCGAGCCCACGAAGGCTGCTCCGGCCGAAACGCCCAAAGCGTCGCCACCCGAGCAGACCCCGGCGCCCAAGGCAGCGCCCGCCGAACCAAAGCCCGCCGAACCAAAGCCCGCCGAAGCAAAGCCCGCCGAAGCAAAGCCCGCCGGGAAGCCGCCGATCGTCCTCATCCCCGGCGAGGGCAGCATCACGATCCAATCGGACGACTCGGAAGCCATCGAACAGATGGAATCGTTGCTGCGTTCTCTTTCGCCCAAGATCGACTTCCGCGACCGGAACGTCGAGGTCTTCACGCTGCGTTACACCGACGCCATCTCTCTGGCCGACCGGTTGCAGGAACTGTTTCGCCAGATGACGCCCCGGTATCGGCGGGGGGGAGCCAGCCAGACGATGATCGTCGGCGACGAGCGGCTCAACACCATCGTCGTGCGGGGCAGCCGGACGGATCGGGCGACCATCGCCAGCCTGATCGAAGTGCTCGACTCGGCCGCGGTCACCGAAGACATCGCCACCAACCAGCCGACCATGGTGGCGGTCCACAACACCAGCGCCGCCCGAATCGAACAGATGGTCCGCGACGTGTTCCAAGCCCAGCTTACGCTTACCGGGCGCGGCAGGACCCACGAGGGGCGACTCGCGCCGCAAATCACGGTCGACGAAATGACCAACTCGCTGGTCGTCATGGCCCAGGAGCCGTTGCGGACCCAGGTCACCCAGTTGATCCAAACCCTGGACCAGTCAGCCGGCGAGGAAACGGCCAACACGCTGAAGCTCATCCCGTTGAAGAACACCAATGCCGAGCGCGTCCAAAAAGCCCTCGACGCCACCATCGAACGCTCCCATCGACGCCGGCACCAGTGAGTGGATCATTTCCGGGCGGCCGGTCGAGGATACCAGCGGCTATTTGGCTGCCCATTTAGTGAGCAGTTCCGCGTTCTCGACCCACATGACGAAGTACGGCGTCTTTGCGTCCCGCTTCTTCATGCAGATGAGGAAGGGGCGGTCCAGGACGTAATGGATGTCCTGGGGTTTGCAGTATTGCTTCGACTCGGACTTGAGCTCCGCGCCGCTGCGATCCAGGCGAAACGAGATGTCCTGTTGGGCAACGTCGAGACGTTGTCCCGCCAGCTTCGAATTGGTGAACGTCTTGCACTCCAGTTCGGCGAAATGATGAGAAATCCGCCAGCAGATGTCGGGAACGAGCAACACGTCTCTGGGGCCGATACGTTCCACAAACTGGGCCCACCCAGGGTCTTTCTCCCTCGTCTTCTCCAGTTCAGCCCGTTCGCTCTCAACCCGCGCCAACGCAGCCGCAAGTGTGGGTTCTCGGTTGATTCGCGCAACGATGATCTGACTCGGCGATGATTCCGCGCAGAGATCGACGGCGAATTCCAAGCCTTTGTCCCAGGGTTTTCCTTTCCAAAAGAGGACGCGAGGCTGGGCGCGGAGCTTCTCGTAGGCGTAGTCGTCCTCGGAACGAATGCCGAAGGAGCTCAACTCCGTCTTATTGCCCGCGCCGTCAGTGAACACCATAGGGCTGCGGCTCTGGAAGTACGGAACAAGGAATGCGACATTCGCCTCAAGGTAGGCATACGCGACGAACGAATTGGGCAGTATTCCGGGGAACGTCGGCGGGGCCTTCGTCGGAAAGTCTGCCGCGAGGTCGTTCTGGATCTGGTCGACTATGCCCTTGTCGTTCCAGCCCGCCGCAACATACATGCTTGCCTTGGGGACGTCGGGACGCGGGTCGGCGGCCTGGTTCAGCTCCAGGGCCACTTTCGGGGAATCCTGCAGAGATGGCGGCTCCTTGGCCACGTCCTCTTCCATCGCTTTCCACGCCGACAGGAAAGACGCACACCAGATCGCGTTCATCCCCTCTTGGATGGGCGCGTCCAATGTGGCGACCACGATGGTCGCCTTCAACTCCTGGGAATCGCCGTCAAAGGTCAGTTCGCCCGTCGGGGCCGGAAGGCGGCCGCCGCTGAAAAACAAGAGGACCGCGCCAACCGCCGCAATGACAGTCAGACCAACGATAATACGGATTCTAGCCTTCGATGAGCTCAGACGCATGGTTCCACCCCACTTCTGCGCGGTCACGCGATCTCCACTGCCGTGAGGATAGCACGCGGCACCGGTTCTGTGAACCGAGGGGGTCGCAGTATCAGGACCGGCGAATCAATGACGGTATTGTCGCCTTTCGCTCCGCGAAAGTGGCGGCCTTTCGCGAAGCGAAAGGCGACACTCGTTTCCGCGCCGATCCTCACGGGCTGTGGGGCGGCTGGTGGGCGTGCTGGATGTCGTTGTGAATGATCGGCACGGCGACCGCGCCGGCGGCGATGCCCGCCACGGCCAACGCCTTGGGAAAGCCCAGCCGGACGAACGTGACTTGCCCGCGGATCGTCGGTCCGCCGTCGGACACGCGGACTTCGGCCACGGACGCGGGAGGCGCCGCTTCGGCGGTCCAGAGACGACAATGCCGCCAGTGAGCACCTTGGGGCCCGGTGACGACGAGATCGACGGCCCCGGGCGAGAGCCGCCTTAGCGCGAAGCGCCCTTGGGGGTCGACGTTGGTTTCGGCGACGATCTGCCCGGCGCGAAGCACGATCGCCAGCCGCGCCGCCATGTTTCCATTTCCGCGGGTCGAATCCGCGTCGGCCGCGATGAGCCGACCTTGGAGAACGCCGCCGGGCTGGAGCACGACGTCGTCGACGGCGAAGCCGGCCGCGAGCGAGTCGGCCGTTGCCGGGGAAGGAGAAGCCGTGCCGTCCGACGGGCGTTCGGCCGCCCAGGCGGACGGCGTGCCCATGGCGATGGCCAGCGAGAATGCCACCACGCCTGTGCAAATGAACCGCCCTGGGCAAAGCCCTTTGCGTCGGACGAGGTTCACTCAGAAAGCTCCTGCGTGAGACTGGAGACTGTAGAGGCTTGCGATCGGGACAGTCCCCTGGAGTTGGTCACGGGCTGGCGGGAGTACTGTCCTTGTCGGCTTGGTTGTTGTGGATGATGACCGGGATGGCGATCGCGGCGGCGATGAGTCCGGCGATGACCCAGGGCTGCCCAAGCCAGTAGCCGACCGGCCCCTGCTGCGCCCGGACGGGCCCTTGGCCGACGACGAGCATTGCGCCCGGCTGCGCGGCGGGAGGCGCGGTTTTCGGCGCCCAGAGCCGATAGACGCCCTGCGTCTTGGCCGCCACCACGCGATAGGTTCCGGCGGGCACTTTGGGCATGAGGAAGTAGCCGGACTTGTCCGTCGTCGCCGTGGTCACGACGCGATCTTGCTGGACGAGCGAGACCGGCAGTTGTGCCTGGGGCCTGCCTTGGGCATCGACCACCTGGCCGAACAACAAACCGCCTTCGTGGAGTCCAACGTCGATCGCCTGGGGCACCGGCGGCGCGCTCGTCGTGGGGGCGGTGGCCGCGTACAAGACCGGTGTCGGAATCAAGAGTCCCAAACACGCAAGCGATACGGCTATCGCACGCAACATGGCCGCGTACTTCATGAAACCGGTCCTTTCCGAAATCTGACGTGAGCGCGCTGGACAACCGCCGACGGCCGCCCGCAATCCAGGCCGGCGGCGACAAGACCTTCCATCCGGTTTTCGACGCGAGGCGGGATGCTACCGCAAACCGCCAGTCCGGGGAAGGGCAATTTGGGCCGGTAGCGGAGAGGTTCCCGGTAGGCGGTGGGGGGCAGCCGGCCGTGCGAATCGATGGTCCCCCCGTTCTGATAAGCGCGCACCTCACTTCAGTGCGGGTCTAGATTCTATCCATTCACCCCATTTTGACGCGCACGTCGATACAACCGTCACATTTTGACAGAATTGCCGAATGTTTTGAAATCAGCGTGCCGAAAATGAAGTTTGACGATCGTACCGGATTTGTCGGTTGTGCGGATTGTTCCGCGCCACCTACAAAGGGATTGGCGTAACGCAAGGCACGGGCCGCATCCCGACGACCGGCATTAGCGACCAAGAAGGAGAACCTACCGTGGCACTCGACTTCAGAGCACCATTACGATCCAGATTTCTGCCCTTGGCGATGGGGATCGCGACCGTATTGGTCGGCCTGTGCTTATCCTCGCCGCTTCGCGCCCAAGTCGAAGGAGCCGAGCCGGTCGTCGATTCGACGCTGCCGTTCACCGAAACCGGCTACGGCGTGGTCGGTATCGGAGCGACGAACCTTCAGATGTCGTATTCGTCGCCACGGTACGGGCAAGACAACGGCCAGTTCGGCGTTGGACTTCAGAACCGCCGGTTGGTCGACGGCGGCGCCTTGCTTTTCGACGTCCAGTACGATCTCGACTTCGGCGACAACCGGTCGATGGGCGTCAACGCCGGTGGTGGTTTTCGCTGGATGGTCCCCGGTTTGCTGAGCGGGGCGCCGCGGATTCTTGGCGTCACGGGCTGGTACGACGGAAGGAACACGCGACTGAAGAACTACTTCAACCAGGTCGGCCTGAGTCTCGAGTCTCTCGGCGAACAATGGGATTTCCGCGTCAACGCCAACATCATTGCCGGCAAAGACCGTCAGGAGGGCGACGCCATCCCCACCGGCGATATCGGATATCAGGGCTTCTACCTGTCGCAAATGACCCTGGTGCCCGTCGATCAGGCGGCCAGCGTGATTGATTTCGAGGCGGCCTTCCGCGTGCGCAATCGGAACGTCTGGCTCTTTGCCGGCCCCTACTCGGTCCATACCCCGGGGAACACCGACGCCGGTTTCAAGGCGGGGGCGCGAGGCTACGTCGGGGACGATCTCCAACTGCAACTGGCGGTCACCAACGACGACTTCTTCGGCACGGACGTCACGTTCGGCATGATCTGGTTTCCCGGACGGACAAAGTTGCACGGACGCGGGGCCTGCGGCCTGGAGAACCGCTTGAGAGAGCCGGTCCTCCGCAATGACTATATCGCCATCAAACGCCAAACGACCCAGGGCGCCATCCCGTTGACCGACACCAACGGCGATCTGATCCGCGTGGTACACGTCGACAGCACCGCCGCCGCTCCGGGTAATGGAAGCTACGAAAGCCCGTTTGCCAGCCTGAATAACGTCTACGCCGGCTCGCAGGCGAAGGACATCGTCCTGGTCCACTCTGGAAGCGAGTTCGACGGCGAGTCGGTCGAGTTGCGCGACTTCCAGCGGCTGTTGGGCGAGGGTGGCAACGAGACCCATTCCGTGTCGACGAGCAAGTTCGGCCTGGTCGACCTGCCCGAGACGTCCCCCGGCGCCCTGGCCGGAGCGATTCCCATCATTCACGACGCACCCGGCGCCGCGGTGACGCTGGCTGCCGGCAGCATCTCGCATGACGCGGCCACCGACGTTTCCTCCAACGAGGTGTCCAACCTGTCGATCGACGGCGGCGCGCGGGGCATCGTCTCGCCGACGGTCGGCACGGCCACGGCCAGCATCAGCCTCGTGAACATCGCCAACACCACCGGCCACGGGATCGAACTCACGCCGTTCGTCGAGACGATCACGGACACCAGCGTCAAGCAGGTCCGATTCAGCCCCACGATCGGCGAGGTCACGTTCAACAACGTCGGCGGCGACGACATCCACCTGGACGCAACGACGTCGGAGCCCTCCAGCACGACCGTCACCGAGAGCATCCGGATCACCGAGGCCTCGAGCGTCGACGGGAACGGCCGCGGCATCAACATCATCAACAACAAGAGCGCGGCCACGATCGCGGACTACACCTTCGACGGCGGCACCACCGCGACCGGCGCCCTGCGATTCTCGGGTAGCCAGGCGGGTGCCACCGTCTCCAACGCGTCCATCGGCGGCGGCGCCGGAGTCGGCATCGACATCGTTGACGACTCCAAGGGAACCTTCACGTTCACGAGCACGACCGTGGAGGACACGGGCGGCGCGGCCTTCAACCTCAACGGCGGCACGGCCGCCGTCACCTTCACCGGCAAGATCACCCAGGGCGCCAACGCGGCGGCCGTGGCCGTCACCGGGCACAAGACCGGTACGGTCACGTTCAACGAGGCGACGACCGACGAGGGCGTCATCGAGGCGACCAACGGCACCGGCCTCCGGTTCGACGACGCCGACGGCGTCTACACGTTCAACCATGCCGTCGATCTCGCTGGCGGGGACGCCGGCATCGACATCGTCAACGACTCCGCCGGGCTGTTCACCTTCAAGAAGACGACGATCACGAGCCCGACCGGCGCCGCCTTCAACCTCAACAGCGGCACGGCCACCGTCACCTTCACCGGCAATATCACCCAGGCCAACAACGCGGCGGCCGTGGCCATCGGCGGCGAGCACAAGACCGGCACAGTCACGTTCAATGAGGCAACGACCGACGAGGGCGTCATCACGGCGACCAACGGGACCGGCCTCCAGTTCGACAACGCCGACGGCACCTACAAGTTCAACCATGCCGTCGTGCTCAGTAACACGGTTGTCGGCGGGGACGCCGGCATCGACATCACGAACGACTCCGGCGGCACGTTCACCTTCGCCAAGACGACGATCACCAGCCCGACCGGCACCGCCTTCAACCTCAACAGCGGCACGGCCACCGTCACCTTCACCGGCAAGATCACCCAGGCCAACAACGCGGCGGCCGTGGCCATCGGCGGCGAGCACAAGACCGGCACGGTCACGTTCAACGAGGCAACGACCGACGAGGGCGTCATCACGGCGACCAACGGGACCGGCCTCCAGTTCGACAACGCCGACGGCACCTACAAGTTCAACCATGCCGTCGTGCTCAGCAACACGGTTGTCGGCGGGGACGCCGGCATCGACATCACGAACGACTCCGGCGGCACGTTCACCTTCGCCAAGACGACGATCACCGACCCGACCGGCACCGCCTTCAACCTTAACGGCGGCACGGCCACCGTCACCTTCACCGGCAAGATCACCCAGAGCAACAACGCGGCTGCCGTGGCCATCGGCGGCGGTCACAAGACCGGCACGGTCACGTTTAACGAGGCAACGACCGGCGCGGGCGTCGTCACGGCCACGGCCGGCACCGGAATCGTGCTGAACGACGCCGACGGCACGTACAACTTTAGCGACGCGGTGACGCTCAGCACCGGCGCGGTCGTCAACATCTTCGGCGGCTCGACTGGCACCGTGACCTTCGACAGCGGCTCCTCAATCAACAACTTCAGCGGCACCGCCTTCACCGTCACCGACAGCGCGGCCACGGTCACCTATAGCGGCACGATCGGCAGCAGCATCCTCGGCCGCCCGGTCGAAATCTCCCACAACACCGGCGGAATCGTCACGTTCGGCGGTGCAATCACCGGCGCCGCCAACGGCATCGACGTCCACAGCAATTCCGGCGGCACGTTCCAGTTCAACGGGTTGGTCAATCTGGATACGGCGAACAACACCGCGGTGAGTCTCGCGACCAACTCGGGCGCAACCATCGGATTCAACAATCTCGACATCAACACGACCACCGGCACCGGTACCGGCTTCACGGCCACCGGCGGCGGAACGATCCGGTTGACCGGCACTGGAAATACGATCGCCACCACCACGGGCGTCGGCCTCAACCTCAACGGCGTCGAGATCAGCAGCACCGGCGCGGCCTTCAAGAGCATCTCCGTCGATGGGGCCGCCAACGGCATCGTGCTGAACAACGTGACCGGCACGGGCACGCTCTCCGTCGGTTCCGGCGGCAGCAGCTTCGGCGACGGCGGCACCATCCAGAACACCACCGCCGACGGCATCTCGATCACCGACGCGGCGCATGTCTCGCTGAACAACATGCTCGTCACCGGCGCCGTCGGCAGCGGCGACGGAATTCATCTGGAGCATACCAGCGGCTCGTTCAACGTGACCATCGCCGATTGCCGGATCAACAATACCGCCGGCCAGGGTATCGATATCATTGCCGGGGCCGGCACCACCAATGTCACGCTCGACGGCAACGAGGTCACCAACACCAGCAGCCATGAGGCCGTCCTGTTGACCGTCAACGGCGGCACGACAAACTTCCTCGCGGAGAACAACGTGCTCGGCAACGACAGTACGTCCGCCACCTTCCACGCTCAGGCAAACTCCTCGTCGACACTCAATGCCACCGTCAATGACAACAAGTTCAACAACGACAACGCTCGGGCGTTCGAGATCGAGAACAACGGCTTGGCAACCGTCCGGCTGAGTCTGTTGGACAACAAAGGTCAATCCGTCAGCGAATCGGGCAAGCCCTTCCTCTTGCAGAAGAACGGCGGGTCCTTCGGCGTGGTCCTGCTCGATCCGCAGCCTGTCTCAGGCGTTACCGCCCCGAATGTCAACCAGCGCAACGACGGCACCGGCACCTATGACGAATACGTCACCGACAATGCCAAGTGGGTCATTGAGTTCCTGCCGGATCCCATTCCTCCGCACGCGCCGATCAGTCTTGGCTTCACCAGCCTGAACGAGGGCGTTGTCCCGATTCCGTAAGGTTTGCGGCGGCGGGCACCTGGCACCGCCGCAATGGGGGGCAGTCGTGTTGCCTGGACGTCTGATGAAACCGACCACTATCACAAGGGGTGTTGACGAGTCCGTCGGAAGCGCGAGCGGGAAGAGTCCCCTTTTCGCGCCGAGAACGCCAGTTTGCCGGGGAACGTCCCCCGCGCCGCGAAAATCGGGACAGTCCCCATGAACCATCACGGAGCGGTCCGCTCGCTGCCGTTCGATCCGGCAAGACCCGCTTTCGCCCACGGCAAAGCCGATTCTCGACCGATACAAGACCGTGGATTCCCGCAAGCCACCTGGAATCCGGCAAGCACACGGCGCCTTCGTGGAAGCGAAGGCGGTGCGGAAAGTCACTCGGAACTCTCACGCGGAAAGGAGAACGATGAGAAGAGCCAGGATACTTGTCACGGTGTCGGTGACATTGGCGACTCTCGGACTTTGTCTGCCTCCCATGGCGTTTGCCGGCGAAGCCTCGCCAAAAACCGTTGCGGTCGACGTCGCGCTGATGGACGGAGGCGTCCTCGTCGGACAGGTTGTCGATTCACAGGGCTCCGGGATCGAGAACGCTCCGGTCTTGTTGCGGTATGAGGGCAAGAGCCTCGCCACTCCGCGTACCGGCTCTCAGGGCTACTTCGCGCTCAAAGACCTCCGTCCGGGGGTCTACCAGCTCGCCTCGGCGAAGAGCGAGGGAGCCTATCGCCTCTGGGCGCCAGGAACCGCCCCCCCCACGGCACAGAAGGGCGCCCTACTCGTTGCCAACGACGGCGTTGCTCGCGGGCAGCTTGGCCGGGGTGGTCTGAAAGTCCTTTTGGCCAACCCTTGGGTGGCTGCGGCGATTGTGGCCACGGCCGTGGCGGTACCCGTTGCCATCCACAACTCCAACCGGCACGACTCGCACAGTCCCTGAGCGTGGCACATAGCGGGCCGGGCAAGGGCGCCTGGCGTCATACAACGCGGCCCCGCCCGTCGACCCCAGCCGGAGCACACTCCCGGTGATGGTGTCGACGGGTGGGGCTGCGTCCTTTTCTTGTCTTACCCGACCGCATATTGTTTGCATCTTCTCTAATCTTCCTAGATTTCGACCATTGCATCTGCATTTGGGTTGATTAGGCGCGGACTGGTGTTGACGGGCGTTGCAGTTTCCCGTATTAACCCCCCACCATTTTCGAGGGCATCGGCCAATCAATGCGCTGCCATGTCCATGAGGCTGCCGGGGCCATGGACTCACCTGGGCAGCCAATCCGGCGGCCCGACCGGTCCCCATCGTAGCGCGACATCGCCTATCGGATTGTCAAACGGCTGCATTCATGATGCCTCCCCATTATACGTATACCATCCCGGTCATGCGTGTTGGTTTGGCCCTATTGGCGGTTGCCCTGTTCGGTTCGGGCTGTGCGCAGCGGCCGTACCGCGTGGGGAATCTGCCGCCGGGTTACGCAGCCCTTCCGGCGGCGAACCTGGACGCCATCAATCTTTCGCGATTGGCCGACGCCAACGGCACGAGTGACGTGATCGCCTGGGGAGACGTGCTGAGCGTCGAGATCGACGCGGGCCTGCCGTCGGTGCCGCCGCGGGTTTCGAGGGTTCGGGTGGCAAAGGACGGGACCGTGGGCATCCCGCTGGTGGGGCGAGTGGAGCTGGCCGGTCTCGAGGTCGAACGCGCTGAACAAGAGATTGCCGCGGCAAGCCGCGCCCGCGACGTGTATCCCAATGCCTTTGTCTCGCTGCGAATCGAAGAGCATCGCAAGAACCAAGTGACCGTCGTCGGCGCGGTCGAGACACCGGGGGCCTTCGAGTTGCCGCGCGGGGCCAGTTCGCTGATGGCGGCGCTGGTGGCCGCCGGCGGGCTGAGCGCGGAGGCCAGTGGCGACGTCGAGATTCGACACACGGACCCGCGGTTGGTCATGCCCGGCGTCCTCGAAGCGGATCGGCCGGAGGGCGCCGCTTCGGGCCAAGCCCAACGCGCCTCGCACGAGGCGCCGCTACCGGCCGACGGCGCGGTCGTTCACGTCAACCTCCTGGCGGCGGCGACGGACGCCCAGGGCCAACACACGCTCCAGGACGGCGACGTGGTGAACGTGATCAAGCGGGACCTGCCACCCGTGCACGTGATGGGACTGGTAAACAAGCCCGGGGCGATCGAGATGTCGGCGAAGCGGGAGATTCGGCTGTTGGACGCCCTGGCACTTTCCGGCGGTTGTTCCAGCCAGGTGGCGGACAAGGTCGTGATTGTCCGGCGGCCCGTGGACGAAGGGGCTCCGATCACGATCGGCGTGAGCATCAAGAAAGCGATTGAGGGAGACGAGAACGTGCTTCTGGCGCCGGGCGACACGGTCGTCGTTCGCCAGACGCCCGAGACGGTCGTCGCGGACATTCTGAAGAGTTTCATCCGATTCGGCGTCAGCGGCACGGTTCCCCTGTTCTGATCGGACATTGACATGGCGCAGGACTCCAACCCGATCGACCCCCACGCCGAATCGCAGTCGAGCAGGCTGATGATTCAGATGTTCGTGCAGTTTCTTCTGGCGGTGCGTTATCGGAAGAACGTCGTCATCGCCGCGATGGTGTTCGCCTCGCTGCTGGGAGGTCTTTATTACGCCACGGCGACCCGCTACTACGGCGCCAAGGCGGGGCTCTTGATGATGCAGACGGCGACGGACGCCGCGGACGTCTCGATGACGGGCCAGCTTTCGCAGCAGCGCAGCTTGATGAAGACGTTCGAGAACGTGGTGCAGAGCCCCAAGGTCCTCGAAGCGGCGCTGACCCGCTTGCGCGGGCAGGACCTCATCGACCTGGTGGGCGTTCCCAAGCAACGGTGGATCGCCGCGGTGCAAGGCAAGGTCACGACGAAAATCATTCCCACCACGAACATTATCGAGGTCGGCTTCGTGTCGAAGGACCCGGTCGTGGCCGTCAACGTGGTCAACGCCATCGTCGAGTCGTACCTCGATTTTCTGGACAAGACGCACAAGGGCACGACCGCGGAGATCAGCCGCGTGTTGACGAAGGAGCGGGTGGAACTCGCCCAACAACTCCAGGTGAAGCAGGACGAGCTGGTCAAGGCGCGGACCTACTTCGGCGACTTGGGTTCGCGCGAGGGGGGCGAGGTGCTCAACCCCATCATCAAGCGCGCCATCTACTTCACCGACGAACTGAACCAGGTTCAACGGCGGCGAATCGAATTGCAGGCTTCCCTGGCCACGATCCAGTCGGCCGTCCGCAACGGCGAGGACCTGCAGCAGCACTTGATCACCGTGGCGGACGCCGTCGGCAAGGAACTCCTGCTGCGAAGCTTCGGCCTCAGCACGCTGGACACGCGCACGCAGACGTCCTTGGAGGAGACCCTGCTCGCGGATCGCGCCGAACTCGAGGCCATGCGGGGGCGGCTCGGCGAGGCCCACCCGGAAATGGCGGCCAGGCGGGAGAAGATCCGGCTTACCGAATCGTTCCTGCAAGACTACCAGAAGCGCTCCGCCGAGTCCGTGGCGCAATTGCAGCACTCGCAGCTTGGCCCCATGCTGGTGCAAATGGTCCAGCAGAAGTTGACCGAAACCATGCGGCAGGAGACCTCGCTCGAGGCGCAGTTCGAGGCGAGCCGGGCGGAGGCCGTCGACCTCAACGGCCGACTCGCCTCGGTCGAGGTTCTCGAACACGACGTCCAGCGGCTTCGCGACCTCGGCGACGTGCTCGTGAAGCAGATCTCCTCGATCGATCTGAAACAGGACGGCCAGGACGTCCGCGCCGCCGTGATCGACCAGCCGGTCCCCGTCGACCGCCCGGTCTCGCCCCGTCGCGCCCACGTCGTCTTTCTGGTGCTCTTCGCGGGTCTCGGCGCGGGGTTGATGGCGGTCTACGTCCTCGACATCCTCGACGACCGCTTCCGTTCGGTCGAGGATCTGCAACGGCAGTTGGGGGTGTCCGTGCTGTCGATGATCCGGCAATTGAAGGTGACCCAGACGGCCGGACTCGACGCGCTGCAGTTGCACGTCGCGCCGTCCGCCGCCGAGAGCGAGGCGTTCCGAACCCTGCGAACCGCGCTGGCTCTGGCCGACGAGCATCTCAGCCGGATCGTCGTCACCAGTTCCGAGCCGGGCGACGGGAAGACCACCGTGCTCGCCAATTTGGGCGTCTGCTACGCACAGTCCGGCAAGAAGACACTGCTCATCGACGCCGACCTGCGACGGCCCGGGCTGACCAACCTGATGCAGATGCGGCACCTCGAAGGGCTTTCGAGCATCCTGCGGCCCGACCGCCCGGTCGCTGACGCGGCCGCCAGCTTGGTTCAGGCGTCGGGGATCGACAAGCTCGACGTTCTGCCGTGCGGCATCCGGCCCACCAATCCGGCGGAACTGCTTGCCGGGGGGCGATTCACCGAGTTGATCGATTGGGCCGCCACCGTCTATGACCAGATCCTGATCGACAGCCCGCCCGCGCTGGCCACCAGCGACGCGGCCCTGCTCGGACGGCGGGTCGACGGCGTCATCATGGTCGTGCAGCCGGACAAGAACCGGCGGCGCGCCGTCATTCGGGCGGTCGACGGCCTGCTGGCGCTGAGGATACCGCTTCTGGGTTTGGTTCTCAATCGGATCGGGTCGGACAGCGACCACGGCTACTACGGTTACGGCACCGGGTTTGGCTATGGCTACGGCTACAGTTACGGGGCCGGATACGGTCACGAAGAAGAGGGAGCGGCCCGCGAGGATTCGGTGGGAGACGGCAGCTTGCCGGAAGCGACCGACTCTCTCACTTCCCCCGACGTCGCCGCGGCCGGGAGAATCATCCCGCGCCGAGCCGCCTGAGGCAAAGGGACATGCGGCCGGTTGGGGACTGGTCCATTTTTCGGCCCGGAGAACGTCTCTTGCGGGCCAAGTGTCCGCCGAAGAATGGACCCGTCCCCTTCCACGTCCCCGAGTGATTGTGGTGGGGCTCGGCCGCCGGTCGGAGTTGAGTCTCATGGGAGAAGGTGAAATCCGGCGGCCTCGACCCACCCTACGTGAACTGCATGAACTCCCGAAAGTTTCTTCGTGATCCGACGGGCATCGTGTCGTCCGAAAGCCGTGGCAACGCCGCGCTGGACGCTTCTCTGCTGAGCGTCGTCGATGCCGCGCTGGCCGGATGTATTCTTCTCGTGCCTTTCGTGCTGGGCGGACGTCACGCGGTCGGACAACTCGTGCTCGTGTCGTTGGCGGTTGCCGCGGCGGCGGCCTGGACCACGCGCCAATGTCTTCGGCGAGAGGCTCTTTGGCGGCCTACCCGCGCGACGGCGCTCTTGGCGGCGGGTGTCGTCCTGCTGCTCGTGCAGTTGACCCCCTTGCCTCAGTCCGTGCTTGGTCGGATCTCGCCGCACACGCTCGAACTACTGCGGCTGTGGAGTCCCGGCGCGGAGCCCGCTGCTCGGCTCGGATCCTGGAGCCAGATCTCGCTCACGCCGGCCGACACCCGCGCGGCGTTGGTTCTGTTTCTGTCATACGGGCTGCTCTTCGTGGTTACGGCGCAGCGGATCGGCGGCGTGGAGGACGTCGAACGGTTGCTGCGATGGTGCGGGCTTTCGGCCGTGGTCATGGCGGGCTTCGCCCTGGCGCAGTATTTCGCCGGCAACGGCAAGTTCTTCTGGTTCTATCAGTCGCCGTTCACCGACACGTTGCGGGTGGCGAAGGGGAGTTTCACGAACCGCAACCATTTTGCCCATTTTCTCGCCCTGGGAATCGGACCGCTCATCTGGTGGTTGTACGACACTCACCGCCGCGGGCACCCGACCCGATCGGGGCGTTTCGAGGTCTCCAGCCGCGAGCACCAGCGCCGCGAGCTTCACGGCTATCTTCTGATGGCCGCGGTGGGGCTGGTTCTGTTTGCCGGCCTCTTGAGTCTGTCCCGTGGCGGCAACTCGGTGTTGTTTCTGGCCGCCACGTTCGCCGCGGTGGTGTCGTGCCGGGCGGCTTTGGTTCGGGGGAGGCTCATTGCCGGCCTGGCCGCCGTCGGACTCTTGATCGGCGTCTCGCTGGCCGTGTTCGGATACGATCGGGTGAGCGACCGGCTCGGCGATCTGTCCTCGGGTTCGGTCGAGCGACTGGACGAGAACGCCGCGCGGCGGACGATCTGGGGAGCGGTGGTCCGCGCGATTCCCGATTTCGCCCTGTTGGGCTCGGGCGTCGGCAGCCATCGCGAGGTCTATCGCATGTACCTCGATGCCAAGTCGGACCCCTGCGAGTACACGCACGCGGAGAGTGGCCCCCTGCAAGTGACCTTGGAGACGGGCGTCGCCGGGGCCGCGATGGTGCTCGGCGGCATCGGGTTCTGCGCCTTCTGGTGCGTCGCCGGCATGAGAAGGGCCCCGTCGGCTCGGCTGTTGGTCTGTCTCGGCGCCATTGCCGCCGCGCTGGCCGCCAACGTGCTGCACTCGCTGGTCGATTTCGTGTGGTACGTGCCCGGGTGCATGGCCGTGGTGGCCGTTCTGGCCGGCTGCGCGTGTCGCGGTTGGCAACTTGCCGTCGAGACCTCAGACACGCGGCGTCGGCCGCGGAGCCTTCCGCGGGCCTGGGCGGTGGCCGGCGCCTTGGTGGTCCTTGTGGTTGGCGTGGCGATGATCCAGAGCCGCGTCGGACCGGCGGTCGCCCAGGTCTACTGGGAACGCTATCTGCTTTCTCTGGATGATTCAGACGCCCCGGGCGCGATCGGGACCAACCTCGCGGCGAGCGGCGAGCCCACGGTCGATGCCGCCGCGTTGGAGAAGGAAGAGAAGCGGATCGCGACGCTGGAGCAGGTCGTGCGGTGGCAGCCGGACCACGCCCGGGCACAACTCTCGCTCGCCCAAAGCCACCTGCGCGTGTTTGACTTGCTGCAAGTCACGGCGACCAACCCGATGTCTCTGCCGAACATCCGGGACGCGGCCATCCAATCCCAGTCGCACTTTCCGACGCGCCAAGCGCGGGACGAGTGGATGCACCGGGCGTTCGGAGAGCATTGTCGGCACCTGCATCTGGCCTTGTGGCACTCGCGACGGGCGTTGGCCTTGTGCCCGCTTCAGGGAAGAGGCTACCTGTATCTGGCCGAGTTGGCTTTTCTGGACGGGGCGGGGGACTCGTGCAAGAAGGCGTGCATCCAGCAGGCGCTTCGCGTGCGACCCCATGACGCCTACGTGCTTTACACGGCGGCGAACGAGGCGTGGATGGCCGGCGACCCGGCCCGGTGGCTCGACTACGCCCGGCAAGCCTTCCAGGGCGACGTCGCTTTCAAGCGGCGATTGATCGACGACTTGATCGGTCACACGGCGCCCGAGGGGATCGAGCCGATGGCCGAGTTCATCATCAAGGAATTTCAACCCGACCTGACCGGCTTGTCGTTTCTGTTGGCGGCGTGCAAACCGCGTGCCACGCCGGAGCAGTTGCTTCCGCTTCGCCGGCATTACGCGCAAGCGGCGGCGTCCGAGGCCCGGGCCGCCCGGGGTGAGCAGGCCGCGCGGCAATGGCTCCTTGCCTCGCGGCTTTACGTCGAGATGCGCGACGGGCAACGGGCGTTGGAGTGCGCCCGCGGCGCGCAGGCGTCGCTTCCCAGCGCATTCGAGACGCGGCGCGCGCTGGCCTTGCGGCTGGTGGACCAGGGGCTGTCAGCCGAAGCCGAGACGCATCTGCGCTGGTGCCTCCAGCAGAAGCCGGACGACGCGGCGTTGCGCAAAAGCTACCAGCAGACGCTGGCCAGGCGGTTCGATCGCGAGGGCGGCGAGACACGCTAGGCCGCTTCCTGACTGCGGCGACTCGACTGACCGTTTCCCGACGGGCGCGGCTCGGTTCTTGGTTGCAGCGCGGCCGGACGCCCTCGACGCGCGCCGACCGAGCGAATCGTTTCGACGACCCGGCCGAGGTCGCGCTCCGACAGGTTGGACCCGCTCGGCAGACAGAGCCCCCGCTCGAAAAGATCGGTCGCCACGGCGCCGTCTCGTGCCCGGCAGCGCGCGAAGACCGGCTGCAGGTGCATCGGCTTCCATACCGGCCGCGACTCGATGTTGTGCCGCTCTAGCTCCAGACGGACGTCCTCCCGCGTCGAGCCGAAGCGTGCCGGGTCGATCGTCAGGCAGGTCAACCAGCGCGTGGCGATGCTGGCGGGATGCTCGGGCATGAAGTCGACGCCCGGCATATCGCCCAGTTCCCGGCGGTAGAAATCGTAATTCGCCCGGCGTCGGGCCACCCGGTCCCGGAGGACGCCGAGCTGTCCGCGCGCGATCGCGGCCAGGAGATTGCTCATCCGGTAGTTGTAGCCGATCTCGGAATGCTGGTAGTGCGGGGCCGGGTCGCGGGCCTGGGTGGCGAGGAACCGGGCCCGGTCGGCCAGATCCTTCTCGCTCGCAACCAGGATCCCGCCGCCGCTGGCCG
This sequence comes from Planctomycetia bacterium, assembly GCA_026401055.1. Taxonomy (GTDB): domain Bacteria; phylum Planctomycetota; class Planctomycetia; order Pirellulales; family Thermoguttaceae; genus JAPLNP01. Next base: position 16,934 of record JAPLNP010000455.1, read on the forward strand.
TGATGATCTTATTGCCGTTGAAGGAGAAACATCCGAATCGGCCGAACGTCCCGGCCGCCCGGCCCCGGTACGTCGCGCCGAGCGATTCGGCGGCGTCCTCGATGACCGTCACCCCGTACGCGCGGCAGGCGTCGAGGATGGGTTCGTAGTCGGCGCACTGTCCGTAAATGTCCACGACGACCGCCGCCTTGGGCAGTCTTCCGCGCCGCGCGCACGCGGCCAGTTCCTCGGCCAGCAGGCCGGGGTTCATGTTCCAGGTGTCCCGCTCGCTGTCGACAAACACGGGCCGGGCGCCGACGTACGTGACGGCGTTGGCGGTGGCGGCGAAGGTCAAGGTCGAGGTGAGCACCTCGTCGCCCGGCCCGACACCGGAGAGCAGCAGCGCCAAGTGCAGCGCGGCCGTCCCCGTGGCCATGGCGACGGCGTGTTCGACGCCGATTTCGCGGGCGAACTCCCGTTCCAACGCATCGACGTGCGGCCCAAGGGGGGCAATCCAGTTGGAATCGAACGCATCGAGCAGTAGTTCTCGCTCGCGCGAAGACATGTGGGGCGGGGAAAGATAGATGCGGTCTTCCAGCATGGTCTTGTGATGTCTTGGTCGATCGTGAGGGTTCCTGGCGCAACGAGCGAGGTGCGTCGCGGCAACTAGGGGACGCCGGGGCGGGGCAACGCTTGCCTGGCGACTTCGGCCGGCACGCCCATTGCCACGACGCCCGGGGGCAAATCGCGCACCACGGCGGCCCCCGCGCCGACGGTCGTCCAGTCGCCGATTCGGATCCCCGGAATGACGACGGCGCCGATGCCCAGCAGCGCGCCCTCGCCGACCGTCACGTCCCCCGCCAACCGCGTGCCGGGCGCAAGATGCGCAAAATCGCCAATCGCGCAATCGTGATCGACGGAAGCGGAGGTATTGACGATCACGTGATCGCCGACGACCGTGTCCGGCTGGATCACCGCGCCGACCAGGATGACCGTGCCGGCGCCCAGTCGCACCGTGGCGTCGACGTGGGCGCGGGGATGAACGACGGTCATCCACTCGAGGTTCAGTCGCGAGGCCACGGCCTTCCGCCGGGCATTGTCGCCAATGGCGATCACCGCTGGCAGCGCCGCGTGCTCCTCGACCCGGTCGATGGGCCCGGCCACGGAGACGCCGAGCAGGGTCTTGCCCCAATGCGCGGCATCATCGTCGAAGATCATGGCGACGGTGTGTCCCATCGCGCGCAGCGTTTGGAGGACGACCTTCGCGTGCCCGCCGGCGCCGAGAAGATGCACGCGTCGCGGTCCGGTCATGGCGAGTCTCCGCGAGGGAGCGTCGGGCCGGTGAACTCGGGCATGGTGGGATGCGCCGCGGCGCTGATTCCGTCTCGGCGGACGACCGTCCAAACCGTCAGGAGCAGGATTCGCAGATCCAACCACGGGCCGTGGTGGTCGACGTACCACACGTCGAGCTTGAACTTCTCTTCCCAGGCAATCGCGTTGCGCCCGCGCACCTGTGCCCAGCCGGTGATCCCCGGCTTCACGTCGTGCCGCCGCGATTGCCCTGGCGTGTAGCGGTCCAGGTATTCCATCAACAACGGTCGCGGCCCCACCAGGCTCATGTCGCCGCGGAGCACGTTCCAGAGTTCGGGCAGCTCGTCGAGGCTGGTGTTGCGGAGGAACCGTCCCAGGGCGGTAAGCCGCTCGCCGTCGGAAAGCGATCGGCCGGCGGCGTCGACCTCGTTTCGCATGGTCCGGAACTTGACCATCAGGAAGGGCTTGCCATGCAATCCCGGCCGTCGCTGACGGAAGAGCACGGGAGGCCCCATCGCAACGCGAATCGCCGCGGCGATGCCCAGCATGACCGGCGCCAATACGGCCAGCGCCACGGCCGCGACGGCGACGTCGAGACCGCGTTTCAGCGCCCGTTCGAGTCTATCGGTCCTGACGGTTCGGTCCACTGCCTTGCTTGATCCACTGGGAAAAGTGAGGTTCGGACGCATGGGAACCGGATATCTCCATCTCGCGGAGCATCATCTCATTGACCGCGCGCACGTCATATCGCTGCCGGGCATAACGGCGGCCGGCGCGGCCCATGACGGCCATCTGTTGGGGATTCTCGATGAAGAACTCCATGGCCGCCGCCAGCGCATCCACATCCTTGACGGGAACGAGAATGCCATTGGATCCCATCTTCAGGTTCGGGCATTCGCGGCGACGCGCGTCGCCAGGTGCTCCTTCCGTTCGAAGCACCGTCTCCCGGCAGCCGGGCGCATCGGTGGTGATGACGGCGCGGCCCGTCGCCATGGCTTCAAGAACGGTCCGCGGCGTCCCTTCGCGGTAGAACGACGGCAGGACAAACACGTGGCAGTCCCGCAGGAATGGACGAACGTCCGCCTGGGGACCGTGAAACCGGATCACGCCTTCGTTTTGCCATGCGCACACGTCTTGCTGGTTCAATCCCGTCGGGTTCGGGTCGAAATGCCCCACCAGATGGAATTCGGCCCAGGGGTACTTGCATTTGATTTTCCGCGCCGCCGCCACGTACTCGCCGATACCCTTGTCCCATAACAGGCGGGCAATCAACAGGAATCGAATCGGGCAATTCGCCCCAGCGCGAGGACCTCTGACGCCCGTGAACTCCGGCGCGTGATCCATCTCAACAAACGGAAAGGACTCCAGATCCACTCCCGACCCGTTCACCACCACAACACGCTCCCGCGCGACCAATCCCATCGCGATGAAGGTATCCGCGTCGTCGGGGTTCTGGAAGAAAACCCGGCGGCTGTGGCACAGGCTCATTCGGTAGAGCGATCTGGCGATTCGGCCGGCGAGTCTCCGGGGGGCGGTAGCCTCGCCCATGAATGCATAACCCAATCCCGTCACCAGGGAGTAAATGGACCGTACGCCCCCCCAACGCGCGGCCAGCCCGCCATAGACGACCGGCTTGATCGTATAGGCCAGCACCATGTCAGGCTTGACGCGGCGTATCAACCTGAACAAATCGAACAGCGCGACGAGGTCCGCCAGCGGGTTCATGCCGGAGCGCGCAAGGCGAAGAGGGAAATACTCCACGCCCCACGATGCCAGCCGCGACTCGGTATCGGCATCCCGTCCATTTGCCGCCGCGAACACCGTCAATCCCTTCGCCCGCATGGCCCGAATCAACGGTCCGCGAAAATTGATCAGCGAGTACGGCACCCCGCCGATGAGCAAACAGGACGCGATGTCTTGTGCCACTAGGCGGCCCTCTTTCGCGTGGCGATTTCATCGGCGAACCGGCTCCAGAACGCGTCGCGTTGGGCTTCGAGTCGGTCCCGGTAGTAGTTCCTCGCTTCGACGTAGTTGCGTTCGGCGTGCCGAATGCGCCAGTCACGGTCCGTCGCCATCCGCGCCAACTGGTTCGCCAGGACCGTGGAATCGCCGGGAGCGTGCAGGCACTCGTTCGGCAGTAATTCCGGGATGCCACCGCACGTCGAGCCCATGGCTGGCAGTCCCCGGCTCATGGCCTCGATCAGCGCCCGGGGCAAGCCTTCCGTGACGCTTGGCTGAATGTAGATGTCCAGCCGGTCCAGCCACCGCATGACCGGCTCGCCGTTGGGAAGGCAGCCATCGAGGTGCAAGAGATCGGCGACGCCCTGCCGGCGGGCCTCTTGCCGCCAATCGTCCAGCCTACCATCGCCCAGAACGCGCAAGGGCAGCGGCGTGCCTTGATCGGCCAGCCGGCGCAACGCGCGCAGCGCGACGTGCAGCCCCTTGTGACGGTTGAGCATGGAACCGATCAAGCCGACCACGGGCTTCCTGGTTGAATCCGGCGATTCCGAGCGCCAACGCGCCAGTTTCTCGTCCAGCACGGCGCGATCGACCGGATGGATCTCCACGTTGGAAGCCACGGAAACTCTCCCCCGACAGGGATAGCGGCGTTGGAGATGCTCGTGGGTCACGTAGATGGCGGAGTTCGCCCGCCCGATCCACCGGCGGGCGTCCCACCAGGCAAAGGGCGCATAGAGTTTCGCGACGACTCGACCGTAGTTCCAGTATGCATCCCAGGTGTCACTCACGACTTCGACCGCCCAGGGGATACCACGACGTTGCGCCTCGGCCGCGGCCAGCCAGCCGAGTCTCGATTGGCGGACGATAACGCCGTCCACCCGCTCGAGCGCGTCTCGCACGCCGGCCATGGCCGACGATTGGTTCATGAGCATCCGCGCCGGGGAAAGCAGGTTGTCGATCAGGAGAAAGCTCACCCGATCCCGACTCGATAACTCCAGGGTCGCCGTATCGGACGCTTTTCGGACACCGCCATGGCGCGCCACGACGATGATGCTATCGAAGTGCTTCAGGTATCGCGTCCACGCAGTTTGGGGAAGTCTCCCCTTGCTGAAGACCCGCCCATTCTCGGTGGAATGGAAAACGTGATCATGAACCCAGGCTATGCTTCCCGACATGGGGCCTCTCCGGAGATCACTTTAATCGGTTTGGCGGGTACGCCGGCATACAAGTATCCGGACTGCGTGTCTCGTGTCACCACCGCGCCGGCCGCAATGGCACAGCGCGAAGCAATCCGGACTCCGCTGACGACGCGAACACCGCATCCAAGCCAAACGTCGTCCTCCAAGACAATTGCCGATGTGACAACCGGATTGTCCCTGATGGGCATCGACGGATCCGTCCACGTGTGATCGAACGATACAAGCGAACAGTTGTGCGAAACGGAAACATGGTCGCCGATGTGGATTTCGCCCATCGCGTCAAGATAGCTGAAGCGATGGATACTGACGTTGCTTCCCAGATGAAGGCGTCTCCAATGGCGAAGCTCGACGTTGGGGCCGATATAGACGCAGTCGCCGCAACCGCCCGCCTTGGCTTTCACGATGCAGTACCTCAGGCCCAGGCCAAGTCGGCCATGAGAGGCGTCCAGCAGTGCCCAAAGCATGGATACACATGCGTTCGGCATGAGTCGGAAAACGACGACCACCAGTCTGACCAGAGGGCTGAAGACGTGGAACCAATCACGACCTCTCATGCACGCTTCTCTCCGCACCGTCGAGATGACAGAATTCTTCATGACGGACGTCACGCACGACTCGACGCGAGCGAGCCGCCGTTGTTTGCGATTTGCTCCAGGCCACCATTGCCACCCAGGCAAGCATGAAGGTCCAGAAGGCAGCCAAGTGAACCGCCAGCAGGAGGCATGCGTTCATCACCGTCAACGCCTGAATGAATCGATCTTCGCAGGAGTCTCCGATGCGGCAGATCAAGGCAATCAGCACCGGCCCCAAAAACATCCCGATCCAGCCGCAGTTGGCGATCGCCTCTTCAAGAACACTTGTCGTCATGCTCCAACCAAGTGATCGTGGTGGGTTCTCCAGCATTCTTGCGGTCACATAGACGGCATAGGGCCACGGCTTTTCCGGCCAGACTTCCCGCGGGATGAATATTGCCGAATAGAAGAGAAGACTCTGGCCTCGGTATTCGAGAATCCGCCCCTGATCGGGATACAATTCACTATAGATCGCCAGCTTGATCACGTCGTCCCTGCCGTAGTCAAGGCGGACATTTTGGTAGACGTCGCTCATTGCGGTGTCATTGCCGGCGATGAATCGCATGTTGACTTGGTAGAAATACGAGAATGCGCCAAGGACAATCGCGACGGAGCAACCCACCGCGAGAAGACGCGATCCGCGAAGATGTCCCTTCCTCCAAGCGGCGTAGAACAATACAAGCAATTCCATTGCGACAATATTCCTCTTTCCGTGGAGCCAGGCCAGCATGACCATCCCGACGAGGATGAGAGGCAAGTTCGCTCGCTTTGGCCAAAGCAATAGACACGCCGCGCCCACAAAGGCGGCTTGGCAAGCAAGGGTCACGCGAGTATGCCCGGCCGCGACCGAATCGTCGATCCTGACGGAATCATCGAGGGCGGCTCCATAATGAGCATAAAGAGAAGGATTGGGCGCCAAGAAGACGGCAACCAAAGGAAGGAGCATCAGGACATAACACAGGACTTGAACGACGGGTGAAGAGAAAGCGTCGGACCTATCCCTGCTCACTTTCGTCGGGTCGCCAATCCCGAGGAACCACCATATCAACACGCAACTCGACACATAGAGGCAGTAGATGATCGACGTAGGTCCGTCTCTCGAAGCATCATAGAACCCCGGATACTTGGCGTACTCGGGACACCCGACGATCACGTCGGCCGCCAGCGGCACTCCACAGAACACGAAAAGAATAATAATGACAAAGAGAATCGAATGTCGATCACCCCGCGCGAGACATCGCACCGCGTAGCAAGCCCACGCCGCGAGCCAAAGGAACGTAATCGTATTCAAGAACGCAATCATTCAGTCACCGCGCTTCCCGCTGGCCATCCAGGTTGTTCCGCCACACATCCGTCGCCTACGCCGCTGCCCTCGGCGAGATCGTCTGGTCGTAAAACGTCTCGAGTGTCTCCACGCCGACGCAAATGTTGAAAGGACTTCGCGCGACCACGGCTAGCGCCTCCGCCCGCGCGATCCGTGATTGGTCGGACGCCATCTGAGAGACGGCATCGGCCCACGTTGAGGGCGATTCCGAAAGGGAGAGCCGTCGAACCAGGGGCCGGACCAGGTCGACCTCCTCCGGCAAGGAGTCCGTGAGGATGCAGGGAAGCCCGGCGGCCTGGGCTTCCACCAGAACCAAGCCGAGTCCTTCGTGGAACGATGGAAGTAGAAAGGCGTCCATGGCCCCCAACATCAGTCGTGGCACATCGGGGCGGAGCCCAGCGAAGACAACGCGATCGGCCATGCCCAATTCGGCCACCTGCCGTTCGACGGCGGGCCGCAGGGGACCGTCGCCGATCAAGAGCAATCGCACGTTCGGAAAGCGCCGAGCCGTCTCCTTGGCGACATTCACAAGAAACGCATGATTCTTCTGTTTTTGGAATCGTCCGACATGGCCCACCACGAAGGCGTCGGCCGGGATGTTCAACTCGGCGCGGATGGTCTTTCGATCCGCGTGTTGGCGAAAAGGCGCAAGATCGATGCCGTAATAAAGAATCCGCCAACGGGGGTCGGACCGCCAGTCGGGCCCGAAGAGAGAAGACGCCGCTTGCATGCTTGCGGCCAGGCCATGCGTCGCGTATCGTGAAATCCAGTGCTCCATCAAGGCAAGATAGCTCCGCCGGAAGAACAATGCTTGGGAGTCGACGGTCGAAGTATCGTTGTGGCTGTGCGCGATTCGAACCGGAATGCCGGCGGTGTTCGCCGCGCGGAGTACCCACCCGCTGTAATGGTGCTGATGGCCGTGGACAACGTCGTACGGCCCGTGCTCGCGCAGAATTCGCTTCAAAGCGCGCGCATAGCGCACCGGCCGTTGCGGATGGAGGCACCGCAGAATCCTCGATCCGAGCGATTCGATCTCGTCATCGTAGACCGCCCGCCGCGGCGTATGCACGAGAAAATCCATTTGAAAACGGTCACGGTCCGTTTGGCGCAAGACGTGCATCAGCCACGTCTCGATCCCGCCACGATTCATTGCGCCGACAACGTGCAGTATGCGAATAACCTTCTTGGAAGGCATCGTAGATCTCCTTGTGATTCAGCGGGCGCCTTGGGCGAGCGGCGATGCCCGTCGAAGTGCTCGACCAACTCCACGATCGGCGCTTGCGACTTGTATCTCGCCGTGAGTCTCGCGGCGCGTTCGAGAATGCTCATGTCAGACGACCTCGCAAGGGCAGAAGCGAACGATATGCCACCAGCGTGGCGGCCGACGTTGCCGTGGTCGACAGCACCGCTCCCCACAGGCCCTGGGAGCCGATCAGCCAATAGGACGCGATCAACGAGACCAGAACCACGAAAAGCAGGGCCACCGGCTGATACCGGATCCGACGAGTCGCGGTCGCGGCACACCCAAACGGAACGGCCAGGAAGCCGAGCGTCCCGGCAACCATCAGTCCCACCAACATGTCGGCATGTTCGGCGTATTCCGGCTGGTAGCACCACGAAAGTACGGCCCGACCAGCCACTGCGGCGACCACGATGCCCAACGCGCCGACCACGCCGGAGATGGCAACCATTTTGACCAATAACCGGCGGAACGCGACGTCGTTGCGCTCGACGAAGTACTTTGCCAGCCGCGGGGACGCCGATTGCCCCAAGGCACTTACGATCGTCGTCCCGACGATGGCGAAATAGGCCATCGACGCAAACATGCCCAAAGCCCGTTCGCCCAGGTGGCCTTCGAGGAAGAATCGCGGAATACTCGCGTTGAGCGAAACGAGCAACGTGGTGACGCCCAGAGGCAGCGATCGCCAGGTGAGGGACGTCAGAACGCGACCGTCCCAGCGAGGCATCAGGGAATCGGAGCCCGCCGGCGCGTGGGCGGCCGAGCGCGTCTGAGCAGTTTGCAGAGACGACCTCAACCGGAAGGCGCTGCCCAGGTCGATCGTGACCAACGCGATCGCTCTGGCGAGGACCATCCCGACCAGTCCGCCGAGAATGCCGCCGGAAAGCCAAAACCCCACGCCAAGGAAGACCAGCATGAGCGGCCCTTTGACCATCATGGACACGGCGATGCGATCCATGCGCTCGCACTGCTGAAACAGGCCGAAGTAGACGTCGCTCACCGCCTCCAACGCCCGCAAAACACCCACCAACAGGATGACCCACGCAACCTCGCTTCGATAGCCCCCGACCCACGCGATCATCCCCACGAGCGCGAGCGCCACAGTCGTCGTCAACAGTCGCAGCGCGAGATAGTGGCCGAAGAGCCCCTCCCCGCTGGCATCCGTGGCTTGGATCGCCCGAAGCTGCAGGTTCGCGAACATGATGACGGGAGTGACGATGGCCAGGGCCAGGGCGAATTGGCCCACCATCTCTGGGGTGCCGAGTTTCGCCAGCACCACGATCACGCCCCATTGGCAACCGGCGTAGACCACGTTGCCCAGGAGCGTCCACGAGAAATTGCGGCGTAGCGAGAGTGGCGGCAGCGTCTCCGGGCACCGTTTGGCGGTGGATGCGGAGGTGATCGGGAGCGTCGTTGTCGAATCCACTGCCATCAAGAGAAGACACCCCACCAAGTGGCACTGGCTACCCGAGTACGGTAGTTGGCCCGCTCAAGCCCCAAACTCCGCCCGCAACGCGTCCAACACGTCGGGGGGCGTTACCCCATCAGCTAGGGCGGGCCCAAGGACCGGGAAGCCCCAAGAAAACGTAAGGTGCGTCTTTACCAGTTCGCCCCATGGGGGTCAATGTCAGTTTGGATTTGCCCGCGTTTCCCACGCCACCCGACTACCCTGAATACCCGGAAGTCCCCGAGCCGGGGCAAGTGGCAAAGAATCGAGCGGGCCTCGTCGGATCCTCCAACCGGGCCCGCCGCTGAACACCGCGTTGACCAACCGCTCCGCCCTAGATCGCCTTGCCGGTGAATGAAACCAGGGCTTTCATGTAATTCCCCCGTTCGAAGGCGGCGGGGTCGGGACAGTTCTCCTGGCTCATGCTGCCCTTGAGCTGCTCGACCGAGTCGTACTCGTTCTCGGCCATCCAGGCGGACAGGCCGTCGAGGATGGTCCGCGCGTGGCCGACCCCCTCACGGTAGAAGGCCGAGGCAACCATGCCGACGTCGGCGCCGGCCAGGAGGGCCTTGGCCAGGTCCGATGCCTGGTGGATGCCGCTGGTCAGCGCCAGCGACGCCGCGACCCGACCGTGGAGAATCGCGATCCAACGCAGCGGCTTGAGCAACTCCGACGACGTGCTCAGTTCCAGCTTGGGGTGAAGCTCCATCGCGTCCAGGTCGATGTCGGGCTGGAGGAAGCGGTTGAACAGAACCAGGCCGTCCGCGCCCGAGGCGACCAGCCGCTTGGCCATGTTGCCCATCGAACTGAAATAGGGCCCCACCTTGACGGCCAAGGGAATCGACACCGATTGCTTCACGGCGGCGACCAGATCGAGATACCGCTTCTCGACCTCGGCGCCGGTCATCTCCAAGTCGGTGGCGATAAAGTAGACGTTCAACTCCAAAGCGTCGGCGCCGGCGTCCTGCATCAGCCTCGCGTAGCGGACCCAACCGCCCTTGGAAGTCCCATTGAGGCTTGCAACGATCGGGATGGAAACGGCCTTCTTCGCCTCGCCGATGTAGTCCAGATAGTCGTCCGGGCCGGAGCGATAGTCTTCCTGTTCGGGGAAGTAGGTCAGGGCCTCGGCAAAGCTCTCCGTGCCGAACTCCCGCGCCTTGGTCATCTCCGCTTCGTCGTGCTCGATCTGCTCCTCGAACAGCGACGGCAGAACGGCCGCCGCCGCGCCCGCGGCCTCCAACGCCTTGAGGCTGTCGAGCTTCTGCGTGAGCGGACACGCCGAGACGACCAAGGGGCTCGCCAGTTCGAGGCCCAGGTACTTGGTTCTCAAATCGAGGTTCATCCGATGATCTCCTGTTTTGTTGTGGTCAGTTGCTGCGATGGACCTACTTGCCCTCGCCGCTGGAACCCTCGGCCCGCGACGCCGCGGCCAGGCCCGTGTAGAACTTCCAGCGGTGGGCGATGTCTTGTTGGGCGAGGCCCGCCAGACGCTCGGCTTCTTGGGGGTTGGAGCGGGTTAACATGGCGAATCGGGCCTGCTGGTCGGCAAACGCCTTGTAGTCGCCCTGCGGCTCCTTGCTGTCCAGGTGGAACGGCTCTTGCTCGTCGCGCGGATCGTAGTGAAACAGCGGCCAGTAGCCGCAGGCCACCGCCTCCTTCTGCAAGGTCAACGCCGTGGTCATGTTGATGCCCTGCCCGATGCAATGGGCGTAAGCGATCAAGAGCGACGTGCCGCGATACGATTCCGCCGCGCGGATCGTCTTAATCGCGTGCAGCGGGTTGGCGCCCAACGAGATCTGGCCGACGAACACGTTGCCGTAGGCCATGGCCATCATGCCGAGGTCCTTTTTCCGGCTGGGCTTTCCGCCCGCCGCGAACTTCGCCACCGCCCCGCGCGGCGTCGCCTTCGACGCCTGGCCGCCCGTGTTCGAGTACACCTCGGTGTCCAGCACCAGGATGTTCACGTCGCGTCCGCAGGCGAACACGTGATCCAGGCCGCCGTAGCCGATGTCGTAGGCGAAGCCGTCGCCGCCGAACGACCAAACGCTGCGGCGGATCAAGAAGTCGGCCGACGCGATGAGGTTTCGCGCGTCATCGCTGTCGATCTTGGCCAGCTTCGCCTTCAGCGCGGCGACCAGGCGGCGCTGCTCGGCGATCTGTTCGTCGGTCTCGCCCGGGTTGTTCAGAAGCTCGGCGACCAGTTCGCCGCCCAGTTGTCCCTCGAGCCTCGCCAAGAGTACCGCGGCGTACTTGATCTGCTGATCGATCGCCAGGCGGAACCCGAATCCGAACTCGCCGGCGTCCTCGAACAGCGAGTTCGACCACGAGGGACCCTGACCTTGGGCGTTGACCGCGTAGGGGGTCGTCGGCAGATTGCCGCCGTAGATCGACGAGCAGCCGGTCGCGTTGGCGATGAGCATCCGGTCGCCGAAGAACTGCGTGAGCAGCTTGACGTAAGCGGTTTCGCCGCAGCCGGCGCAGGCGCCCGAGTACTCGAACAACGGCCGCAACAACTGCGACCCTTTGATCGTGTCCCCCTTGACCTTCGCCCGGTCCATGTCCGGGATGCTCAAGAAGTAATCGTAGTTCGTCCGCTCGCGTTCGAGATGGGGGAGCTTGGGTTCCATGTTGATGGCCTTGCGTTTGGCGACCTCGCGGCTTTTCGCCGGGCAGGTCTCGACGCAGACGCCGCAGCCCGTGCAATCGTCCGGCGCCACCTGGATCCGCGCCATCAACCCCGCGAATTCCTTGCCCTTGGCATCGACGGACTGGAATCCCTCGGGCGCCTTCTTGGCATGTTCCGGCTCGTAGACTTTCATCCGGATGGCGGCGTGGGGGCAGACCAGCGAGCACAGCCCGCACTGGATGCAGAGGCTCGAATCCCAGATCGGGATATCCAGCGCGATGCTCCGTTTCTCGTATTGCGTCGTCGCCGTGGGAAACGTTCCGTCGACCGGCATCGCGCTGACGGGAAGCTCGTCGCCGCGGTTGGCGATGATCGTGCCGAGCACTTTGGCGACGAACTCGGGTGGGTTGCCCTGGGCGCCGGCGTTCAGATGATACTTCGACGTGACCTTGTCCGGCACCTTGACCTCGTGCAGGGCGGCGATCGCGCCGTCGACGGCCGCGAAGTTCCGCGCGACCACCGTTTCACCGCCCTTCTTGCCGTACGTCTTCTGGATCGTGTTCTTGATCTGGGCGACGGCCTCCTCCACCGGCAAAACCTTGGCCAGCTTGAAGAAGCAGGTCTGCATCACCGTGTTGATCCGCACGCCCATCTGCGCGTCCCGCGCGACCTGGTAGGCGTCGACCACGTAGAGCCTCAGCTTCTTCTTGATAATCTGCTCCTGCGTCTCGATCGGCAGGCTGTCCCAGACCTCGTCCGGGCCGAACGTGCTGTTGAGTAGGAAGGTCGCTCCCTCCTCGGCCAGCGAGAGCATGTCGAGCTTCTCGACGAACACCGACTGGTGGCACGCCACGAAATTGGCCTTGCTCACCAGGTAAGAACCCTTGATCGGCCGGGGGCTGAATCGCAGGTGCGAAACCGTGACCGAGCCCGCCTTCTTCGAGTCGTAGACGAAGTAGCCCTGGGCGTACAGCGGCGTGTTCTCGCCGACGATCCTGACCGAGTTGTGGTTCGCCCCGACCGTGCCGTCGCTCCCCAGGCCGAAGAACACCGCCCGGGTAACGTCGTCGCCCTCGGTCGAATACGCCGGATCGTAATCGATGCTCAGGTTCGTGACGTCGTCGCGGATGCCGACGGTGAAGTGCTTGCGGGGGCTGGCCTTCTTCATTTCGTCGAACACGCCCCGCGCCATCGCCGGGGTGAACTCCTTGGACGACAGGCCGTACCGCCCGCCGATCACGCGGGGCATGGAAGCGTTGCCCGCCCGCGAGGCCCAACCTTCGGCCAACGCCGTCACGACGTCCTGGTAGAGCGGCTCGCCCTGGGCGCCCGGCTCCTTGGTCCGATCCAGCACGGCGATGGTCTTGACCGATTTCGGCAAGGCCGCAAGCAAGGCGTCGCCGACAAAGGGCCGGTAGAGACGCACGTGTACCAAGCCGACCTTTTCGCCGTCGGCGAGCATCTTCTCGACCGCCTCTTCGACGACGCCGCCGCCGGAGGCCATGATGACAATCACTCGATCGGCGTCCGCCGCGCCGACGTAGTCGAATAGATGATACTGCCGCCCGACGAGCTTGGCGAACTTGTCCATCTGTTTCTGGACGATGGCCGGCACCTTGTCGTAGAAGGAGTTGCACGCCTCGCGGGCTTGAAAGAAGACGTCGGGGTTCTGGGCGGTGCCGCGGAGCTTGGGGGCGTCCGGGTTGAGCGCCCGAGCGCGGTGCGCCTGGACCAGCTTCATGTCGATCATCGCGCGGACGTCGTCGTCGCCGAGCTGCTCGACTTTGTTCACTTCGTGGGAAGTGCGGAAGCCGTCGAAGAAGTGGATGAACGGCACGCGGGCTTCGAGCGTCGAGGCGTAGGCGATCATCGCCATGTCGTGCGTCTCCTGGACCGAGCCGCCGGCCAGCATCGCCCAGCCGGTGCTCCGGCAAGCCATCACGTCGCCGTGGTCGCCGAAGATGGACAGGGCATGGGTCGCGATCGATCGGGCCGAGACGTGAAACACCGTCGAGGTCAACTCGCCCGCGATCTTGAACATGTTGGGGATCATCAGCAACAGGCCCTGCGAGGCGGTGAACGTGCTGGTCAGGGCCCCGGCCTGCAACGACCCGTGGACCGCGCCGGCGGCGCCGGCCTCGCTCTGCATCTCGACCACGTGGGGCACGGCGCCGAAGAGGTTCTTTCGGCCGGCCGCCGCCCAAGCGTCGGTCAACTCGCCCATGCCGGACGAGGGCGTAATGGGATAAATCGCCATCACCTCGTTGCACAGGTGGGCGATCATCGACGTCGCTTCATTGCCGTCGGTCGTGACGAAGCGTCTTTCTGACACGGCTGCGCTCCTCAATATGAATAGGTGTTCAAGTACGGTATAGGTGGTCGAATATCGGACATCCGTTCGGAAAAGGCGCCGGGGACCTTCGGGGCGAAGCACCCGTCGCGCCCCGTGGCAAAAGCCGCCCGTCACGTCTTCCAGCGATGGTCCCGGTGGGGCACCGCATAGAAATGCGCCCCGGCGACAAGGCACACCATGCCCCAGACGCGCCATTTCCGATTCGTCGTCCCCAACAGCCTTGGGGAAAGGCGACGACGAACCCGGCAACCATATCCGCGAATTCTCATTCCGTCGAGACGTTTCCCCGAAAGAGGGGAAATCTCCTCGACCCGTCCTGGCCCTCGACGCTCTTGCCTCGACCGCGATCGAGAGAAGTCCACCGGACGCACTTCTTCGTGCCGTCGGCTACCAAGGGCCAAAACTGGAATTCAACACGTACCAGAGTACCGCTTGACCCCCGATTGTTCAAGGCCCCCAAGACCAGCGTTGCAGTGCTACCGCGTCCGGCACTCCGCCCTCGCCGTTCCCGCCGCGCCAAGGTAGCCGGCGTCGCCGCCCAACGAGGCGAAGTCGATCGTCGTCCGCTCGGCGAGACGCCCGACGGCCCGACGCCGAACCTCCTCCTGGACCCCGGCGAGAAACTGCCGACCCAATGGGCTCTTGCTGCCACCGAAGGTCATTGCCCCCCCCAAGAGTACGCACTCCGTGGCAATGGTGTGCATGATCGAGACGATGCCCACGCCCAGGTGCCGCGCTGTACCCAAAACAATCTCCATCGACAACGGGTCGCCCGCTTCCGCCTCCTGGGCCACCAGCTTCGGTGAAAGATGGGTGCCATGGGCAATCTGCGCGGTTAGTGAACTCGCCCTGCCGCCGTCCAACGCCTCCCGCGTGATCTTGGTCACGGCCGTCGCGCTGGCGTAGGCTTCGAGGTGGCCCGTTCTGCCGCAGCCGCACATCCGGGCGTCGTCGGCGCTGTTGATCGTGATATGGCCCGACTCGGCGCCGTAGCTGTTCTCGCCGATCAGGTTGTAGCCGTCGATGATGATGCCGCAGCCAATGCCCGTGCCCAGGGTCAACAGCGTCATGCTGTCATACTTCTGTCCGGAGCCAACCCAAAACTCGCCATAGGCGGCCGCGGCGGCGTCGTTCGTGAAGATGACGGGCATCCCGCAGTGATGGGCAACCCGATCGCGCAGCGGAAACCAGTTCCAGCCGGGCAGGTTGGCCGTTTCACGGAGCTTGCCGCCGGGGATGTCCATCGGGCCGGCCGACCCCAGACCGACCCCGGCAATGGCCGAGCACTCGAGACCGGCCTCTTCGATCGCCCGATGCACCGCCAAGCCCATCCGCCGCGAGGCGTCTTCGGGCCCCTTCTTGGTTTCGGTGGGAATACTGAACCGCAGGAGCGTTCGACCGTGGTCGTCGACCACGCCCAACTTGACGCTGGTGCCGCCCAGATCAATGCCGACAAAGAACGGCGGCTTCGCCTCCGCGCGTGAAATCAAACGATGCATAAGCTTCGAGTCCCCGTCCCCCGACGCCCCAACCCCTAATCCCCAGTCCCTAACCCCTTACCCCTAACCGCACATACTCCGGCAAGGGGCCAACTAACGGCTTGAGATAATCAAGACAGGCTTGAGTGACAAAATTGCCGGTGTTGTTGATGTACTCGTCGGGCATGGGTTTCGCCTTCACGGCCACCTCGGCCAACGACGCCGTGCCCAGCGACCATCGGTACGGATCGCTCGACTCGCGTACGATGCTGACCATCACGCCGGACGTCCCGGCCGCGGCCAGTTCCACCGCCCGGCGGCCGCAGGCGTACGCTTCCTCGGCGTCGCCGGGGCTCACCCGGTCGGCCGCGCACATCTGCAGCGACTCGCAGACCTGAAATTCGCCGCGCCAGCCGAAGGCGTCGGCGATCAACCGGTGCAGCATCATCGCCGCGCTCGTGCCGCCCATCGCGCCGAACTCGATGTTGGCAAACTTGTCGCCCGTCGTCGAGGCGCTCACCGGCGTGCCATTAGCGTAACAGACTCCCTCGCCGCAGACAATGCTACACCAGCCGAATTTGTCGTAAACGCCCTTCACGTCCGCCAGGAACCGTTGCTTCTCAAAGGGTCGCTCGGGCAGAAGAATCAGGTGCGGGGCGTCGTCCTCCCGGGTTTTCGCCAAGGCGGCGGCGGCGGGCAACCAGCCGGACGAACGCCCCACGGTCTGGAAAATCACGTACTGGTCGACTTTTTTCATGTCCCGGGCCAACATGCCGGCCTGCTTGACCGACAGGGCCACGTACCGGCCCGCGCTGCCGAAGCCCGGCGTGTGGTCGGTGCCGAACAGATCGTTGTCGACCGTCTTGGGAATGCCGACGCCGGTGAGTTCGTAGCCCTTGGCGCGGCAATAGTCCTCGACGCGATGGATCGTGTCCATCGTGTCGTTGCCGCCGATAAGGAAGAAGTAGCGGACGTTGTGCTTCTTGAGCATTTCGAGAATCTTGGGGAAATCCGCGTCCGCCAGCTTGTGGCGGCAGCTTCCCAGGGCGGAGCTGGGCGTCGCGCGGAGCGCTTCGAGCGTCGCCGGGTCTTCCGCGCCGAGGTCGATGAGATCTCCCCGCATGAAGCCCTCGATCCCATAGCGCATCCCGTAGACGCGCTCGATGGCCTTCTCGTGAAGACACGCCTGGATGCAGCCCGACAGGCTGGCATTGATCACGCTGGTCGGCCCGCCGCTCTGGCCCAGAATGGCATTTCCCCGGAGCATGGTCGTGTCCTCTTTGTTCGGCAACGTGTAGTTGGCGGGGTGGCACGCCCTGAGGAACGAAGGGCGTGGTTTTGCCGGCCCACCACGCCCTTCGTTCCTCAGGGCGTGCCACCCAATTGTGAGACCGGTTCCTTCGCGGGCCCTGTGTCAAGCCGCCCGGTCCAGACCAACAGGTTGCGGAAAAATCGGGCGTACCAATTGCCCACGTCGATGAAGCCGCCGCCGAGGGCTTGCACCACGCGACGGTTGCCCCAGTCGACCAGGCCGCCGACCCAGTGCGGCGCGACGTCGGTGGCCAGCGCCGCCGTGCGACCTTTGCCATGATGGCCCACGACCAAGAGCGGCGTCTCCTCGCCCCGGGTGAAACCAAACGCTTCGCCCGAGCGGATGACGGAGAACTGCACCGCGGTCAGAAGCAATTCCGCCGCCGGCTTCGGCCGAAACGCATTGAACCCGCCGATGCCCGGAGGCCGCACGCGAAACGGCAGCCCGTCGACAATCGAATGCTCGGCCACTTGATTCACCAGGCAAGGCTGTGCACAGTTCCGGCGGTCATCCGCGTCGGCCATCACGACCGGCAGGACCTCGGCCAGCGGCG
>JAPLNP010000340.1 GCA_026401055.1 Planctomycetia bacterium
CCCGAAAGCGGCGAGTACGTGCTGGCGATCAACGACGCCCTCTATCGCGGCCGGGAGGATTTCGTCTATCGCATCACGGTCGGGGAAGTGCCGTTCGTGTCGAGCATCTTTCCCTTGGGCGGCCGAGTGGGCGAGCCCACCCGCGTCGAGATGGACGGCTGGAACCTCAAAGGGGCGAAGCTCGCGCCGCCCGGCGACGCCGCGCCGGGGACCTACCTCGTCACCGCCAAGAAGGGTAAGCTCGTGTCCAACCCCGTGCCGTTCGTTCTCGACACCCTCCCGGAATGCCTCGACCAGGAACCCAACAACGACCCCGCGCACGCCCAGAAGCTCCAGCTTCCCGTCATCGTCAACGGCCGCGTCGACGCGACGGACGATTGGGACGTGTTCCGGGTGGAAGGCCGAGCGGGCGAGACGCTCGTCGCCGAAGTCCACGCCCGACGGCTCGATTCCCCGCTCGATTCGATCCTGGAACTGACCGACGAGAGCGGCAAGTTGCTGGCGATGAACGACGATCACGCCGACGCGGGCTCGGGGCTGAACACGCATCACGCCGATTCCTACCTCATGGTCGAGCTGCCCGCCGACGGAACCTATTACGTTCGCCTCGGGGACACCGCTCGTCACGGCGGTCGGGAGTATGGCTACCGTTTGCGGATTGGCCCGCCGCGGCCCGACTTCGAGCTGCGGGCGGTCCCGTCCGGCGGCGCAATGCGAGGCAAGGGCTTCGGAGCGACGACCGTCTATGCGCTGCGCAAAGATGGGTTCGACGGCGACGTCCGGTTGAGCCTGAAGGATCCGCCCAAGGGATTCTCGTCGTCGGGCGTCGTGCTGCCCAAGGGCAAGGACAGCGTGCGATTTGGGGTGAAGACAAGCCTGAAGGAAATGGACCCGACCGTGAATCTTTCCATTGAAGGCCGGGCCGTCATCGAGAATCGCACGCTCGCCCACGAGGCCGTGCCGGCGGAAGACAGGATGCTGGCGTTCTTGTGGCGGCACCTGGTGCCCGCGCAAACGCTGACCGTCTTGGTTTTCGACCCGGCGTACGAGCCGCCGGCGAAACGGCCCCTGCCGCCGCCGGAAGCGAAGCCGGAAGCGAAGCCGGAGACGAAGCCAGAAACCAAGCCGGAAACCAAGCCGGAAACCAAGCCGGAAACCAAGCCGGAAACCGGCAAGGAACCGGTGTCGTCGCCGAAGTTCACCAAGCGGCAAGTGGCCGGTCGCCTGCGGCAGCTCGAAGCCCTCTACCAGGAGTGGCTTCTTACCGACGAGTTCTACCGGCGCAACGTCGCGGAATGTGAAGCCGCGATGTGAGGTCCTCAGACCACCTTCCCACCAACTCAGATAGGAGACGTTCGAGATGCACGGCATTATGCCCGGAGGCGTCTGGTTGCTCTGCTGCCTCGCGATGTTGACGACGGCCGCCACGGTGGAGGCCGATCCGCCGCGTTTGCGCGTGGCCGCGGTCGAGTTCGCCCTGTCGCCGGAAAGGGATGCGATGACGCCGAGCAGGGTGGGCGCTCGGGTCGCCGAGGTCGCCGGACCGTTGAAGACGACCGTGTTCTTGCTGGAGGACCACCAGACGCGGTTGTGCCTGGTGACGACGCATTTCGACGGCACGGAGGCGGTAAACGTCACCCGGGTGTTGCGCGAGAAGGTGGCCGGGGAGTTGGGCATACCCGTCGCGCAAGTGTGGATCTTCACCTCGCACAATCACAGCGGCGTGCTGTTGGCCTCCAACGGCGCGGAGGCGTACGCCGTGCCGGCCGAGGGCTGCCCGCCGGCCCGGTTGCTGCCCATCGGCGAGAAGTTCCTCGCCGAGTTGTGCAGCCATGCCCGGCGACTGCCGGAAATGCTCGAGCCGGTGACAGTGTGGTGGGCCGAGGGGCGCGAAGACCGCATCACCTACAATCGCAAGGGCCGCCGCGCCGACGGCACGACGTACTTCATGCGAGAGGAAGACCGGGTGCTGGTGGCCACGGACTACCGCGGCGACGTCGACACGCAGGCCCCGTTGGTCGTGTTTAAGAACAGCGCCGGGCGGATCGTCGCCGCGCTCGCCCAATTCACGGGCCACCCCGTCACCAGCTACCATCCGGAGAAGCCGGTCGTCTTTGGCGACTGGCCGCAGGTGGCCGCCGATCTGGTGGGCGAAAAACTCGACCCCGCCGGGGCCGTGCCGGTGGGCTTCCTGCAAGGCTGCGCCGGCGACGTGAACTCGAAGGAGATGTTTTGCGGCGGCGTCGAGCGGGCAACCGCCTTCGGCCGCATGCTCGGCGACAGTTATGTCAAGGCGGCGGCCACGTTGCAGCCATCGCGGCGCGATGGCCTGGACCT
>JAPLNP010000163.1 GCA_026401055.1 Planctomycetia bacterium
GCCGAGGTGATGGCCGACGGCAGCCTCTCGGCGTTTCTCCGCCGCCGGGCGCCGCTGTGGCACCAGGTCGGTCGCGTCTGCTTCCATCTGGCCGAAAACCGGCGAAACGAGGACTACCCGTTCGCCTTCCTGGCGACCTACGCCCCGGGCATGGCCGGCGCCGCGCGGGTCCAGTATCTGCCGCTGAGCCGGGCGTTGCAGGAGTTCGCCGGGGCGAAGAACCGGCAGGCCCTGGTGCGACTGCTCGGACCGGTGCAACGAGCCTCCGAGCAGAGCACGCTGGTCAAGGAATTGGTCGACTCGGGCGACATCTATCAGCCCTTGGCCTGGACGCCCCGCACGGCGTACCGCTTCCTGAAGGACGTGCCGGCGCTGGAGGACGGCGGGCTTCTGGTGCGGCTGCCCGACTGGTGGAAAAAACGCCCCCGGCCCCGCGTCGGCGTCACGATCGGCGACACCAGGCAAAAGAAGTTCGACGTCACGTCGATGCTCGACTTCAAGGTGCAGTTGGCCCTGGGCGACGAGGAAATCACAGAGGAGGAGTGGCGCGAACTGATGGCGGCCGACGAGGGGCTGGTCCTGCTGCGCGGTCAGTGGGTCGAAATCGACCGCCAGAAGCTGCAAGAAGCGCTCCAACACTGGAAAGAAGTCCAGAAGCACGCCGAGGGCGGACTGTCGTTCATCGAGGGGATGCGGCTCCTGGCCGGTGTCAGTCCCGATCTGGCCGAAGACGCCGGCGGCGAGGAAGATCGTCAATGGTCGTTCGTCCATGCCGGAGCGTGGCTCGGCGACATCCTCAAGAAGATGCGAAGCCCCGAAAGTCTCGATCAGGGCTCCGTCAATGGATGCAAGGCGACGTTGCGCCCCTACCAGCAACAGGGTGTCGGTTGGCTCCGGTTCCTGTCGGGCTTGGGCTTGGGGGCATGTCTGGCCGACGACATGGGCCTCGGCAAGACGATTCAGGTCTTGGCGCTGCTGTCCGGCATGAAGGGCCAGCAGGGCGCGAAGCCGTCGCTCCTGGTGTTGCCCGCGTCGCTGTTGGCCAACTGGAAGGCGGAGATGCTCCGATTTGCCCCAGCGCTCCGGGCAATCTTCCTCCATCCGGCGGAGATGCCCAAGGCGGAAATCGACCGCGTCGAGGCCGATCCCGGCCGGGTGCTTCGCGACGTGGACTTGGTGGTGACCAGCTACGGCATGTTGGCGCGTCAGCCGTGGTTGCTCGCCGTTCGCTGGCAGTTGGCGGTGCTCGACGAAGCGCAGGCCATCAAGAACCCCACCGCGAGGCAAACGAAGGTGGTCAAGCAGATTCAGGCCGACGCCCGGATCGCCCTGACCGGCACGCCCGTGGAAA
Source organism: Planctomycetia bacterium (assembly GCA_026401055.1). Classification (GTDB taxonomy): domain Bacteria; phylum Planctomycetota; class Planctomycetia; order Pirellulales; family Thermoguttaceae; genus JAPLNP01. The sequence continues at coordinate 1,352 of JAPLNP010000163.1, forward strand.
ACCGCCTCTCGGACCTGTGGTCGCTGTTCGACTTCCTGTGTCCGGGCTTGCTGGGCACACAGGCCAAGTTCAAGCAGTTCGTCAAGAACCTGGCCGACCGCTCGGACAACCGCTACGCCCCGCTGCGGAACCTCGTGCAGCCGTACCTCCTCAGGCGGCTCAAGACCGACCGCCGCATCATCGACGATCTGCCCGAGAAGGTCGAAGTCCGGGCGTTCTGCGGCCTGAGCAAGCGCCAGGCGGCGATGTACGAGAAAATGATCGAAGAACTCTCTGAGACGCTCCGGGAGGTCGAGGGCATCAAGCGGCGCGGCCTCGTGCTGGCCTACTTGATGCGGCTGAAGCAACTCTGCAACCACCCGAGCCAACTCCTGGGCGACGGACGATTCCTCCCGGAGGAAAGCGGCAAGTTCGCGAGGCTGGCCGAGTTGGGCGAGGAAATCGCCTCGCGACAAGAACGGGCGCTGGTGTTCACGCAGTTCCGCGAAATGACCGAGCCGCTGGCCGAGTTCTTGAAACGAGTCTTCGGACGCCCGGGACTAGTGCTCCACGGCAGCACGGCGGTCCGAGGGCGCAAGGCGCTGGTGGACCAGTTCCAGCGGGACGACGGACCGCCGTTCTTCGTCCTGTCGCTGAAGGCGGGCGGCACGGGCTTGAACCTGACGGCGGCGTCGCACGTGATCCATTTCGATCGCTGGTGGAATCCCGCGGTCGAGAACCAGGCGACCGACCGCGCGTTCCGCATCGGCCAGCAACGCAACGTCATGGTCCATAAGTTCGTCTGCCGCGGCACGATCGAGGAACGCATCGACGCGATGATCGAAGAAAAACGCCAATTGGCCGCCGACCTCGTCGAAGGCGGCGCCGAACGACTGTTGACCGAAATGACCGACACGGAACTGATCCGCTTCGTGTCGTTGGACGTGTCCCGGGCGTGTGCCTGAGGATGAAGGATCTACAGGGAGCGGTTTCTCATTTCACGCGGAATTCACGGGAGGATGACCATGGGATACGGATATGGTGACTACGGCGGTTGGGCCCCCTACGTTCCCGTCGCCGAGCGGCGCCGCCGGGCGAAGAAGAAGATGGAGGCCTTGCGCAAGAAGGGCGTCGACGTCCAGCCCGTCGAAATCGAGGGCCGCAAGATTGCCACGAGCTTCTGGGGCGAGGCGTGGTGCGACCACCTCGAATCGTTCAGCGATTACGAGAACCGCCTGCCCCGCGGACGCACCTACGTCCGCAACGGCTCGGTCTGCCATCTGGCCATCAGCAAAGGCGAGATCGAGGCCAAGGTCTCCGGATCGGAACTCTACACCGTCAAGATCAAGATCAAGACCCTCGCGCCCAATAAATGGAACTCGCTGAAGCAGCGCTGCGGCGGCCGGATCGGGTCGCTGCTGGAGTTGCTCGAAGGCCGGCTCTCGGACCACGTGATGGAAGTCGTGACCGACCGGCAGGAAGGTCTGTTTCCACTGCCCAAAGAGATCTCGCTGGGGTGCAGTTGTCCGGACTGGGCCGTGATGTGCAAACACGTCGCCGCCGTGCTCTACGGCGTGGGCGCGCGGCTGGACTCGAAGCCGGAACTCCTGTTCACGCTCCGCGGCGTGAACCACGAAGACCTAATCCAGTCCGACGCCGAGCAAGCCGTGGCGGCGGCCACCTCGCGCGGGAAGTCCAAGCGGCTGGCCACGTCCGAGATCGGCGAGGTCTTCGGCATCGAGATCGACGCCGGCAGCGCCGAGACGCCGGTCGAGAACGACAACGCGAAGAAGACCACCGGCCGCCGGCGATCGACGACCGCTCGGGCGAAGCCGAAGGCCGCCAAGTCGCCGTCGGAAGCATCGCCCAAGACCGAGACGCCCAAGGCCGTGACGACGAAGGCGAAGAAGAAGGGCACGCGATCGCCGTCCAAGACGCCAGCGAAAAAGGAGATTGCCGGGAAGAAGGATGCCGCGAAGAAGGCGACAACACGCGCGGCGTAAGGTCGCCGACACTTCGTCTTCCGCTGATCTTCAGTTAATCAAGCTACGTTGACGCGGGCGAGACGACCGTGCATCTCCCTCTCGCCGCGCGGCGGCCTATTTCTCGTACTTGATGCCGCAGCCGAACGCGGTCGCTTCCGCCTTGGGGGGCGTCTTGCCGGCCAGGACGGCGTCGATGGCTTCGCGAAGATAACGGGTCTTCACCTCCTCGGGCTGCTGGCTGTCGTCGATCGCGCCGTGATAGACGACCTTTCGCTCCTTGTCCAACAGGTACACCTCGGGCGTCTTCGTCGCTCCGTAGTCGAGGCCGATCTTCTGCGTCGGATCGTAGAGGTAGGGAAAGTTGAACTTCTTCTCCTCGGCCCGCCTCTTCATCGGCTCCAGTTTGTCCTCGTCCAGGTTATTGACGTTCACCGCCACCAACTGGACTCCCTTGTCCTTGTAGTCTTTCTGCACGGCGACCAGCCGGTCCTGGTAGGCCTGGGCGACCGGGCAGTGATTGCACGTGAACACCACGACGACCGCTTTGGCGTCGGCGTAGTCGGCCAGGGCGTGTTTCTTGTCGTCGACGCCGACGAGCCCGGACCACGTCGGAGCTTTCTCGCCGATTTTCACCCCGGCGGCATCGCCTTTCGGCGCGGCGGTTTCGCCGACACAAGCGACCGACAACAGCAGCCCGAACGCGAACGGCCAACTGCAAGCGCGAAGCATGGGATCTTCCTCCTCATCAAGTGGATGGAATGCCAGTTTGCGTTAATCATTAGGGCCTCGGCGGCGGAAGGCAAGTCATGGTCGCCCGAATGGGTGGTTTCCAGGCAGAGGAGATGGCCGCGGTCAGCGAGTCGCCGCACCACCCGGACGAACCTCCATGCCTGGGTGCGACCCCGCTCGCCACGCGTTACAATGAGTGGTTAGAGGCCGGGGATCAGGTGCCAGGGGCCCCTTGAGTGCGTCTGAGAAACAAGGAGAACACCATGTCGGAATCTCTGAAATCCTCCCGTCGCGGGTTTCTTCGAACCACCGCCGCCGCGGCGGTCGCGGCGCCCTCCGTCGTGCCCGCGGCTGCCCTCGGGCAAGGCGACAAGCCGGCCGCG
>JAPLNP010000381.1 GCA_026401055.1 Planctomycetia bacterium
GGCGGCGACGGCGCCATCGTCGGACGATCCGATGTGCTCCGAGACGATGCGGGCGGACGCCCGACTCAGTGACGTGTGCTTTGTCGACGCCGCTCACGGCTGGGCCGTCGGCGACCGGGGAACGATCTGGCGCACCGCCGACGGCGGCCAGCAATGGCAGTTGCAGCCCTCGGGCGTCTCCTGCCCTTTGCGGTCGGTCTGGTTTCTTGACGGACGAACCGGCTGGGCGGCGGGCGGATTCTCGCATCCCTACACGCACGCGAGCACCGGCGTGCTCTTGCGGACCCAAGACGGCGGCCGGACCTGGACGGCGATCGCCGAGCGGATGTTGCCGAGCCTGGCCAAGGTCCGATTCTTCGATCCCGAAAACGGCTTCGCCATCGGCGCCGCGTCCGCCGTGTTCCGCTCGGGCGCATTCATTACCAAGAACGGCGGGCGCAACTGGCAGCCGATCGCGGGAGTGAGCACCGCGGGCTGGCCGGCCGGCGATTTTATCGATCCTCATTCCGGCGCGTTGGCCGGATACCTCGGCGCGACGGCGCCGGTTCGCCGCGCCGCGATCGAAGAGGGCAAGTCGCCTCGGTTCGGCCTGCGGACCCTGACCGGCGTCCGCCTGGTCCCGCCCACCTGGGGTTGGCTCATCGGCGACGGGGCCCTGGTGATGTTGACCGGCGACCTGGGCACGACATGGCAATCGCCGCCGGCTGAGTTGCCCCGGGGCGTCGTCGGCAACTTCGACTTCGCCGCCATCGACGTCCGTGGAGCCAAGTGCTGGATCGCCGGATCGCCGGGCACTCGCGTGCTCTACACCGAGGACGCGGGCAAGAGCTGGACCGCATTCTCGACCGGCCAGAATCTGCCGATCCATGCGCTGGCGTTCGTCGACGACCAGCACGGCTGGGCGGTCGGCGCGATGGGGACGATCCTCGCCACGGCCGACGGCGGGCGGACGTGGCGGAGTCAGCGCGCCGGCGGCGCCCGGGCGGCGCTCTTGGGCCTGTTCAGCGAGCCGGCGGACGTGCCGTGGGAACTCTTCGCCCAACTCTCCGGCAATGAAGGCTACCTCGGCGTGGTCGAGGTGCTCAGCCGCCGCGACGTCGAAGCGGCCCCCGACTTTCGGACCGCGCCGGCCGACCGGCTGCACGAGGCGCTGGTGAGCGTCGGCGGGAGCGCCACGGCGGCCGCCTGGCAGTTCCCCTTGCGCCAGCCGGGCCTCGGCCTGCCCGCCGAGCAGATCCTCGACGGCTGGAATCGGGCGAACGACGGCCGCGGGCTGGAGATGCTCGAAGACCACCTGGTCCGCCGGATCCGGCTCTGGCGGCCCGACGTGATTGTGACCCACGACGCCAGTCCTCGCGGCGACCGTCCCCTGGAGCACCTGATCAACCAGGCGGTGCTCGAAGCGGTCCGACTCGCGGCCGACCCGACGTCCCACGTCGAGCAGATCACCCAGGCCGGCTTGGAGCCCTGGCGGGTGAGGAAGGTCTACGCTTCGCTGGGCCCGGACGGCCGCGGCACGGACGAGTTGACCACGGCCCAACTGGCCGATCGGCTGGGCGGTTCGTTGGGCGAGATGGCCGCCGGCGCGCGGGGGCTGGTCGAGGAGCGATTCGACGTCGGCCCGGAAACGCTCGCCTTCCACCTGATGGTCGACGAGCTGCCGCAAGAGCAGGGTCGCAAGGACTTTTTCAGCGGCATCCTGCTTCAGCCCGGCGGCGAGGCCCGGCGGCGGCTGCACGATCCGCCGCTGGAGAACGTCGCCTCGCTGCGGCGGCTTGCCCAAGAGCGGCGGAACGTCCGCGCGATCCTCAGCCGCTCGGAGAAGGACCCGTTCGCGGGCGAGCAGTGGTTGGCCAAGACAGGTGAACTGACTCGGGGTATGGACGACGCCAACGCCGGCCGCGTGCTCTATCATCTTGCCCAACGGTACCGCGAGACCGGCCGCTGGCCGCTGGCTGCCCGGACGCTCGAATTGCTCGCCGAGCGCTACCCGAACCATCCGTTGGCCGACGAGGCCCTGACGTGGCTCGTCCAATACTATGCCAGCGGCGAAGCGGCGTGGCGGGTGCAAGGGGCCCAGCGGAAGGTCGTCGTCGATGACGCCGGCCTGCCGGTCTCGAAGCTCGCGATCGACGCCACGAAGAACGAGAATCGGCCCGAGCGGGCGGCGGAGTTCGGCAAGCGGATCGAACGTACCCGACCCGAACTGTTCGCCGAACCGAGGATCGGATTCCCGCTGGCCGTCGCCGACCGCACGCGCGGCCTCCCCCGACAGGCCGAACAGTTTTTCACGCTCCAACAGCGAAGCCCGATTCGCGACGCCTGGCGGGCCGCCGCCCGGTGCGAAGCCTGGCTCGCCGATCCCAAGAGCCAGCCGCCCAAACCGGTCATGAACTGTGCGGCGGCCGTCGCCAAGCCCCATCTCGACGGGCGGCTGGACGAGGAGTTCTGGAAGCAGGCCGTGCCGGTCAATCTCGTCAGTGCCCAACAGGACGACCGCGATTGGCCCGCCACCGTCAAGCTCGCCCACGACGCCGAGTTTCTCTACATCGCCATCGAGTGCCGCCAGCCGCCGGGCGTCGAGTATGCCGCCGCGTCCGGGCCGCGCCCCCGCGACGCGGATCTCTCGGCCCACGATCGCGTCGAGATTCTTCTGGACCTCGACCGCGATTACGTCACGTACTATCGGCTCGTGATCGACCACCGGGGTTGGACGTGCGAGGGCTGCTGGGGCGACGGGTCCTGGGACCCCGACTGGTTCGTCGCCGCCGAGACCACCGACGGCGTCTGGCGGGCCGAAGCCGCGATCGGCCTCGATCAGCTCACCGGCCAATTCCCCAAGCCCCGCGACGCCTGGGCCGCCGGCATCCAACGGATCGTCCCCGGTGTCGGCTTCCAGTCCTGGACAACCCCCGCGTCGACCGCGGTCGTGCCCGAAGGGTTTGGATTGCTGATCTTCGACTGAGACGTGCCTCCGCGTTCTCCGTGGTGTGTGACAATTTCCACTGGCGCGATCTGCGGGGTTTAGGTAAACTGCTTGCGTATGCGTTGGCAGTCACAGTCACACACGCAGGGAGCACGAGATGGAAACGTCGCCGCGAGTTTCGCCGGAGCAGTTCGCCGATTCG
>JAPLNP010000430.1 GCA_026401055.1 Planctomycetia bacterium
GGGGAGTGCTCCTGGTCGAGCGGGATCGCTACCTGTTGGGCAACTCGGTGGAGGTCCGCGCCCAACTGACCAACGCGCAACTCGAGCCGCTCGTGGCGACGGAGGTCGCGATGCAGGTGATCGAACCGGACGGCGCGGCGCGGACGGTCACGTTGCGACCCGACGCGAGCCGGGTGGGCACGTTCGCCGGACGGTTCACCGTAACCAAAGAGGGCGCGTATCGCCTGGAGTTGCCGGTGCCGCAAAGCGAGGTGGAACGCCTCACGCGACGCATCCAGGTCAACATCCCCGACCTGGAACGCGAAAACCCCGAGCGCAACGACGCCCTGTTGGGCAAGCTCGCCCAGGGCACCGAGGGGAAGTATTACGTCGGCCTGGACGCGGCGTTCGGCGCGACCGCACCCCTCGTCGACCAACTGCCCGACCGCACCAAAACCATCGTCCTGACCGCCGTTGCCGATCGTCTCTGGGAACAAACCTGGCTCGCCTGGATGATGTACCTCGTCTGCGGCTTGCTGTGTGTGGAATGGACGATTCGGAGGCTGGCAAAACTGGCGTGACACTCATGCACCGGCTCCCCGAAAACCCGAACCTCAGCTTCGCCGTGCGGACGACGCTCGACGCGCTGCGCCGGCGGATTCGGCTGTACGTTTGGGCGCACGGGCTGGCGGCGGCGGTGGCCTGTCTGGGGGCGGCGTTCTGGGCGAGCCTCGTGCTCGACTGGTTCTTCGAGCCGCCGGTCGAGTTCCGGCTGCTGTTGCTCATCTTCGTCACGCTGGGCCTCGGTGGTCTGTTGTTCTATTTCATTATTCGCCGCGTCTTCGCCCGGCTGAGCGACGCCAACATGGCGATGCTCCTGGAGCGGCGATTCCCGCAACTGGACGACAGTGTCTTGACCGCCGTCGTGTTGGCCGGGCACGTGCCGGAGTCCGAGGGCTTCGACCCCGCGATGCTCGAGCGAACGTCGCGCGAAGCCGCCGAGCGGATCGCCGCCGTCCGGCTTGCCGAGGTGTTCAACCCGGCGCCCTTGCGGCGAAGCATGTTCGCGGCGCTGGCGCTGGTCGCGTCGATCGTTGCGTTTGCCGTTCTCGTGCCCGAGGGGTTCGGCGTCTGGACTCGCCGCGGTCTGATGCTCTCCGACGAGCTTTGGCCCCGGCGAACGCGGCTTGAGATCGTCGGCTTCGAGAACGGCACGACCAAGGTGGCCCGCGGCGCGGACTTCCAGCTCCTCGCCAAGGCCGACACCGACATGCCCGTGGTCCCCGACACGCTATACGTCCGCTACCGCACGGACGGCGGCGCGCGTGCCCGGACGGCCATGACCCGCGAGGGCAACGCCGTGCCGGGCCGCGATGCGTTTCAGGAGTATTCGTACACGTTCCGTGGCGTGCTCACGCCGATCGAGTTCGACCTCAGCGGCGGCGACGCCTCGCTGCGGGGCCTGCGGATCGAAGTGGTCGACAGCCCAACGATCGACCAGATGGTCCTCCACTGCCGGTACCCCGACTACATGGTCCGAAAGCCGCAGGACGTGCCCGTGATCGGCGTGATGCAAATCCCCGAGGGCACCGAGGTGCGGGTCGACGGCTGGGCGAACAAGCCGCTGGCGCGCGTCGACGTCGAGTCGGCGCTGGACGACCCCGGGTTCAAGCCGGCGGCCATCGAACCCGGCGGCGAGCCGGCGTTCCAGTACGCGATGCCGTTGCTGGAGAAGGACCGGACGCTCTTGTTCACGCTTTTGGACACGGACGGCATCCGCTCTCGGGAACCGATCCGTTTGGCTCTGGCGGCCGTGGCGGACCAGGCGCCGGAGTTGCCCGTCCAACTCCGCGGCATCGGCACGGCCATCACGCCCGAGGCCCGGCTGCCCATGATCGGCCGCGTGACGGACGATTACGGCGTCGCCCGGGTGTGGTTCGAGTACGGTCTGGACAAGGCCGCGCCGGCGGAACAAGAGGTCCTTTCGCCCAAAGGCAATTTGACCGAGTTGAAGATCGACCACGCGATGGAGGTTCGCGAGTTGCGGCTCAAACCGGATCAGAAACTGTTGGTGTGTCTCAAGGCTGCCGACCGCCGCGACCGCAACGGCGGGCCGAACGTCGGCGCGAGCCAGCGATGGCTGTTGGACGTGGTCACGCCCGAGCGGCTGCGGATCATGCTCCAGTCGCGCGAGTTGGTGCTTCGCCAACGCTTCGAGATGATTATCCAGGAAGTGACCGAGACGCGAGACTCGCTCGTGCGGATGGAGTTCGGCGCGGCGGAGGCCGCCAAGCCGGCCGACGCGAAGCCCGAGGGCGCCGAGCCGGGCGACGCCCCCGCGGCGGCGCGAGCGGCCGACGCGCCCGAGCGCTCCGCGGCCTTGCGAAGCCTCCGCTGCGAACGGGCGGTGCAGAATTGCCGCAAGAACGCCGCCGAGACGCTGGGCACGGCCGAGTCCTTCGACGCCATCCGGCTCGAACTGGTGAACAACCGGATCGACACCGAGGAACTCAAGGATCGCCTTGCCTCGAAAATCGCCGAGCCGTTGCGTCAGATCGCCGACGCGATGTTCCCCGAACTGGAGAAACGCCTTGTCGCGCTCCGCAAGACGCTCGACGACCCCCAACGGGGCCCCAAGGACCGCGACTTCGCGCGGCAGCAGGTCGATGCTATCCTGGTAGGCATGAACCAGGTGCTCTCGCGGATGATCGAGTTGGAGGACTTCAACGAGGCCGTCGCCCTGCTGCAAGGCATCATCGACGCGCAAGAGAAACTCGGCCGGGAAGCCCAAGATCGGCAAAGAAGCACGCTCCAGGACCTTCTGGAGGACAAGCCATGACCGTGTTAGCCCGAAGGGTGATTTCACCGAGCGTGTGGCTCCTGGTCGTGACCGTGATGCTCCTCGCGTCAACCGCCCCGGCGCAGCAACCGGCCGCAGCGCCACCGGAAAAACCGGCGGTCGAAGCAACGCCGCCGGAGAAGCCGGCGGCGGGGGCGGACGAGGCGCTCGCCCTGGAGCAAGAGCGGATCGCCGAGAAATACAAGCACCTCGAAGACGTCTTGCTGCGGATGGCGGAACTCAGCGCGTCGACCGACCCGCGCCGGGCCGCCCTGCTGCGAAAAGCCGTCGCCCAAAGCAAAGAGCGGCTCGTCGGCGTCCAGTTTGAGCGGATGAGCGAGTTGCTGCGCAAGGGACAAATCTCCCGGGCGTTGGAGAACCAGGAGGACCTGGACAAGGACCTTCGAGCGCTGCTGGAACTGCTGATGAGCGAGAATCGCTCGAAGCAACTCGAGTCGGAAAAAGCCCGAATCCGCGAGTACCTCAAACGCCTGACCCAACTCATCCGGCAGCAAAAGGGCATCCAGGGCCGCACCGGCGGCGCCGACGACCCGAAACCGCTTTCCGGCGAACAAGGACGCCTCGCCGACGAGACCGGCCGGCTTGCCAAGGACGTCAAACGCAACGAAGAAGATTCCAGCAACGCCAAAGCCCCGGGCCGGGGCGATACGCAAGACGAGAACGCGGACAAGAACAAAGACGGCAAGAACAAGGACGCCAAGGGCAAAGACGACAAAGGCAAGGACGACAAAGGCAAGGACGAGGGCAAACAGGACGGCAACAAGCAAGAAGGCAACCCGAGTGACAAGGACGCCGGCAAGGAGGGCGGCAAGGGCCAGCCTCAAGGACAGGGCCAAGGGGAAAGCCAGGGCCAGGGGCAGCAGGGCGGCGCACCGCAACCGTCGCAACCGCCACAACCGCAGCCCGAGCAGGAGAACCCGGCGCGAAAACGTCTCGACGCCGCCCGGCAACGCATGGAGGAGGCCAAGAGGGACCTCGAACAGGCCCAGCGCGAAGGGGCGCTCGAAAAACAGGAAGAGGCGCTGCGCGAGTTGGAGCAGGCCAGGGCCGACCTGGAAGAGATCCTCCGGCAGCTTCGCGAAGAGGAAATCGAGCGGACGCTCACGGCGTTGGAGGCCCGATTCCAGAAAATGCTCGCCATGCAGCGGACGGTCTACGCCGGCACCCAGCGGCTCGACAAGGTCCCCCAGGACCAGCGGACGCACAATCAGGAGATCGAAGCCGGACGGCTGAGCAACGACGAGTCGCTCATCGTGCTCGAAGCGGACAAAGCGTTGGCGCTGTTGCGCGAAGAGGGCTCGGCCGCGGCCTTCCCAGAAGCCGTCTCGCAAATGCGGACCGACATGCAGCAGATCGTCGTCCGCCTCGCCCGGGCCGAGGTCGGCACGATTACTCAAGGGATCGAGGAGGACGTCATCGCCGCGCTCGAGGAAATGATTGCGGCGCTCGAAAAGGCGATCCAAGACCGGGACCAGAACCGTCAGCAACCGCCGCCGCAACAGCAACAGGGCCAGCCGGGCGACCAGCCGTTGGTGGACCAGTTGGCCGAACTGCGGATGATCCGCGCGCTGCAAGTGCGCGTCAACCGCCGCACCGATCGCTACTCGAAGCTGCTCGAAGGCGGCCAGGCCGACAAAGGCGAAATGCTCGATGCCCTCCAGCGGCTCGCCGAGCGCCAGGCCCAAATCCATCGGGTGACCCGCGACCTCGCAGTGGGGAAGAACCAATGAGAACGATCCTCTGCCTGCTGCTAGTGACCGCGACGGCTCGAGCCGCCGACCCGGCGCCCGGCGCGCTGGGCGCGACGCCGACGTGGAAGCCGCCGGCGGTCGAGACGGTCCGCGACCGGGCCATGGCGTGGCTCGATGAGCAGAAAGCGGACGCCGCCGCCCGGGCCAAGGCCGCGCAGCTTTGGGCGAACGTTCCGGCGGAAACGACCCCCGACGAGCTGCTCGCCCGGCTGTCGGTCACTTTCGCCTTGGTCGACCCGCGTGCCGGCGCGCTGGTGCAGCTTTGCTCGAAGCCCCGCGAGAGCGTGTTGGCGCCGAGCCAGCCGTGGTTGGCCGACGCGAAGACGTCGCCCTGGATGGCGGCGAACTTGCGGCTGCTGTTCGGCCGGTGGCTGGCGCAGGCGTCGATGTTTGACGAAGCCCGGGAGCAGCTTGCGGGGCTTTCGCCCGAGGCGGTGGTCGATCCCGCCGCGCTGTTGTTTTACCGGGCGGTGGTTTATCATCGGCTGTTGGAGAAGGAGCCGGGCTTGGAGGCGATCGACCGTCTGCTGACCGGCGCCGAGCAGGCGCCCCGCCGCTATGTGGCCGTCGCCCGGCTGATGCGCGAGGACCTCGACGGTCTTCAGGAAGAGACGCTCGACCACGTCGCGCGGCGGATGGAAGACATCGAGCGTCGTCTGGACCTGGGCCGCGCCGACGACCGCGTTCGCCAGGTCGAGCGCGGCGTGATCGAGTCGCTCGACAAGATGATCAAGGAACTCGAACAACAACAGCAACAGCAATCCGGGGCCGCCAACAACGTGCAGTCATCCCGCCCGGCCAGCGACAGCCAGTTGATGGGCGGTCGCGGCCCGGGCGAGGTGACGAAGCGCGACGTGGGCAAGACGGCCGGTTGGGGCAACTTGCCCCCCAAACAACGCGAGGAGGCCATGCAGCAGATCGGACGGGAGTTCCCCTCCCACTACCAGGACGTGATCGAACAGTACTTCCGCAAGCTCGCCGCCGAGGAAGAGTGACCGGCCGGGGCCTGGTCCATTCTTCGGCTCCGAAGGCGTGTTTTGTGAGAGAGCGTCGGCCGAAAAATGGACATGTCCCCTTTGAACGTATAATAGTTGTAAGAGACTCTTTACCATGTGGACCCTGTTGCTCACCGGCATGTTGTTGGCCGCCGCGCCCGAGGTCGAGGTTCGCACCCTCGGCGCCGGGCCCGTCGTGGGCACGCTCGCGCGAATCGGCGACGAGGGGCTCACCGTCCAGACCGCCGAAGGCCCCCGCGACGTGCCCATGGCCGAACTGATGAGCCTCTCGCCCAAGAGTCCACTTGCCGCCGGCGACGAGGCCGGCATTCGGGTGGAACTGGTCGACGGTTCGTCGCTGGTGGGGAAGGGGTACACCGTCTCGGGCGGCAAGGCCCGGCTCGACCGCCCCGGCGGCACGCTCGAAATCCCCACCCGGGACATCAAGAGCGTCCGCCTCGAGCCCCCCAGCCCCGCGATCGCCGCCCAGTGGGAGCGGATCGTCGGCGCGGAGATCGACGGCGATCGGCTGGTGGTCCGCAAGGACGACGCGTTGGACTATCATCGCGGCACGTTGGCCGACGTGACCGACACGGTTGTCCACTTCACGCTCGGCGGCGACGCGTTGTCGGTCAAGCGGTCGAAGGTGTTCGCCCTGGTCTACTATCATCCGGCCGGCCGCGAGTTGCCCCCGGCCGTCGCCACGTTGACCGACGCGACCGGCTCGCGGTGGTCGGTCCGCTCGCCGCGGCTCGACGGCGGCAATCTCATGGCGACGACGCCCTCGGGCGTCGCCGTCTCCGTGCCGCTGGAAACGATCGTCCGGGTCGACTTCTCGCGTGGCAAGATCGTCTTCCTCAGCGACCTCGATCCCGACACGTCCCGGTGGACGCCGTACCTGGGCACCGCCGAGGAGCTTCCCGCCCGGGCGGAGTTCTTTGGCCCGCGACGAGACCGCGGGATCGACTCCCGGCCGCTCTCGCTTGGCGGCAGCGAGTATCGCAAGGGCCTGGCCCTGCACAGCCGGACGCTGTTGGAGTACCGTTTGCCGGGCGCGTTTCGGCGGCTGCAGGCCACGGTGGGCATCGACGACCACGTGCGTCCGGAGGGCAGCGTCCGACTGGTGATCCGCGGCGACGACCGCGTACTGTTCGAGGCGGCCCTCACCGGCGCGGATCCGCCGCGGCCGATCGACTTGGACCTCGGCGGTGTTCGTCGGCTGTCGATCCTCGTCGATTTCGGCGACAATTTCGACGTGGGCGATTACCTCGATCTCTGCGAAGCGAGGCTCGTCAAATGAAGCCAAACCGCGACCACGCAAACCGAGCCGCGACCGTAAGGGAGCGGTGCTGGAGAGTTGTCGACGATGCCTCATACCGCTTCCTCACGGGCGCGGCTCGGTGGGGCGCGGCTCGGTGGGGCGCGGCCATTCTTGCCCTGTTGACAATACTCGCCCTTGCCGTCCCCAACGCCCGCGCCGTCGACGTGAACCCCGCGGTGGTCGAGGCGGAGAACCAGCGGATCGCCGTGATGGACCGGGCCAAAAATGCCGTCTTGGCGGTGTTTTCGCCCTCGGGCCAGGGCGGCGGCTCCGGCGTGGTCATTTCGCCCGACGGCTACGCCCTGACCAACTTCCACGTCGTCCAGCCCTGCGGCAACTGGATGCGTTGCGGCATGGCCGACGGCAAGCTCTACGACGCCGTGCTGGTGGGCCTCGATCCGACCGGCGACGTCGCGCTCGTGAAGCTCTTCGGCCGCGACGACTTCCCCGCCGCCGAATTGGGCGATAGCGACGAGGTCCGGCCCGGCGACTGGGCCTTCGCCATGGGCAACCCCTTCCTCCTGGCGACCGACTTCCAGCCCACCGTGACCTACGGCATCATCTCCGGCACGCACCGCTACCAATACCCCGCCGGCACGCTGCTGGAATACACCGACTGCCTGCAAACCGACGCGGCCGTGAACCCGGGCAACTCCGGCGGGCCGCTGTTCGACGCGCGGGGACGCCTGATCGGCATCAACGGCCGCTGCTCGTTCGAGAAGCGAGGCCGCGTCAGCGTCGGCGTCGGCTACGCGATCTCGCTGGGCCAGATCAAGAATTTCCTCGGCTGCCTGCGGAGCGGCCGGGTGGTGGACCACGCCACGCTCGGCGCCCGGGTGGCGTTCGACGGCGAGGGCCGCGTGATCGTCGATGAGATCCTTCCTTCGTCCGACGCCTATCGTCGCGGACTGCGTTACGGCGACGAAATCGTCGAGTTCGCCGGCCGCGCGATCAGCACGCCCAACGGTTTTAAGAACGTCCTGGGCATTTTTCCCAAGGGCTGGCGTCTGCCGCTGAGTTATCGTCGCGAGGGAAAGCGGTTCGACGTCTCGGTCCGTCTGCAAGGAGTACACCGCGAGGGCGAGCTTCTGTCGAAGATCGAGGGCCGCCCGCCGGTCCCGTTGCCCGAGCCCGAGCCCAAACCTCAGCCCGACAAACCCCAACCGGGCAAGAAGCCCGAGGGCGACGCGCCGAAGGATCTCAAGGACCTTCCCAAGAAGCTTCGCGAGTTGATGCCCGGCAGGAAGGCCCCGGGCGCGCCGCCGATGCCCAAGGTGGTCCAGGAGCATTTTCAGAAGCGGCGCGGCTACGCCAACTATTACTACAACCGTCTGAACCAGGACCGCGTGTGGCAGGGCTGGACGGCCGAAGGCAATTTCGCCGTCGCGCCGCCGTCGAGTGCCGCCGCGCCGCGCCCCGCCTGGACCCTCGCCGGCCAGACCGAGGGCGGCCAGCCGTTCCGGTTCGTGCTGGACGACCAGGGGGCGACGATCGATCTGCCCGGCGGGCAACTCGCGTGGACGGCCGGCGACGCCTTGGGCTCGAACCTGTTGCCGCCCCAGAGCGGCGGTCTGGTGGTGGCGCTGCACCTGTGGCGCCGGCTGGCCGTCGAGGGACTCGACCGCTTCGGCGAGGTGTACTACCTGGGCACGGCCCCGCTGGCGGGCGAAGACAAGCCCGTCGACGTGCTCGTCGGCCTCGACGGCGGCGTCGAGTGCCGGTTCTTCTTCGACCCCGAGGACCACCGCCTGTTGGCCATCGAGATGGTTCCCGACGACGAGAGCGATCCGTGCGAGGTGGGCTTCGGGGAGTACCACGTCGTCGAAGGCCGCCTGGTGCCCGGCCGGATGGAAGTCCACGTGGGCAACGACCGCTACGGCGTTTTCCTGATTGAGAAGCTTACCACGAGCGCTGTCAAACCGTAGGACCGCCCGGCCATGCACGATCGAACTGCCCGAACACGCCTCAGCGTCTTGACCATGGCCGCGATTGCCGCGCTCATGGCGACGCTGGCGGCCGCGCCGTCGATCGCCCGGGCGGCGCCGTCGACGTCGCCGCTGGGCGAGACGCTCGATCGGGTACAGCCCCGGATCGTGAAGATCCACGGGGCCGGCGGATTCAGGGGCATGGAGGCGTATCAGAGCGGGTTTTTGATCTCGGCCCAAGGGCACATCTTGACCGTGTTCAGCTACGTGCTGGACACCGACTACGTCACCGTCACGCTCGACGACGGCCGCAAGTTCGACGCTCGACTCGTCGGCGCTCATCCGCGGTTGGAAATGGCCGTGCTGAAGATCGACGCCGAGAACCTCCCTTATTTCGATCTCGACCAGGCCGTCGAGGCCCAACCGGGCACCAGGGTGCTGGCGCTGAGCAACCTGTTCGGCGTGGCCACCGGCAACGAGCCGGCGAGCGTCCAGCACGGCATCGTTTCGGTCGTCGCGCCGCTGGAGGCCCGGCTCGGCGTCTTCGAGACCCCGTACCGCGGGCCGGTTTACGTTTTGGACGCCATGACGAACAATCCTGGGGCAGCCGGCGGGGCGCTGGTGACCCGCCAAGGCCAACTGGCCGGCATGTTGGGCAAGGAACTCCGCAACACGCTCAACAACACCTGGCTCAACTACGCCATCCCCGTCGGCGAGCTTCGCCAACCGGTCAAGGAAATCCTCGCCGGCCGATTCGTCGCCGAACCGGAATCGCAGCGCCCGACGCCGACCCGGGCGATCACGCTGGCGGACCTCGGCATCTCGCTGGTCCCCGACGTGCTGGAGCGGACGCCGCCGTACGTCGACGCCGTTCGTCCCGACTCGCCGGCCGCCCGCGCGGGCGTCAAGCCCGACGACCTCGTGATCCTTGTTGGCGACCGCCTGATCCAGTCCTCGAAGGCCCTGCGCGAAGAACTCCAGCACACCGCCCCGGAAGACCCCGTCCGGCTGAGCGTGCTTCGCGGCCAAGACGTGCGGGAATTTGCGCTGAAAAAGGAATGATCTCAAAGAGGAGGGAACCGCGGATCAGCGCGGATGGACGCAGATGGAAATGAAGAGGCAGCCGTGGGACGCGACGACAGGGTTCTTGACGGAATGAACGGGACCGACAGAATGGGTGTGCCGTATTCAGATCAGTCTGACACGAGCGGGCGGACGTCGCTTCTCCGTGCTCGCAAACCGATTGTTTTGACGGCACAACGCTCGTACCTCTACCTTCATCTGCGTCCATCCGCGTTCATCCGCGGTTGCCTCCTTCCGTTCGTCTACGCTCTCGTGATGCTTCTCGCCGCGGTTGCGGCGCCGTCGACAGCGGCGGCTGCCGCGGACGACCTGGAGACGCTCGAGCAGCAGGCGTTTCAGGCGGCGGCCGATCGCGTCGCGCCGTCGGTGGTGCGGATCGAAACGGTCGGCGGCTTGGAGCAAGTCGACGGCGTGCTTTTCGGCAGCGGCCCGACCACCGGGCTGGTTGTCGAGCCGGACGGCTACATCGTCTCCAGCGTGTTCAACTTCCTCCGCCGGCCGGACTCGATCCTCGTTCAACTCCCCGACGGAACCCGCAAGCCCGCGCGGCTCGTGGCCACCGATCACAGCCGAATGCTCGTGCTGCTGAAGATCGAAACGGATAAGCCGCTGGGGACGCCCGAGATAGCCACGCGCGACCAGATGCGAGTGGGCCAATGGACGCTCGCCATGGGGCGCACCTTCGAGGGCAACCGGCCGAACCTTGCGGTGGGCATCCTCAGCGCGCTCGGGCGGATCTGGGGCAAGGCGATTCAGACCGACGCCGCCGCCTCGCCCGCCAATTACGGCGGGCCGCTCGTGGACCTGCACGGTCGCGTGCTCGGCGTCCTGACGCCCCTTTCGCCCAAGCCGGGTGAAACCGTCGGCGGCCTGGAGTGGTACGACTCGGGCATCGCCTTCGCCGTGCCCGCCGAAGACATCGTCCGCGTCTTGCCCCGGCTCAAGAAGGGCGAGGACCTCCACGCCGGGCTCTTGGGGATCGGCCTTCCGCCGGGCGACTCGAGCACGGCGGAGCCGACCATCGTCGCCTGTCGGCCCAATTCGCCCGCCGCCAAGGCCGGCGTCAAGGCCGGCGACCGCATCGCCGAGATCGACGGCCGGTCGGTGACTCGGGCCGCGCAGGTCAAGGAAGCCCTCGGCCCGCGCTATGCCGGCGAAACGATTGCTTTGGCGGTGCTCCGCGAGGAAAAACGCCTTGAATTCAAAGCGACGTTGGCGGCCGACTTGCCGCCGTACGAGCGTCCGATGCTCGGGCTGCTGCCGATGCGAAGCATCTCCGAGCGGCCGGCGCCGGGCGTCATCGTCCGCTACGTCTATCCCGAAAGCGGCGCCGCCAAGGCCGGCCTCCAGCCCGGCGACCTCGTCGAATCGCTCGACGGCAAGCCGCTCGACGACGCCGACGCCCTGCGCGGCCGGATTACCGAGCACGAGCCCGGCGACACCGTCGCCCTGGCGGTCCGCCGCGGTCAGGAGACGTTGAAGCTCGACGTGCAACTCGGTCGGCTGCCCGACGATATCCCGGGCGAAGAACTCCCGGCCGCCCATGCCGTCGCCGAGTCCGGCGCGGAGAAGCCGGCTGGCGTCGGCAAGATCGAGATCAAGATCCCCGATGTCCAGAACGACGCTTGGGCGTACGTCCCCCAGGGCTACAACCCGGCGGTCCCGCACGGCCTTGTCGTGTGGCTTCACGCCCCGGGCCGCGTGGACGACGAACAGGTGCTCGGGCGGTGGAAGGCATTGTGTGACCGCGGCGACCTGATCCTGCTGGTGCCTAAGGCGTCCGACCCGGCGAAATGGTTGCCCAGCGAGGAGTCGGTCGTGGCCCGGCTGGTCGAAAATGTCCTCGGCCGTTACCATATCGACCGCGGCCGCGTCGTGGTGCACGGTCACGAGGGCGGGGCCGGCTTGGCTTTCCTCGTGGCCCTGCGCCACCCGGACGCGATTCGGGCGGTCGCCGCCGTCGAGCCGCCGATGGTTCCGCGACCGCCGGACGCCGATCCGGTCCATCCGCTGTCCGTCTACCTCGCCACGGCGGAGAAATCGCCCCAAGCGGCGGTCGTCCGGCGCGGGGTGAAGCTCTTGCGTGACATGAAGTATCCGGTTACGCTGGTGAGCCTCGGCCAAGAGCCACGCTACCTCTCGGCGGAAGACCTGGAGCAACTGGTCCGCTGGATCGACACGCTGGACCGGATTTAGCTGGTGCCACTGCTGGCTTGTCCAGCAGTGTGAGTTACTTGTCGAGACAGCACTGCTGGGCGAGCCAGCAGTGGCACACGGTCGTCACCTTATCACCTCTCCACCACCCACGATCCCTCATGCGTCGTCACGCGATCGGAGTAATTACACTGCTGCTGCTCTTGGGGGCGGCGGCGCTACATGCTTGGATGGCGGCGAGCGGAGAGTCTGCGGCGGTGGAAGCGGCGGAGCTGGCGTTCTGGCGCGTCGCTGCGCTGATGGCCGTGCTCTGGATGGCCTGGCCCGACTTGAACCGATTGCCCGCCTGGATGCTCGTGTTCGTGCCCGTCGTGTTGTTGCTCATCGCCGTCCGACCTCGCTGGGCCATCTATCTGATTCCCGTCCTGCTCGTGGTCGCGCTGCTTCGACCGCGCAAGAAGAAGTAGGCCGATTGCTTGTGCCCCGCGCGAATGCTAAAATGCGTCGGGGCGTCCAACCACGCGGCGGGTGCCAGCGGCAGCTTGTCTGCCGCTGCCCGGAATTGCAGGGGCGGACAAGCCGCCCCTGGCACCCAAGCGTTCGTTGGCAACGCAGGGGTCGGAAAATCGCGCAATCGCTTCCCGTCGGCGGCCCTCGGACTCAGAAGCCGCCCCAACCCGGAGAACTCCCGTGTCCCCACGAATCCATCGCCGCCAGATGCTCCGCGGCGCGATCGCGTCCGGCGCCGGACTGTGGCTGGCGGCAAGCCGAATCAAGGCCGACGCCACTTCGCCGAACGACAAGCTCAACCTCGCCCTGATCGGCTTGGGGGGCCGCGGGGCCGACAACCTCAACAGTCTCGCGAGCGAAAACATCGTCGCGTTGTGCGACGTCGACGACCACCGGGCGGGCAACGCCTACGAACGTTTCCCCCAGGCGAAGAAATTCTACGACTATCGCGAGATGCTCGATCGGATGAACTCGCAGATCGACGCGGTCGTGATCAGCACGCCCGACCACACCCATTTTCATCCGGCCATGGCGGCCATGCAAATGGGCAAACACCTTTATTGCGAGAAGCCGATGGCCCATGCCCTGGGCGAGGTCCGGGCGATGACCGAACTGGCCGCTCGGAAGCGGCTGGCCACGCAGTTGGGCGTGCAACGCCACGCCCTCTCGAATGTTCATCGGGTGGTCGAGTTGATCCAGTCGGGCGCGATCGGCCAGGTTGGCGAGTGCCATGCGTGGGTCGGCGGCGACCGCGGCATGCCCAAGCTGCCCACCGACTTCCCACCCGTGCCCGAACACCTCAAGTGGGACCTCTGGCTGGGGCCCGCCGCCGATCGTCCCTACAGCCCGGCGTACGTGCCTTACGAGTGGCGATTCTGGTGGGATTTCGGCACCGGCGAGACGGGCAACTGGGGATGCCATATCCTGGACGTGCCGTTCTGGGCGTTGGGGCTGCGACATCCGACGAAGGTCTCCGCGTCCGGCCCGCCGGTCGACCCGCGCCGCACGCCGACCTCGATGGCCACGCGGTTCGAGTTTCCGGCCAACGCCGACCGGCCGCCGGTCGTGTTGCACTGGTACCACTCGAAGGACGGCCCGGACGTGCTCGCCCAGAACAAGCTCCCGCACTTCGACATGGGCGTGCTGTTCGTCGGCGCCGACGGCATGTTGCTGTGCGATTTCGACAAGTGGCGGCTCTATCCGGAAGAGAAATTCGCGGACTTGCGTCCGCCGGCCGAGACGATCCCCGACTCGCCGGGGTTCCACAAGGAATGGCTCCTCGCCTGCAAGGGCGGCCCGGCGGAGACCTGCAACTTCGATTACTCGGGTCCGCTGAGCGAGACGACGCTTTTGGGCAATCTGGCGTACCGAGTCGGCCGCGAATTTGGTTGGGACGCCGCCCGGCTCATGGCCGTTGGCTGCCCCGAGACCGAACCGCACATCCACCCGACCTACCGTCCGGGCTGGACGGTGTAGCCCAGCCGCCCCCGGCTGGGAGCGACGTAGCCCAGCCGCCCCGGCTGGGGATGATGTCGGCGGACACCGCCGAGGGCGGCGGTGCCACAATGCCCCCGGCAACAGATGACCAGAAAGAGCCAAGGTTCATGCACAGTGGAATCCGGAGCCCCGTTGCGGTGGCCTTGGCGTCCGCCGCGCTGCTGCTGTTCCTCTTGCTGATACCGCTTCCCCAAGCGGGTCGGTGGTCCGCCGCCCTGGGCGACCTCGCGCACGCGCCGACCTTCGCCCTCGTTGCGGCCCTGGTCCACCGCGCGCTCGAGCGGCGATGCGGCGGGCGGCTTGCCGCCGCGCTACTGAGCGTGGTGTTGCTCGTCGGGTTCGGCTGCGCGACGGAGATCGCCCAGTATTTCGTCGGACGTTATCCGAGCTTGCGGGACCTCGCCGCCGATGCGGCGGGAGCCGTCGCCGGCACCGCCTGGGCCGCAAGCCGGACCGTCGCCTCTCGGCCGGCCCGGGTCGGCTTGCCGATGCTCGGCGGCTTTCTGCTGCTCCTGATGGAGATCCCGCCGGCGCTGATCTTGACCGACGCCGTCATTCAACGGGTCCAGATGCCCCAGATCGCCTCCTTCGAACAGCCGTTGGAGCTTACTCGCTGGTACACCTGGGATGGCCGAATCAGGCGAGTGAGGAGTCACGCGACCGACGGCGACTGGTCGCTGGAGATCGGCTTCCAGCCCGCTCGTTCCCCCGGCATCGCGACCCCGTGGATGCCGGACTGGTCGGGCTACGAGGAACTGGTGTTCGACGTCGCGTTGACCGAGGGGCCGCCGCTCGATCTGGTCCTCAAGGTCCTGGACCAGGATGACTGCACCTCGCCGGACGACCGGTTTGAGGAACTCCTCCATCTTGTGCCCGGCCCGCGGCAGATCTGCATTCCGTTGTCGGCCATCGCCGCCGGCCCGAAGCACCGCCGGCTCGATCTTGGCCAGATTCACTCGGTTCAGCTAACCGCCGTAAGCCCCGACGCCGCGAGGACGCTCTTTCTGGACAACATTCACCTGCGGTGACCAGCGGAGCTAAGCGTTTCCATGGCAACGGTTTATCGCCACCGAGCGAGACGTCGCGATCCGACGTCGGGGGTACGATAGCCCCCCTTTGTGGCAAGAAGGTGAAGAGGCGCCGCCCGGATTCGAACCGGGAAATCGCGGATTTGCAATCCGCTGCCTTAGCCATTTGGCTACGGCGCCGTGAAGGTCATTAGGTTAGGCAATAACGCTGCTTCGGTCAAGAGGTCTCCCGGGAGGAGTTGTCCCGACTCGCGAGAGTTGCATCGTCGCGGGGCCATGGCTAGAATGGGGTAGTCTGCCGAGGAATGAGCCATTGATTACTTCCACGATTGACGAAGCACGGTCTCAACTCGCCGAATTGATCATCGCGGCCGAACGAGGCGAGGAAGTGGTCATTTCCCGGGCGGGAAAGCCCATCGCCAGATTGCTTCCTTATCAGGGGCAGGACCACCCACGGCAGGAAGGGCAGTGGCGCGGACGTGTCCGCATTGGCCAGGACTTCGACCAACTACCGCCAGATATTGCGGAGGCTCTTGGACTAGATGAATCTCCTGCTTGACACCCACGTTCTGGTGTACAGCGTGCCGAGCATTGTGGCGTGACAGGGCAACGCCGCAAGGGTGGCAGAAGAATCGCGTCTCCATGTGATGCCGTCCTCGCGTAACCCATTGAGCGGGGTCGCCGGAAGGCGGTTCCGCCCGTTTTGTTGCGCCGTCGCAGCCTCGACGCGATCCTTTTGGGCTCGGCCCAATTCCACTATACTGGACGGGTTCGAGGAGACGCACCATGGACTTGATCGGCAGGCGATACGACACTGGCGAGCTGATCCGGCTGGAAGTGGCCGGCGACAAGGTCCACACGGTGACACCCATCACGGTGGATTCCGGGCACCCAAACGACCACCCTTGGATCGCGCCGGCGTTGTGCGACTTGCAGGTCAACGGATACGGCGGCCAGGAGTTTAGCTCCCCGACGCTGACGCCCGAGGCGGTCCAGCGGATTACGCGTCAGATGGACACCTTCGGGGTCGCCCGGTCCTGCCCCACCGTCACCACGAACAGCCCCGAGGTGATGCTCCACGCGGTCCGGACGATCGCCGCCGCCTGCGAGGCGTCGCCGGCGGTGGCGTACCGCCTGCCGGGCATTCACGTCGAGGGGCCTTTCATCTCGCCGATCGACGGGCCGCGGGGGGCCCATCCACTCGCGTACGTCCGACCGCCCGACTGGGATGAGTTCCAGCGGTTGCAGGAAGCCGCCGGCGGGCGGATCCGCATCCTCACCCTGTCGCCGGAGTACGACGGCGCGGCGGCGTTCATTCGTCGCGTGGCGGATACCGGCGTGATTGTCTCGATCGGCCACACGGCGGCCACGCCCGAACAGGTTCGCGCCGCGGCGGATGCCGGCGCGACGATGAGCACCCACTTGGGCAACGGGGCCCATGCCCTGATCCCGCGGCATCGCAGCTACCTTTGGGCCCAACTTGCCGACGATCGGCTTACGGCCGGACTGATCGTCGACGGGCACCATCTTCCGCCGGACGTGGTCAAGACGTTCCTTCGGGCGAAGACCCCGGCGCGGTGCGTGTTGGTGAGCGACGTCTCGGGTCTGGCCGGATTGGCGCCTGGGCGGCACCACAGCGAAATGTGCGAATTGGAGATCCTGCCCGGGGGCAAGCTTGTCGTGGCCGGGCAGAGCGAGGTGCTGGCGGGAGCATCGGCGCCGCTGGGAACGTGCGTGGCCAACGTGTTGCGGTTCGGCGAGGTGAGCCTTGCCGAAGCGATCGCCATGGCGACGACTCGTCCCGCCCGACTGCTGGGCATCGAGGCCGGCGGACTGAACCCCGGCGACCCGGCCGACCTGGTTCTGTTCGACCTGATCCGCTCCGACGGCGAGCAACCGCCGCGATTCGAGGTCCGCGGGGTCCTGATCCACGGGGAACCTTGTGGAGTGCGGTGATTCATCACCGCTTTATTCGACAGCCCGGAAGGGCGCGGGATCGTTCTCGGGCGGGCATTCGCACGGGCCGCGAACCACAGTGACGGCGAAACAGCGGCGATGCATCGCCGCACTCCAAGACGTCGGGTGGATTTGTGCCGACGGTGCGGCCGACGCGGATTGTCCGGCTTGGCGGGGTGGCGGGTGCGCGGGTATCACGATCCGGGGGTATACTTGGACGCGGGGACCGAGGAGGGCGCGACGTTTTGAGTACCCAACGTCCAGAGCGAGTGGAGAATCTGCGCCAGTCCTACCGGTGCGCGGTGGACGGACCGCGGCGGCAGGCGATGCTGCGCGCGGGGGGCGACTGGACGCCGGTCGAGTTGGTCGACGAGTCCGCCGGGGGATTCGGCGTCCTGGCGGAGCCCGGTTTGAGCGTTGCCGCGGGCGACCAGGTCCAACTGAGAACCGCGACGGTGTGTTTCGACGTTGAGGTGATGCACGTCGCCGATCGCCCGGCGCCCGGCGACGGGGACAGGCTGGTCGTGCGATTGGGCCTGAAGCGCGTCGGCGAGGTGGTGATTGAGCCCGAGCCCAGGCTGCCGTGGTTCAAGCGGTTCCGACTGGGCTGGCGGCGCGCCCCCTATGGAAGCGGCTCGCCGGTGACGGGGACCGGGCTGCTGCTGGTGTTGTTGGTCGGCGCCGTGCCCACGATTGCCATTCTTCTGTTGGGTACGCAGGGCTTCACCCGCGCGAAGGCCGACTTGCGGCTGGGCGCCAAGCACGCCGCTCGGCCGGAACGGTGGACGATCCCGCCGCAATCCGACGCAAGACCGGACGGAAGACCGGATGCCGCGGGGCCGGCTGAGCCGCCGTACAAGCCCGCCGCCGCGAAGCGGGGCAATACCCACGCCCCACCGACGCCGGATGCCGCGCTCAAGGAGAGCTGGCACGGACTGCTGGACCGTGCCCGGCTCCAGACCGACGCGGGCAAGTGGAACGACGCGGCGTTGGCCGTGATGGCGAACGTGACCGGGCAGATGAGCTCGAGCCAGTCGCAGCAAGCCCGGATCGCCGAAATCCTCCAACGCGCCGACGAGTCGCTGGCGAGCTTGTCCCCGGCCGAGGGCGGCGCCCGGAACGAGCAGGCCGAGCGCCGGCGATTGTCGATCCTCGAAAATGCGTATAATCAACTGATCGAGCAGTTGACCGACGCCCAGAAGATTCAGTGGGCGGACCTGCTGAAGCCCTCGGGCGGCGCTGCGCGGTCGAAGTGAGTCTTGCGTTATGATCATCGAGCCGTGGATACGCGACAACGTGTGTCTGAATGCCCATCCGGCGGGCTGCTTCGCCCATGTCGAGGACCAGGTCCGCTACGTAACCGCGCGGGACGAGATTGACGGGTCCCAGCGGGTGCTGGTCGTGGGCGCGTCGAACGGTTACGGGCTGGCGGCTCGGATCGTCTCGGCGTTCGGCTGCGGCGCGGCCACCGTGGGCGTGGCCTACGAGCGTCCGGCGACCGAGAAACGCACGGCGTCGGCCGGCTGGTACAACACCCAAGCCTTTGCGGCCCTGGCCCGCGACTACGGCCATCCCGCCTGGAACCTCAACGGCGACGCCTTTGCCGACGAGATCAAGGACGAGACGCTCGCGACGATTCGCGAGAATCTGGGCACGATCGACTTGCTGGTCTACAGCATTGCGGCGCCGCGGCGTTTGGACCCGCGGACCGGCGAGTTGTACTCGTCGGTGATCAAGCCGATCGGCAAGCCCTACACGGCGAAGACGGTGGATTTCATGACCGGCGAAGTCCGCGTCGAGACGAGCCCGCCGGCGACCGACGAACAGGTGGCCCAGACCGTGAAGGTGATGGGCGGCGAGGACTGGACCGCCTGGGTCGAGCGGCTGCTGGAGGCCGACCTGCTCGCCGACGGCTTCCAGACGATCGCCTTCTCGTACATCGGACCGGAGGTCACCCGCGCGATCTATCGCGACGGCACGATCGGCAGGGCGAAGGAGGACCTGGAGCGCCGCGTGCCGATCCTCAACGCTCTGATGACGCCCGTCTCGGGCCGCGCGGTGATCGGCGTTCAGAAGGCGCTGGTCACCCGGGCCAGCGCGGTGATTCCGGCGGTGCCGCTGTACGTGTCGCTCTTGTACAAGGTGATGAAATCCAAGGGTCTGCACGAGAACTGCATCCGGCAGATCCACCGGCTCTACCGCGATTTTCTCTTCTCGCCCGTGCCCGCCGAGACCGACCATCGCGGCCGCCTGCGTCTGGACGATTGGGAAATGCGCGAGGATGTGCAGGCCGAAGTGGCCGCCCTGTGGCAGCGGGTCACCACGGACAACGTCCGCGAACTGGCCGATCTGGACGGCTTCCGCGCGGAATTCCTCCGCCATCACGGCTTCGGCATTCCGGGCATCGACTACGCCGAAGACGTGGACCGGTGACCGGGCAAAAAAGGGATGATGGAATATCATGAACCCACGGCAACTTGGACCCTACCGGCTCACTCGCCGCCTCGGACGCGGGGGAATGGGGACGGTCTACGAGGGCGTCAACCTCGAAACCGGCGAGTCGGCCGCCGTGAAGGTTCTCGCGGGCGAGTTGGGACACGAGCCGGATTTCCGCAACCGCTTCGCCTCCGAAATCGAAACCCTTCGCCGACTCAACCACCCGAACATCGTCCGGCTCTTCGGCTTTGGCGAACAAGAGGACGAGCTGTTCTACGCGATGGAGTTGGTCGACGGCGTGAGTCTCGAGGAGGAGATTCGCCAGGGACGCCGGTTCACGTGGCGCGAGGTGATCCAGATCGGCAGCCAGACCTGCCAGGCGCTGCGGCACGCGCACGATCGCGGGGTGATCCACCGCGACATCAAGCCGGCGAACCTGTTGTGGACCGCGGAGGCCGTGGTCAAGCTCTCCGACTTCGGCATCGCGAGGTTCTTCGGCACTACGCGGATGACGACCGTCGGCAGCGTGATCGGAACGGTCGAGTACATGGCCCCCGAACAGGCCGATGCCAGGCCGGTCGATCCCCGAACCGACTTGTACAGTCTCGGCGGCGTGCTTTACGCCCTGCTGGTCGGCCAGCCGCCGTTCGTGGCCAAGACGCTCCCGGAAATGCTGCACAAGCAGCGCTATGAGAAGCCGGAGCCAATCGATCGGCTCGTGGCCGGAGTGCCCGAGGAACTGGCGATCCTGATCGCGCAACTCCTGGAGAAGGACCCGAAGAACCGCGTGCCCAATGCCATGTTGCTCGGCCGGCGTTTCGACGCGATGGCGATTGGCCTCTCGCGGAGGACGGCCGAGCCGGCGCCGGACGACGACCCGCGGCCGCCGGCCGGCGGCATTTCGCATGAGGGCTTCCGCCTGACCCCCGGCGGCGCGATCCGCGTGGACCCCGACCCGGTCGGGCTAGCGCCGACTCGGGCGATGGATGAGGAGGACCCGGCGCCGGTCGCCGAGTCCGCCGTCGGCGATTTGCCCGCAACCGAGAGCACTGCGGTTTTCAAGCCGCCACCGCCGGCTGGGTCGAACACCGTGGCGACGGTGGTTTCGGCGAAGCCGCCTGGGGACGAGTCGGAAGCGAAAACGCTGGCGAGTGCAGCGCCGGCCCAATTCACCGTCGTCGTCGAACACGAACTGGACCAGATGCCCGAAAGCGATGACGGACGTCCGGCCACGTTTTCGCCGCAGACCGCGGTCCTGGTGGTGGCGCTCGTGGCGATCGGGCTGACGATCTGGTATTTCCTCAGGCCGCCGTCGGCGGACGTGCTTTACGAGCGAATCATGGCGGTCGCGGAGGCCGGCGAGAGACCCTCGCCGGACGACGTCGAGGAGTTCATGGTCCGCTACGGCGACGATCCCCGCGCCAAGTCGCTCCGCCGCTTTGAAAAGGAAACCGAACTGGAGCGGCTCCAACGCAAGTTCGACCGCCGCGTGAAAGGCTTGGGCGACGCAAAGGCGTTGTTGCCGATCGAACGGGCGTACCTCGAAGCTCTGAACTACGCTTGGCTCGATCCGGCCCGCGGCGCCCGCAAAATGAAGGCCCTGATCGAACTCTACGGTCACGAGTCGGACGATTCGGGTCCGACGGGCCAGTGTCTCGAATTGGCCCGGCGGCGGCTCGCCCAACTCGAAGAGGAACTCAACAGCACAACCGTCGACCACCTGGCCCTGATCGCCAGCCGGCTCGACGAGGCGGAGAAGCTCCGCGCGTCGAATCCCGAGAAGGCGAAGAGCATGTTCGAGGCCGTCATCGAATTGTACGCCGAGAAGCCCTGGGCCGCCGACGCCGTCCGGCGAGCGCGGAAGGACCTCGGCGAGTGAGGAGCCGAAGAAGAACAGCTTGGGCCGTTACTGTAGGGCGGACTTCAGTCCACCTGGAAAGAAGGGGGCGGACTGAAGTCCGCCCTACTCGCCCGCCGAACTGATCCTGCCGCTGTTCGTCCGGCCGGGCGAAAACGTGCGGCGCGAGATACCGTCGATGCCGGGCGTCTTTCAGCTTTCGCCCGACCGGCTCGCCGAAGAAATCGGCCAGGCGGTCGAGTTGGGCCTCGGCGGCGTCCTCCTGTTCGGCATCCCCGAGCACAAGGACAAACTCGGCAGCGACGCCCTGAGCGCCGAGGGCATCATTCCCCAGGCCATCCACGTCGCGAAGCGGGCCTCGCGCGATTTCCTGGTCATCACGGACGTCTGTTTCTGCGAGTACACCGACCACGGGCAGTGCGGCGTGCCCGGCGACGCGACCGGACGCCCGGACGTCGACAACGACCCGACGCTCGAACTTCTGGCCCAGCAATCGGTGGTTCACGCCCGGGCAGGCGCCGACATGGTTGCCCCGAGCGGGATGATGGACGGCATGGTGGGGGCGATTCGCGCCGGGCTGGACGCGGCCGGCTTCGCGCATCTGCCAATCATGAGCTACTCGGCGAAGTATGCCAGCAGCCTCTACGGCCCATTCCGCGACGCGGCGGAAAGCGCCCCGCGGTTCGGCGACCGCCGCGGTTACCAGATGGACCCGGCCGCCGCGTCGGGCCAGGCCCTGCGCGAGGTCGAACTCGATCTGGCCGAAGGGGCCGACCTCGTGATGGTCAAGCCCGCCATGGCCTACCTCGACGTCATTCGCCAGGTCCACGATCGCTGGCCGGGCGTGCCGCTGGCGGCGTACAACGTCTCGGGCGAGTACAGCATGGTCAAGGCGGCGGCCCAGCGCGGCTGGCTCGACGAGCGTGCCGTCGTGCTGGAGTGCCTCACGGCGATCAAGCGCGCCGGCGCGGACGTCATCCTGACCTACTGGGCCAAGGACGTGGCCCGGTGGCTGGGGTGAGAAGATTTCCTCGGGCCACGCCAACGGACCGAACGAATGCGTCCTTGGTTCTTCTCACGTACCGCGGCAACCCCCGAGTGCGACTCGTTGTGAAGAAGGACGGCGACTCGCGCCCGATTCTTGTCCATTTTTTGGCGAAGACGGCCTTTTTCAGAACAATTTGCTGGCGGCACAGCCTCCGCGTGATACAATGAGCGCTCGGCGCGGCGAGTTCTCGCCAGGCCAGGGTCGTCGAGCGACTCCGAGAGACTACCACATCACGCTGGGCGTGCACCGCGATGCCTCCGCGGAGGAGCTTTCGCGGCCGCGCTGGTGGCAGCCCCGGCACAGGCCAATTGGATCACACACGGCACGACGACCATCAATACGGAGTTCGTGACCGTCGGCAATCCGAGCCACGCGAACGACACACGCGGGTACGGATACTCGCCCTGCTGGCTGTCGCACTACTCTTGGTATCCCTGAAAACACTGACAGGACTACTTGAACGATGGATCCGACTTCTCGACGCGACGGCGTGATGCTTGCCATCTTCTTCGTTCTCGTCACGGGAACCCAGGTGATCGCCTTGGGCGACGCCAACCCCGCCGGCACGAGTTATCTATTATTCGAGCATTGGGGTGGCACATGGCACGACGCCGAGAAGAGCCCGACGAACACCGAGGACGATTTGCTCTGCTGGGCCGCGGCGGGGTCCAACGTGTTGCAGTGGACGCGCTGGGGCGAAGTGGACGGCATGGCGACCGCCGACGCAATCTTCGGCTGTTTTCAGGACCACTGGACCGACGCTGGGGGCATGGCGGACTATGGGTGGCGGTGGTGGTTCGACGGGAACAATCCAGCCGCGAATTGGCAAGGCTGGGCACAAGTAGACGTGCCGGGTGGCGGCTTCTGGCCCGCCGAGAATGCCGGAGTGTACCTCCACCGGGAGGACGATAACACACGCGCACTCCCCGCAATCGCCGACTACCTCCACGACGGCTGCGGCGTGACACTCGGGCTCTACGGGGGCGGGGCTCATGCGGTGACGTGCTGGGGGTACAACTACAATCCCAACACATCTGAGTACCTCGGCCTGTGGATTACCGACTCCGACGACAGCAAGAGCGTGGATGACGCCCCGGACCTGCTGCGCTACTACAAGGTCGAGTATGCCAACGACCAATGGCTCCTACAAGACTATTTCGGCAGCAACTCTTGGTGCGTCGGCACAGTCCAGGCACTTTGCAGGAACCCCAATGTATTGATCCCCGGCGATGCCAATGGCGACGGGTCGGTAGATGACAAGGACGCCTCCATCCTCAGTACCCACTGGTTCCAGCCGGGCATCTGGTTCGACGGCGATTTCGACCGGAACGGCTGGGTGGATGGCATGGACGCTGCGATCCTGGCGGCACATTGGGGGCAAACCACCGCCGGGGCGGCCAAAGTCCCCGAACCGACCTCGCCGGCGATTCTGCTCGGCGGCTTGTTGTCGCTTCTGGCCGTGCGCCGTCGATCGGCTTGGACGGTAGCGGTCTGGACAAACGCCACCGGGCACTCGGCGGACCCATGACCGCGAGACGTGGGCGTGTCCGGCCGATGAGCCGTGCTCGCCGTCGCGTCCGAGTCCCACAGCGGCCATCCTGGGGCATCGTGGCGAGTCGGTTTCCTTCGACGTGATGGACGAGACCGACTGCAAACACGAAAACGCCGCATGGAACCTTGGTGGTAGCCCACAAGGAAATGCGGTGGTTCACACTGCTTGGCTGGGGGGGAAACTTCCCCGAGGTCAATAGGGCTTCTCGAAGATTTCGCCGCCGGCCGTGGTGCCCATCGCCTGCCAGACGCCCCAGTCGACGGTGTTGGCGATGAACTGCACCGACCCGTCGAGCATGCAGGCGTTCACTCCGCCGGGGTGCAAGCTTCGGGCCGCCAGGGTGGCGGGGCCGCCCACCTGGGTTGCCGAGAGGCAAGGGGCTGACTGCGTTGGCACGCAGCAGCCGTCGCTGTCCGGGTTGCGGTCCGGGGTCGGCGAGTTCGGGGTCAGCCAGGTGCAGAACCAGGCGAACGCGGCATGGTAGACCGCGCCGCGGAGGCACTGCACGTTTTGCAGACCGGTATTGGACGTGCCCCGGCGGCCCTGGAGACATTCGGCGAAGGCGAGCGTGTTGCTCAGGCCGTCGCTGACGTCCCCGATCCTGACCTGTTTGAACTGGCCGTTTGCGATGGAAATCACGAAGGGCTGTCCGCCGTTGGTCACCACGGTCGAACCCAAGGTTCTCGACGCGAGCACCGTGAGATTCCAGGAGCTGCTTCCGTCCACGCCGACATTGCCCGCGTTGCAGGCGTAATTGCCGCGGAAGTACACGATCCAGGGGTTGGACCCCCTCGGCTCAAAGGGAACGTCCTGGTCGCTGGGACACTGGACGTTCTCGACGGCAGTCTCCGGAATGAGTCCACTGGTTCCTTGATAGTACAAGAGGTCGGGGTCCCATTGCTGATCGAGCGCGGTCTGCTCGATCAGCGGCAGCAAGGCGTGGTACCACGTTTGTGCATGGGGGTTAAGTCCGCCCGGCGGGAGCAACTTCCGCGCGTTCTCGTACGTGAGCATCGCCACGCCGAGTTGCTTGAGATTGTTGGTACACTGAGCCCGGCGCGCCGCTTCCCGGGCCGACTGGACGGCGGGCAGCAACAGCGCGATGAGAATCCCGATGATCGCGATGACCACCAGAAGCTCGACCAACGTGAAGGCCCGGAAATGTCTGCTCGCCGTGCGTCGCATGAGACGTTCTCCGTTCGCCGACCATCGATCGGGGCGCGGGCGTCTCGCCCGCTTTGTCGGGGCGGACGAGGCGCCGCCGCTCCGTGATTGGCGCAAGTGGTCGCTTTACGGCTCCTAAGAGTCCATGATCGAGTGTAACAGCCCTTGCGGGGTGGTGTCAAGCATCGCGACGATTACCCCCCCCAAGCTACGGACCCACGGTGCCGCGGGACCAAGGAGCCGTAAATGAATAACTCGTGCATTTCGTCGTAGGGCGGACTTCCCTTGTGTCCTCTTCGTATTGCATCGAAACGGGGTATTGTGCTATAGATTTGCTTTGGTCGTAACTGGTTGACAGTCAGGAGGTTATGTCATGGAGGACTGGTCATGGACGATCTATCGCGGTTCTGTTGTCAGAAT
>JAPLNP010000537.1 GCA_026401055.1 Planctomycetia bacterium
AACCAGCGTCCACAGCCGCGAGCGGTCTTTCTCCCAGCACGAGGCGTAGATCTTCGGGTCAAGCGTGGGATGGCACGGCAGCCAGCGGTCTTCGGCCAGTAGGTCGGCGAAATGCCGCAGCACGGGCGCCATGCGCCGCAGTGCCGCGCGGTCCTCGGCGTTCCAAGGATTCCAACTCCCGAAGACGTTCTCCCAGACGAGCATCCCGCTGCCGTTGAGCCACGCCGCCGTGAGTTCCTCCTGGTGCGACCGGTCCCAACGGTGAATCTGGTGCTGCACGTGGCGCGGCTCGATCCACTTCAGCCGCAGCACGCCGATGCCGGCAAACGGTTTGAACCACTGCGCCCACGAGCCGTTCTGCAACTCCATGTGCTCCAACGACGTGCTGCCCTCGGGCTCGAAGGCGACGCCCGGGCGGCGGCGGTCGACCTCTTGCCGCAGCGTCACCGGCGGCCGGGCCATCGTGTCGAGGAATACGCCGTCCGCCTCGATCCGGGCGATCAGTTCGGCCAGGGCCACTTCGTCGCCAACGCCCTCGCGCCGCGTGCCCGTGTCCCACGGGTTGTACGACACGAACACCTTGACGCCGCGGCGGTGAAATCGCCCCACGACGTCGCGGACCGCGTCGAGCCCGCCGGGCATGTCGCGGTAGAAGTCGAACTGATTGCGCCCATCGGCGCCGATCCGCGGATAGGCCTGCCACAGGACGATCGAGTCGTAGCCGCCGAACTCGGCCCGGGCGTCGTCGAGCAGTTCGTCGACCCGGTAGCGGCGCCCGTCGGGGTCCCAGAACGCGCGGTCGTAGATGAATACGAAGCCGCAGACGAAGTTCCGCGCGGTCCACCGCAGGTCGTCGCGGCGGTAGATCGCGTCGTCGAAGCCGATCCGCCTGGCCGTGGCGGACTCGACGGCCTTCCAGCGCTCGGCGCGGGCGTCGTCGCGCGGGAAGCGGACCGTCAGATCGCGCAAGAGCATCGTGCCGGGCGTTGGCTCATGGGTCGCGTCCATGCCGAGGATCGGCCGCACCCAGCCCTTGTCGCGGTCGAACTGGGGGATTGCGGCTTCCACGCGAAAATGACGCCACTCGCCGCCGGGCTCAACGGCGGCGGTGCCGAGCACGCCCGACCACTCGTACCATGCTCCGGCGGGACTGCCCTTGCGCTGGTGGTAGTCGAAGGCCAGGCAGAGCGTGCTGTTGCCCTCGACCGCCAGGGCCCGACCCTCGACGACGACGGTTTCGCCGGGCCGGGCGTCGGCCGCCCGGGCCCAGTCCTCGCTCAGCCGGACCCACGCCCGGGTGCCCTTAAACTCCAGCACGATCATCGAGCGGCTCGTGTCGCGCAGCTTCTCGCGGACCTCGCGGCGGTACGCCCGAAGCGACTCGATCCACGCCGGCCAATCCGCGGCGCCGGCCGGCGGGGCGAAGTAGGCGTGGTTATGCGCCACCGGCACCGGCACGACCGGCGGCGCGGTCGTTCGGCAGTCCTCGTCGGCGTTGAAGTGTTCGATCGCCCAAGGCACGACCAGATCGCCGTCGGCCCGGGCCGGGCGGTCGGCGGCAAGCACGACAAACAAGACCGCCAAGAACGGGATCGTCGCGCATCGTTGGTGTTGCATGGAGGCGGACCCTCCGCTCCCTTATGGTCGCGGCTCGGTTTCGGAGTGGCAAAGCAGAACCGCGCCCGTCAGGAAGCGCAGTGATGGGCGAGTCGCCAACACCGCTCCCTCACGGTCGCGGCTCGGTTTGACTCCCCTACTCGTATTTCTCGCTCAGCGGCTGGCCGTCGTTTTTGACGCCGAGCAACTGATAGACGCCGACGGCGCCTTGGTTGGCGGCCTGGACGAAGGCGGCGTGCGTGCCGGCGTTCGACGACGAGACGCCGCCCGGGCGGGAGTCGACGTCGTTGGGGATGAAACGCACCGAGCCGTCGACGAAGCAGAACTTCGCGCCGCCGGGGTGGGCGCTGCTGAAGGAGTGCATGACGGTCGGATTGTTCAGTTCGATCGCGACGCTGGAGCTGACCGTGCTGCCGATTCCCAGCCCGCCGGGACCGCACCACGAGGGCCATTTGCTCGGGTCGGCCACGTGAGCAAGCAGGACCGTCCGTTCGCCGATGGCGAAGGTGTTGCTCGTGCCGTCGCTGACGTCGCGAACCCGCGTGGTGCTCTGGGCATAGAAGACGCCGTTATTGGGTACTTGCACATGCGTGGCGCCGCTGTAGTCGAAGAACCCCCGGCAGCACGTGTACGTCGCCGTGCCGACCATCTGCCCGCCGCCGCCGAGGAACTCGCGCAGCGGCTGGATGGTCGACGAGGGGCAGTGGAACATCGGCAGGTTCGTCTGGAGCATCGGCAGGAGATTGGAATCGGTGACGACCTGGTTGAGCGTGTACTTCGACGGGCTGAGGACGTTTTGCAGCGGGCTTTGCTCGAGATAGGGCATGAGAAACACGCCCCACGCCCAGCCGCCGCCGATCGACCCCGTCTCGGTCACCGCCATGAAACCCGGCGGAAACGAACCGAGCGCGGCATGGTAAGCGTGCATCGCCACGCCGAACTGCTTGAGATTGTTCGAGCACTGCATCCGCCGCGCGGCCTCCCGCGCCGCCTGCACCGCCGGCAGCAATAGCGCGATCAGAATGCCGATGATGGCGATCACCACGAGCAGTTCCACAAGCGTAAAACCTCTTCCACGACCTCTCTTGTACACGGTTCTGTTCCTCAAGGCGAAAACAACGGGCGCGGAAGGCATGCGTGCTCGCGCACACCAAGAGCGCTCGGCAGCGGCCGGTGCTGTATCCTCGGCCGGACAGGTTCAATCTATCAAACCCACCTGGCGAGGGCAAGACACGCGACGGCGCCGCGGCGATTGCATTCGCTTAACGCTGGCCATCACCGGGCACGCGCCGGTGAGGCCCCCACTTGAAAACGCCCGAACCGCGTGCTCCGGTGGATGGCTTTGTTAGGCCGAGGTTGGCGTGCCGTTGGTGCCAACACGCGTTTGGAAATCGATCAATGTAGCAACGCCGACGCGCCAGAGGGCCACGATGACCGAACCAAACACGAAACCGAGTATAGCACAGCGCAAAGGCCCGGAATTACTTTGGACGACGAAGTATCCGTCGAATCCAAGACCGACCAGCGCGAACGATGTCAAGATGCCGCCGCCGAAGCCCCAAAGGAGAACATGCAGAACCTCGCGTTTTGGTTTTTCTGAGCGGCGGTCACGGCGCGCGGCAAGGCAGGAAGCAAACCCACCTGCTGCGACGACGCCGGACCATTGAGCTGCGACGAACCAGTCAGGAACGTGATGATAGTCGCCTTTATGTTCCGGTTGGAAAACGATCGTTTGAATGACGGCGATGGAAATCGCGACAGTCGATGCGACCATAGCACCGGGAATGACGCCAAGAAAGAAACCGACAAAGAGGCCATCAGACGCGTGTGTCTTGAGGGCGCGTGCGGCGGCACCGACGAGTAGACCACACAATGCACCGACGATGAGGCCGCCGAAGGCCGCACCGGAGACAAGCACGAGGGAGTTGACCTGAGATCCGCTTAACATTTGAGCGGCCTAACTCTCTATTCTACCCCAGTTACCTTTTTGCCGGGCTAGCCAGCCGCGATGCCATTCAGGATACCGTCGCCAATGGCGAGGTCAACCCATTTTGTCGCTATTCCGGGGAGAATGATTGGTGGCCAAGAGATGTGTCAATCAACAAAAGCACTCAGATCTCGTGGTTGGGCTCCGGGACGTGCCACCCGACCGGGCCGTGCCACCCGACCCGACGGCCCGGAATTCACGCCCCTAGCCGAACTTGAACTCCCGGGCGGCCTGGTAGCACGCCAGGATGTTCTCGATTGGCGTGTCGGGCTGGATGTTGTTCGACGGCATCACGACCAGTCCGCCGTTGTAGCCGCAGTGGCGCACGAGCGTCTCGACCTCGCGGCGTACCTCGTCGACCGAGCCGAAGGGCAACGTCCGCTGGATGCTGATCCCGCCGTGCATCGTGATCCGATCGCCCCAGCGGCGCTTCACCTCGATCGGGTCCATGCACTCGGGCTGGATCGGGTTGATGACCGTGAAGCCCACCTCGATCAGGTCGTCCATCAGATCGTTGAGTTTGCCGTCGCTGTGAAAGAAGAACACGGTCTCGGGGTTCTCCGCCCGGCAGGCGTCGATCAGCCGCCCCCAACGCGGCTTGTCGAACTTCCGCCAGGACGCCGGGCCCATCGTGATCCGGTCCTGCATCGACACGTCGCCGACCACCTTGACCATGTCGACGCCCGAGCGGGCCATCCGCGCGCACAACTCGCCCACCATCGCGAAGAGCCGGTCGTACACGGCTTCGAGGACCTCCGGATTGGCCAGGTAGTCCACGAGCGCGTTCTCGTAGCCGCGAAGATGCCAGAGCCGTTTGAACGGGTTGTCCACCTCGCCGCAAACGAAGCGATGCTCCGCCTTCAACTCCGCGACGCGATCGGCGTAGCCCTCGGGCTCGCGGACGTCCTCGGGCGTCGGAAACGGATACCGCGCCACGTCGTCCGTCGTCCGGACGTCCTGGAGCGGCCCGGCGAGCCAACGCTCGTAGCGGCCGCCTTCGCCCAGGCGGAACCGCGTGCCCCAGGGGTCTTCGTAGGTGTCCGCGTCGAGCCACACCGCCCGGCGGCCGTTGGGATCGCCCGGTCGCGGCGTCGCCCGGGCTTCGAAGTCCGCGAAATGAATCCTGGGGGCGAGGTCGATCCAGCCTTCAATGCCCAACTCGCCGAGGACGTCCGACCAGTCGTCGGTGTGGAAATGGGCCTTGAGCGTCTCGACCACCTCGGGATGGAACCAGCCGTCCACCGGCGCGCGGTCCGGCCGCCGGTGATCGAGCGCGGTGAGAATCCGCTCGCGTGGATTCATGGCTTCCTCGCTCCCGCTGTTGCGTCACGACCCACTGCCGCCCGGCTGAATCAGCTCGTCGTCGATGAGCGTGCCGGCGTTCGGGTCGGGCACTTTGAAAAACGTCGCCTCGCCACCGGGATCGGCGAATTCAGTCAACAGAAGCGCGAGGTCGGGCGCTGCCGTCGGGCTCCACTTGCCCGGGCTCCACGCGCGAACGCGACATGCCTGGCCGCCCGGCCGAATCGTGTTGTCGTCGATCGGACCTTCCAACGAGGTCGGGTCGATCGTGACTTCCTTGAGGTCCACGCCGGCGAGTTTCTCGTTTCGCGCGGGATTGAGGCAGAACAGCGCCGGCCCACGCAGCACGGCCACACGGCCCGCCTGCAACTTCCGGCCCTTGACCAATCGGAACTCCATCGGCATTCGAAGCCGCACGCGATCGCCGGCCTTCCACTCGCGGTCGATCACCAGCAGCTTGCCGGGCTCGACGGCCTTGTCGATCGGTTGATCGTTCACGGTAACACTCGCCTCGGCGCACCATCGCGGAATCCGCAGGCCGAGCGGAAACGCGGCGGGCCGGGACGGATCGAGGTGCACGAGCACGTCGCCGCCGCGCGGGTAGTCGGTCTCCTGCCGCACGGCCAGCGACAGCCCATCGCCCAGGTCCATCTTCGCCGTCGATGCCGTGTAAAGATTGACCGCGAGCCCGGTGCCCATGCGGTAGTAGATCATCATCGGCAGTTCCGCCATGATCCGACGGAAGTTGTTGGGGCAGCAAAACGTGCCGCGATCGAAGTAAACACGCTTGCCGTCCAGCGGGCTGAAATAGCGGAGCTGCCGGCCGTCGGGCGACTGGGCGGCGAACAACGCGTTGTACACGGCCCGCTCCATCATGTCGCCGTAGCGAGA
This sequence comes from Planctomycetia bacterium, assembly GCA_026401055.1. Taxonomy (GTDB): domain Bacteria; phylum Planctomycetota; class Planctomycetia; order Pirellulales; family Thermoguttaceae; genus JAPLNP01. The sequence continues at coordinate 5,798 of JAPLNP010000537.1, forward strand.
ATCCCCTTCCGCGCGAAGCAGGCGGTCCAGCATCCGGGTCAAATAGGCCGTGGCGCAACTTTCGCTCACGTCGGGCGTGCCGCACTGATCGCTGTGCCAGCCCTCGTGAAAACTGCACGACCCGGAAACCAGAAGCCCGTCCTGCCGCGTGAGAAAGTCGATCGCGCGATGAGCTTGATCGAAGAGCTTGGGGTCGGGCTGGATGCGGTTCAACTGCATCTGCGCCACGCACAAGGCCATGTAGATGTAGCAGTGCCGCTCGTCGTCCATGACGTCGAACCCGATCTTGATCGCCGCGTTCCATTTCGGCAACTGGTACTGCTTGAAGTGGACGCAGAAGTCCAGGTATCGGGGGTCCTTGGTCTGCTCGTAAAGCGTCAAGAGCGCGGCGTCGAGTCCGGTCGTTACGCCGTACATGTTGGCGCGTTTTCCGGTGCCGCCCGGAAAGCGATCCGGCTCGGCCGACCAGCGGTTGATGATGAAATCGGCGAGCTTCCGCGCCGCCTCGAGAGACGCCTTCTCGCCGAAGTAGCGATAGTCGTTGGCCAGCCCCAACACAATGTGCGACGTCTCGTGGATGTCGTAAACGCCCCAAACGCGGCTCGGCGGGGCAAGGATGCCGATGTATCCGTCGGGCTCCTGCGTCTTGATCGCTTCGGCGACGAGTTGCTTTTTCAGCGCCAGAACGCGCGGGTCGCCGGTATAGGCCGCGAATCGGACCGTGGCGTCGATCAGCTTGCCCAGGCCGATGTATCCGTCGGGCAGATTCCTTGGCCGAAACGGCTGCAGAAAGGATTTCTCCACGTCGATGCCCAACAGATTGGCGCTGACCGTCACGTCAATCCGCCGGCCGATCTCTCCGCCCACCTTCACCTCGCGAATGTCCAGCGGCGACATCGCGTCGGCCGCAAAAGCCCACGGCGCTGCGATGGCGAGGAACAGAACCCAAGCCGCCGGCAAGAGCAGCCGCCGTCCCGCCCAGCCGCCGGATTCGGACTTCGCGGGCCGGGGCAGACGCATCATGGACCAAGATGTCGAGTGTGTCGCCATGGTGAGAGTCTCCCTTTGTTGGTTACATTGCCGTGAACAACCCGCCGTTTGGAGTCCGATCCCAGCCGGACGACGGGCCCCAATGGCACGTTCCCGAGTGTAGCGGTGCGATTGCGGAAAAACAAGCCTTTCGCGGCCGGTCCACGGGGACCCGAAGACAGCAATGGGTGAATATGGCGGATGAGTCCAGTTCATTCGGAGGAGACGGCATTCCAGCATCGGCCTTATCCACTTCTTCTGACCCAGCGATGCGAAACCTGCGCGAGGCAAGCTGCCTGCGTCCTCGTCCAGGGGGTGTCGGGGATCGTCTCTTGCACAACGGCGGCATGTGGACACGCGTCTTTCCCCCGTCCTCGATCCGCCGCCACTCATCTGCCCGCGTGAGGCAACAAGGTTGACAACACCATGCCCCGGGGGCGACAATGCGGCGGAGTCTTGCAGCGATTAGGCGGTCGGATACGTGTTGGGCCGAAGAGGGCGCGAGCCATGTATTCCGTCGATTCCAGAGACACGGTGGTCGCTTTGCGTGGAATGCGAACGTCATCGACGGCGCGCTCCAGTCGCTGACCTCTCCATTCGGTCACGGAGACAAAACATGGCGGAATACGGCGAGTGGAATCGCAAAGGGGCAACCCTCAGTGATGTGACGGCGAAGAAGGAGTATGGGGTCGACCGGGACTTCATTGTCCAGGGCATACGCGCCGGCAAGCTTGAGTATCGGGAAGGGGCGGTGTGGGGGAATCCCTATCTCCGAGTCCTGAGAAGCCAACTCGAGCAGTACATCGCCGAAGAGCTTGGCGAGGATCGCTTGGCGAACGTCAAGGGGCAGACGGAGCTTCGCCGGATCGACAAGGAAATCGCCGACCTGAAGAAGAGACTGAAGGAGCTTCAGGCCCGAAGAACCGAACTCGCGGGGCCGAAACGGGGACATCGCGTCCATGAGCCCAAGGGGAAACGCTGATTCCCACTGATCTTCACTGATCTTGAAATCAGCGGAAATCAGTGAGCATCAGCGTTCGGTCCGTGGGGTTCTTTCACAATTCAGGCACGAGACGACTTCGATTAAAATTCTGGCTCGTTTATTTTAATGAAGTCGACCGCGTTAAAGCAATTCTTAAACTCCCGACCAGTCGGTGTGCGTAAGTGTTTTTCTCATAACGGCTTACATCGCGCTGCGGGCGTATTAGCCCGGCTTGGCCCCGCCGGCTTTGCGAACGGTAGGATCGGGAGTCTGTGTTTGTGGCAGAACTCAAGAGCGTCTACGCCGACCCGGCCTACGCCGAAACGGTCAAGGAACTCAGAGCGGAGCTTGAGCGATTGCGGAAGCAGTACGGGGACGACGGTTAAGAGGAACGAGTTCCATTCCTGGCGGACCTACGGCCCACTCTGGGGTCGTATTCGGCCACTTTCGTGGAAAAAAACCGCGCTGGCGGCGTGAAGAGGGCTTGACCCCTGTTGGCGAACTTACAATACTATGTGGATCGACATGATTATGAAGAACCAGTGCATTTGGCCGATGATTGTTCTGCGAACCTTTTTTTTCGTCGTGATCTCTACTACATAGATCGTGATAGTATGCTTAATCTACATCCTTAGATGGGGTTCCGTATACTCATTTGTGGTCCCGCATCGCTCCAAGCTTCGCCCGTAAGGCCGCGGTGGCCTTCTGGGCTCGGCTTCGGCCAGGAAAGGAGGGAGATACCAAACGAAAAGCCCACGGACTAATCACGTCGGCCACGGGGACCCCCTTGGGAGACGGGTCGGCGGAATCAAGGACGTCAGGGCGACCGTGCTGGCCGGAATGGAGGCCGGCGGTCCGTGGGCTTTGCTCAACAACCGCGTCGGCGTCGGCAGGATCGACATCGCGGCGCCGGCGACGCACCGGGTGGCAGATAGGTCAGTGCCTGTCCAAGAATAAGTTGATCTTGGACAGGCACTCAGTAAACCCAGACACAGAGATTGTTGTCCTTCCCCCTTCGGCGAACGGCAATGGCAACGGCCCTTTGACGCCGACCTCGCCGCGTGGGGGAGCAAACCCGAAAGGAACCATTCCATGAGCGGAACAAGACTGGGACTAGGCACGTTGGCATTGCACGCCGGTCAAACGCCCGACCCCACGACCACGGCTCGCGCGGTGCCGATTTACGCCACGACGAGTTACGTGTTTCGCGATACCGAGCACGCGGCGAACTTGTTCGGCCTGCGCGAGTTCGGCAATATCTACAGCCGGCTGATGAATCCCACCAACGACGTTCTCGAAAATCGCCTGGCGGCGCTGGATGGCGGCGCGGCGGCTCTGGCCTTCGCCAGCGGCCAGGCGGCGATCACCGCGTCGCTGCTGACGATCGTCCACTCGGGTCAGAATTTCATCTCGGCCAATAGCCTCTACGGGGGAACGTGGACCCTGTTCGTGCATACCTTCAAGAAGCTCGGCATCGAAGTGCGTTTCTTCGACCCGCGCAAACCCGAGACCATCGACAAGCTGGTGGACAAGAACACGCGCGCCGTCTACATCGAGACGCCCGGCAATCCCAAGAATGACGTGCCCGACTATCGGAAGATCACCGACATCGCGCACCGGCACGGGCTTCCGACCATCATCGACAACACGGCGCTGACGCCGGCGCTGTTCCGTCCGATCGAGCACGGCTTCGACATCGTGGTTTACTCGACGACGAAGTTCATCGGGGGCCACGGCGTACACATCGGCGGAGCGGTGGTCGACAGCGGGAAGTTTCCGTGGGCCAAGGAGCCCGCGAAATGGCCGGAGTTCACGGCGCCCGATCCGGCGTATCACGGCATGATCTTCGAGGAGGCGTTGCGGCCCATCGGCAACATCGCCTACATCATCCACATCCGGACGCACTGGTTGCGGGACACCGGCGCCTGCCAAAGCCCGTTCGGGTCATTCTTGACGCTGCTGGGGCTCGAGACGCTGCACTTGCGGCTGGAGCGCCATTCCAGGAACGCCTTGGCCGTGGCGGAGTTTCTCTCGAAGCATCCCGCCGTCGAGTGGGTGAACTATCCGGGTCTGCCCAATCACCCCGATCACGCCAACGTAAAGAAGTACTTGCCCGACGGCGCCGGCGCGATCGTCGGTTTCGGGATCAAGGGCGGCAAGGAGGCGGGCGTCAAGTTGATCAACGGCGTGAAGCTGTTCAGCCACCTGGCGAACATCGGGGACGCGAAATCGCTGATCATTCACCCCGCCACGACGACGCATTCGCAACTCACGGCCGAGGAACAATCGCAAACCGGCGTGACGCCCGAGTTCGTTCGTCTCTCGGTGGGCATTGAAGACATCCGCGACATCATTGCGGACCTCGACCAAGCGCTGAGGGGATCTCAGCAATGACGCACGCCGCGCCGCCATCGCCCGATCCCTTCTTCAGCAGCGACAGCGAGCGCCACGCGAGGGCGCTGAAGCACGTCCATCGCGTGACGCTCGGCGGTCCGCTCGATTTGGAATTGGGGGGATCGCTCTCGGAGGTCACCGTGGCCTATGAGACGTACGGCCGGCTGAGCCCAAACCGGGACAACGTGGTGCTGATTTGCCACGCGATCTCCGGCGATTCGCACGTGGCCCGGCACGACGACGGCGACGACCCCGGCTGGTGGGACATTGTGGTGGGGGCGGGCAAGCCGATCGATACCGACCGGTACTTCGTCCTCTGCCCCAATATCCTCGGCGGATGCCGCGGCACGACGGGGCCCAACAGCATCAACCCGGCGACGGGCAAGCCCTACGCCATCGATTTCCCGGTCATTACCGTCGGGGACATGGTCGAAGTGCAACGGCGGCTCATCGCCCAACTGGGAATCGACCGCCTCCTGTGCGTGGTGGGTGGTTCGTTGGGGGGCCACATGGTGCTCTCGTGGGCGACGAAGTATCCGGAGTTGGTGGACGGCGCCATTCCCGTGGCGACCTCGGGTCGTTTGACCAGCCAAGCCCTGGCATTCGACGTCGTCGGCCGCAACGCGATCCTTCGCGACCCGGCATACCAAGCCGGGAAATACCATGAGAATGGCGGCCGGCCCTCGGTCGGGCTGGCGATCGCGCGAATGTTGGGACACATCACCTATCTTTCGCGCGAGGCCATCATGCGGCGGTTCGACGCCCAACGGTTCGACGCCCGGCACGTTCAAACGCTGTTCGAGACGAAGTTCGCCGTGGGCTCGTACCTGGCCCACCAAGGGGAACGATTCGTCGACCGCTTCGACGCCAACAGCTATCTCACCTTGACCATGGCGCTCGATCTGTTCGACCTGGGGGGCTCGCCCGAAGTCTTGACAGAGGCGCTGCGCGGATCGACGTGTCGCTGGCTCCTCATCAGCTTCACAACCGATTGGCTCTTCCCGTCGTTCCAATCGCGAGAGCTTGTGCGGGCGCTGATCGCGGGCGAGAAGCGGGTCAGCTACTGCGACGTCCGGAGCGACTGCGGGCACGATGCGTTCCTGTTGCCCAACGATCTCGACCGCTACGGCGAGTTGATTCGGGCGTTTCTGGCACATCTCGGCGAGCCGGACGAGTATCCCGGCGACGAACAGCTTCCGGAGCCGGGTGGCCGCGATCCGGGCCGGCAACTCCCGACCAGTATCTTTTACCCGCAACGCCTCGACTACGATTCGATGGTGGCCCTGATTCCGCCCGGGGCCAGCGTTTTGGACCTCGGCTGCGGGACGGGAGAGCTTTTGGCCCGATTGCGACGCCGAGGTCAACGCAAGATCGTCGGCGTCGAGATCGACGAGGAGGCGATCGTGGCGTGTGTCGGCCGTGGGTTGGATGTGATTCACGCCGACCTCAACAACGGGCTGCCGGCCTTCGGGGACGGGCAATTCGACTGCGTGATTCTCTCGCAGACGCTCCAGGCCGTGAGGGACGTCAAACGCGTGCTCCGTGAAATGCTCCGCGTCGGCCGACGAGGGATCGTCAGTTTTCCGAACCTCGCCTACCGGCGATACCGAGCGCAGTTGGCCGAAGAAGGCCGAATGCCGCGGGTCCCCGGCACGGAAGCGTGCGCCTGGTACGACACTCCCACCGTGCGGTTCCTCTCGATCACCGATTTCACCGAGTTTTGCCGCGAGCAGGGCATCCGCATCCACGAACAGATCGCCGTGGACACGCACGCGGGCGAAAGAATCGTGGACGATCCCAACCTGAACGCGGATCTGGCGATATTCGTCCTCAGCGGTTGACCGCCGGAAGTTCCGCAACCGCGAGTCCGCAAGCCCCGCGTCGCCCATTGGCTCCAATCCCGGCCTGATGACCCACGCCTCCATCCCCGCTACGACTTGCCTCCGGCAAACTGGCTTTTCGGCGCGGGTGCGCCGCGGAGCAGTCCTTCCGTGCTGAGGTCTTCGTCGATCTTGGGCCAATGAATCCCGTAGCCTCCGCCCGAAGTCTCCCAGCGGTCGCGCTGTTGCTGTGTCGCGCGGAGAAGTCTCGGATACCATGCCAGCGGCACGGTGATCGTCCGGCCGTCCATCAGGTCAACACTCAGTGTATCGGCGTCCGACCTGACGGCCCGGACTCGTTCGTCAGCGCTCAGTGCCAAAATACCCATGCCATGCCTCCTGTTCTACTGCCCCTCGATCGTCTCCTCGAACTGCGACTTGACCGGCACGACCGTCGCGCGGTGACGCTCGACTTCCCGGGCGATGTCGGCAACCACGTCGGGATGCGCGGCGGCGACGTTGAAACGCTCGGCCGGATCGTGGGCCAGGTGGAACAATAGCGGCGGGTTGTGCGTCTCGGGCGTGTCGGCGCCGTAGCCCGGGCGCGTGATGAAATGGGCCTTGAACGAGCCCTTCCGCGCGGCGCAGAGCGTCGCGCCGCGATAGTAGAAAAACACGTCGCGCCGGCTCGGGCCCGAGCCGAACAGGATCGGGCTCATGTCCACGCCGTCGATCTCGCGGTCCGTCGGGACCTCCGCCCCGGCCAGCGTCAGAGCGGTTGTGAACAGGTCCATCGTCGAGGCGAGTTCGTGGGTGACCGTGCCGGGCTGGATCCGCGAGGGCCACCAGGCGATGCCCGGCTCGCGCATCCCGCCCTCCCACGTCGAGCCCTTCCCCTCGCGCAAAGGGCCCGCCGAACCGCCCGCCTCGCCCTGGATCAGCCACGGCCCGTTGTCGCTGGTGAAGAGGACGAGCGTGTTGCGGTCGAGCCCCTCGCGGCGGAGCGCTTCGAGCACGCGGCCGACGCTCCAGTCGAGTTCCTCGACCACGTCGCCGTACAGCCCGCGGCGGCTCTTGCCGGCCGTTCGCTCCGAGGCGAATAACGGCACGTGCGGGAAGCTGTGGGGAAAATAGAGGAAGAACGAGACTGTAGCAAGGAAATAGGGTTTTGGTCTTGACTCAGCAGCCTATAGTGTGCAGATTCTCGGGTTATCTGGTGACTGGGGACCCACGCCAAGGAGGGCGCCGCCATGCCGGGACCGGGAGAGTACCTGCCGGATGC
>JAPLNP010000328.1 GCA_026401055.1 Planctomycetia bacterium
CCGAGCGGAATGCTGCAAGCCGTGTGCATCTTTGCGATCCTCCTCGGTGTGCTTGGGGTCTGGATCGGCCTGTTCGGACTCGTCAACGTGGCCACGGGCGGGCGGGTCCAGGATGCCATCGCGTCGGTCGGCGGCGCCGGAATGACGCCCGAACAAGCCGAGTTGCAGCACCAACTGTACCGGGACATGCAGGACGCCACTGCCTCCTGGAACACCGTCAACACACCACTGTTCATTCTCGATCTCGTCGTGTCCGCCGGGATGATCGTCGGCGCCGCGGGGACGTTGCGAGGGCGGGCCCGTGGGCAGGTGCTGCTACGCCGGGTGCTCGTCTGCGCGATCGTGCTGGCACTTGTCCGGTTCGTGCCGGGGATGGCCATCCAATACGAAACCGCGCGCATCACGGGCGATTATCTGGAGCGTTCCTTCGGTGCGTCGCTCCCGCCGGGTCAACAAGTCCCCCCGGAAATGCAGACGGTGGCGGCAACGGCCGGAAAGTCCGCCATGGTTCTGAGCTTGGCGCTCGTCGCGGCGATGAAACTGCTGGAAGTCGGCTTCTACGTCTTCGGATGGAATTACCTCCGCCGATCCGCCGTCACGCCCGGCCCCGGGCCGCTTGTGGCCGAAGTGGTCGAGAGTTAGTTTTGGAGTGCGGCGATTCATCGCCGCTTTGGCATTGGCGGTGCCGTCACCTTGCTGTGTGGAAGCTCAACTGAAAACGATCGTATCTCTCTCCTATTCCCGCTGTCTCGCCCAAAGAAAGCGGCGATAAATCGCCGCACTCCAGAATGGCCAAGAATCCACCGGAAACTCGGAGCGATCAGTCCGCCCCGCCGACGTTCGAGCAGGCGCTGGTCGAGATCGAAGCGATCGTCCGCGACCTGGAGGAGGGTCGGATCGGCCTGGAGGCGTCGTTGGCGCGCTACGAGCAAGGCGTGGGCTTGTTGCGGCGGTGCTACGAGTTGTTGGCCCAGGCCGAACGGCGGATCGAGTTGGTACGGGGCGTGGACGCCGAGGGCAACCCGGTGACAACCCCCCTGGAAGACGACTCCGGCACGCTCCAACAGAAAGCCGCCCGGCGTAGCCGCCGCCGCTCCAGCCCGGACGATCCCCCTCCGACGGACTGCGACCCCCCTGAAGATGACGACCCCCACGTGGACGAATCGGGGCGGTTGTTCTAGAATGCGCATGGGGTTGCCTGTGGGTATCCGTTCCCTGGGGACTGTCCCGATTTTCGCGGCGCGGTGGACGTTGCGTGCCCAAGTCGCGTTTTCGCCGCGAAAATGGGACTGTCCCCTTCGCGCCAACCGGCTCCCCTGGGCAAAATAGACCCCCTGAACCACCGGACCGAAGATCGTTTGCCGGTTCCACTTCCTAGCGGCTCATCCCCTCCGGCTCCATGACCAAAACGTCCTCGGACCTGTTTGCCCAGTTTGCCGAGCGGGCCCGCCCCGAAATCGACGCGGCGCTGGACCGCTACAGCCAACTCGACGAGGGCTGCCCGGCGAAACTCCGCGAGGCGATTCGGCACAGCCTTCTGGCGCCGGGCAAGCGTCTGCGGCCGATGTTGGTGCTGATGGCGGCCGAGGCGTGCGGTGCCCGGGCCGAGGCGGCGATGCCCGCGGCCGCGGCGGTCGAGATGATCCACGCCTACTCGCTCGTACACGACGACTTGCCGGCGATGGACGACGACGACTTGCGCCGCGGGCGGCCCACCTGTCACAAAGCGTTCGGCGAGGCGATGGCCATCCTGGCCGGCGACGCGCTTTTGGCCTTGGCGTTCGAGACGCTCGCCAAGCTGGACAGCCCCCCGCAAGTTGTCGCTCAGTGCTCGGCCGTGCTGGCCGAAGCGGCGGGGGCTTGCCAACTCGTCGGCGGGCAGGCCGACGACGTCGAAGGTGGTTCGACGGCTTCCAACGACACTTCGTCCAAAGAGGCCCTGGCACGGCTCGAATCGATCCACCGGCGGAAGACCGGGGCGATGATCTCGGCGGCGATCCGTCTGGGCGGGCTGATCGCCTGGGCGGACCCCCTGCAAGAGGCCGCGCTCGGGCGGTACGGCGAACGTCTCGGGCTGGCGTTCCAAATCACCGATGACTTGCTTGACGTGCGCGGCGACGAGGCGGCCCTGGGCAAACGCGCGCGGAAGGACTCTCGGCGCGGAAAGCTCACCTTTCCCGGACTGCTCGGCGTCGAGTCGAGCCGTCGTCACGCGGAAGAACTGATCGACGAGGCGCGCGAAGCGCTGGCGCCGCTGGGATCCTCGGCCGGCGCCCTGGAGGCGCTAGCGCGTCACGTTCTGGATAGGAATTGCTAATGGACGAGCTTCTTCGGCAAATCTGTTCCCCCAACGACCTCAAGGGCCTTTCCCAGAAGCAACTCGTCGCGCTCGCCGCCGAGATGCGCGAAGCGTTGTGCCGGCTGGTGAGCACGCGCAGCGCCCATTTCGCCTCGAATCTCGGCGTGATCGAGTTGACGCTCGCGCTGCACACCACGTTCGATTTTCGCCAGGACCGACTCGTCTGGGACACCGGCCACCAGGTCTACGCCCACAAGATGCTCACCGGCCGGTATCCCGAGTTCGGGACGATCCGGACCAAGGGCGGTTTGATGGGCTACCCCAACCCGGCCGAAAGCCCCTACGACCTGTTTATGACCGGCCACGCCGGGTGCAGCGTCTCGAGCGCCCTGGGGCTCCGCTGCGGCGACGACCTCGTCACGCCCGACGTACCCCGGCACACCGTGGCAGTGATCGGCGACGGGGCGTTTCCCTCGGGCATCGTCTTCGAGGCAATGAACAACGCCGGCGGGCTCGAGCGCGAACTCACCGTCGTGCTGAACGACAATAAGATGTCGATCTGCCCTCGCGTCGGCTCGATGGGCGACTACCTCGACCGGCTGCGAATGACGCCATTCTACGCCGGGCTGAAGAGCGAAGTCCAGAAGCTGCTGGGCAAGGTGCCGGTAGTCGGCGATCCCGTCGAGCGTTTCCTAAGCCAGATGAAGGCTTCGGTCAAGGCGGGCTTGCTCGGCGGCATGTTGTTCGAGGAACTGGGATTCCGCTACATCGGACCGGTCGACGGACACAACATCCCGCAGTTGCAGAAATACCTGGCCATGGCCCGGGACTACGAACTGCCCGTGCTGCTGCACGTCGTGACCGAAAAGGGCCACGGCTTCGAGCCGGCCGAGGAGGACCCAACCTCGTTTCACGCCCCGGCGCCCTTTCGGCGCGAGAACGGCGCCGTCTCGTTCAACAAGGCACCCCGGCACGCCTACACCGACGTCGCCCGCGACTCGATCCTCGACGCCATGCACCGCAACCCGCGCGTCGCCGTGATCACCGCGGCGATGTGCCAGGGCAACAAGCTCGAGCCGATCCGCGAGCAGTTTCCCGAGCGGTTTTTCGACGTGGGCATCTGCGAGTCGCACGCGGTGGCCTTCGCCGCCGGGCTGGCCAAGTCGGGGATGCGGCCCGTCGTCGACATCTACAGCACCTTCATGCAGCGAAGCTACGACCAGATATTCCAAGAAGTCGCCCTGCAAGACCTGCCGATCGTGCTGATGCTCGACCGCGCGGGCGTGGTGGGACCCGACGGGCCAACCCACCACGGAGCATTCGACCTGACGTACTTGCGTCCGCTGCCGAACCTGGTCGTCATGGCGCCGGGCGACGCCTGGGATCTCGCCGCGATGTTCGAGTTCGCCCTGGCGCACGATCATCCGACCGCCATCCGCTATCCCAAAGCCCCCGCCGAGACGCTCCCCCGCGAGCCGGCGCCGATCGCGCTGGGCGCCGCCGAGCGGATCGAGCCCGGCGCGGACGCGACCCTCCTTGCCTGCGGCGCCGTGCTTCCGGCGTGCGTCGAGGCCGCCGCGGCGCTTCGGGCCGAGGGCCTGGACATCGGCGTCGTCAACGCGCGATTCGTCAAGCCGCTGGATACCGAGATGATCCTGGAAGCGATTCGCCAATCCCGTTTCGTCGTCACGGTCGAAGAGGGCGCCCTGATGGGCGGCTTCGGCAGCGCCGTGCTGGAGGCCGCTTGCGACGCCGGCCTGGACACGAGCCACGTCCGCCGGCTCGGCATCCCCGACCGCTTCATCGAACACGCCACCCGGCAAGAGCTGCTCGAGGACCTCGGCCTCGACGCGGCCGGCATCGCCCGGGCGTGCCGCCAGATGGCCGCCCGGCTGACGCCGATCGACGCGCGGGTGCGGTGACCGAACCGAGCCGCGACCGCGACGAAAACCGAGCCGCGACCGTGAGGGAGCGGTGTTTGAGACTCGCCGATGCTGGCCGCTTCCTGACGGTCGCGGCTCGGTTTGGCAACTGCGATTGGCCGTTTTCCCGCTCCGGGTTATCATCAGCACCATGACGAGCCACGAGAACCCGCCGCCGCTTCGTGCCATCCTGTTGGGATTCGGCGGCCGGCCCGACGTCGTCGAGGAAGCCCAAAAACTCGGCCAACTGGTCCGGCGGCACGCCGAAATCGTCGCCACGGACTTCACCGGCCGGGAAGACCTCTCCGCTGTCAGCGCGGACGTGGCCATCGTCCTGGGCGGCGACGGCTCGATTCTGCGTGCCGCCCATCAGATGGGCAACCATCAGTTGCCGGTCATTGCCGTTAATTTGGGAAAACTGGGGTTTCTGGCGGACCTGACGCCCGAGGAATTGCCCCGCGTGCTGTGCGACTATCGCGCGGGCAAAGTCCTCGTGGTGGACCACTTGATGTTCGAGTGCGAGTTGGTCCGCGACGGGGTGGTGCTGGACCGCGAATTGGGACTCAACGAGGTCTCGATCCAGAACGGGGCCCCGTTCGCCATCCTCGACGTCGATCTTTACGTTGACTCGGAATTGGTGACGACGTATAGTTGCGACGGCTTGATCGTGAGCACTCCGGTGGGGTCGACGGCCCACAGCCTTTCGGCGGGCGGACCGATCCTGCGGAAGGACTTGCAGGCGTTTGTGATTTCGCCGATCAGTCCGCACACGCTGACGCACCGGCCCGTGGTCGACTCGGCCGAGCGCCGGTACGAGTTGGCCGTTGCCCGACCCGGCGCGGATACGTCCGTCGTGGTCGACGGTCGCGTGCTGCGGACGCTCGAGCCGAACGATCGCGTTCGCGTTCGCCGGGCGGACGTGTGTTTCAAGCTGGTCGTCGGCCTGGGGCACAGTTACTACCGCACGTTGCGCGAGAAACTCGGCTGGAGCGGCCGACTGCGATTGGATAGTAAGTGGTGAGTGGCTGGCGCCGACCGTCTATAACCGACTACCGACAACTGGCCACTGACAACCGGCAACCGACCCGTCAACCTCGAAAGGATGCGAGAATGACTTTCCGCCCGTACGCTTCTCTGGCGCGCTGCCTGCCGGTCGCCTTGTTCATCACCGCCGTCCTGGGCGGCAGAACCATGGCCGGCGACGCGGAGAAATACACGCTTCGTTACCGATTTCAGCCGGGCGAGGTCCTTCGCTGGGATGTGGTCCATCGCGGCCACGTTCGCACGACGTTCGGCGGCGCGACGAAGGCGACCGAGACGGTGAGCAAGTCGGTCAAGGTCTGGCGCGTCAAGGAAGTCCGCGACGACCGTTCGGCCACGTTCGAGCAGTCCGTCGAAGACGTGGACATGTGGCAGAAGCTCACCGGCCGCGATGAGATTCGTTACAATAGCCGGAACGATAAGAAGCCGCCTAGCGGGTTCGAGGACGCGGCGAAGCGGGTGGGAGTGCCGCTGGTTCGCGTCACGCTCGACAGCCGCGGAAAGACCCTCAAACGCGAGAACCTCGTCTCCAGCCCGACCACCGACAATCAGGGTGAACTGACCATCCCCTTGCCCGAGGGACCGGTCGCCGTCGGCGAGACATGGTCGGAGGAGCACGACTTGAACCTTCCGCTGGAGCAGGGCGGCATCAAGAAGATTCTCATCTTGCAGAGCTTCACGCTCTCCGGCGTGAAGACCGGCGTGGCGACGATCGAGATCGCCAACCGCATCCTGACGCCGGTGAGCAATCCGGCGCTGGAGGCGAAGCTGATCGAGCGCGAGTCGCGCGGCACGGTCCGTTTCGACGTCGACGCCGGACGGATCCTCAGCCAGCAAACGGACCTCGACAAGCGGGTCGTCGGCTTCCGCGGCCCGGAAAGCTGCCTACAATACCTCACCCGATCCACCGAGACCCTTCTGCCCGACGTGCCCGCCGTGGCCCAGCGGCCAAAACAGTAGCCGAGGACGCACGTTGCGCCCCGCACGGTCGTTGGGTTGCGATCGCCCGAAGGGCTTGCGTAACACGGCAAAGGGGTCGATTCGTGTCCACTGCCCGAAAGAAGACCGATCGCGTGCTGAAGGCCCTCGCCCACCAGGAGCCCGACCGGGTGCCGATGGGCGAGTTCTTCTGGACGAACTTCATCCGCCGCTGCAAGAAGGAACTCGGCGTCGGCGACGACTTCGATCCGTACCGCTACTGGGACCTCGACCTGGTGGTGGTCAATCCGAACATGGATCCGCGCGTCACGGGTATTGAAGTCCTCGAAGACACCGACGAGCGCAAGCTGGTCCGCACCGGCTACGGGGCGACGATCGAGCGCCGCGGCACCTACCCCATGCCGCACTACGTCGCCTTCGAGACCGAGACCTACGACCAGATGGACGCCCTGCGGTTCGACAGCCCCCGGGACCGCCGCCGCTACCGCGAGGCGATCGACGACCAGATCAATGCCGTGGGCGACGAGTTGAACCTCGGGCTGCCGTCGTTCGTCGATCGGGTCAATGCCTACGCCGACGACTTCTGCGTCTTCGGCAGCGTCTGCGAAATCCAGGAGCAACTCTGGCGAATCGTCGGTCCGGAAAACGTCTACTTCAAGCTCGCCGAAGACCCACGGCGGCTGGAATGGTTCGTCTCGCGGCTGGGCGATTTCCTCGTCGGCATCGTCGAGGGGCAAATCGAAGCGGCGGGCGACCGTTTGTCGGGCTTGTACGTCTGGGGCGACGTCGCCTGCACCAACGGCATGTTGCTCTCGCCCGACCTCTGGCGGCGACTTCACAAGCCGCAGCTCAAACGCATCTGCGCGGCGATCCACCGCGCCGGGCTCAAGGTCGTCTACCACGGCTGCGGCAACGCCACCCGGGTGTTCGAAGACTTGATCGCCGTGGGCGTCGACGGCTACAATCCGCTGGAGGCCAAGGCGGGCCTCGACGTCGTCGAGCTGAAGAAACAGTATGCCGGCCGGCTCGCTTTCGTCGGCAACATCAACGTGCAGGTCCTGGAAACCAACGACCGCGACCGCGTCCGCGCCGAAGTGCTCCACAAGCTCCGCGCGGCCAAGGGCGGCGGATACATCGTTCAGTCCGATCATTCCGTGCCGTCCAACGTCGACCCGGCCACCTACGATTATCTGGTCCGCCTCGTTCGCGAGCAAGATGGCAAGGCGGTGACATGAATTCCAAGCAGCGGATGATGCGGGCGATCGATCGCCAGAAGCCCGACCGGCTGCCGGTGACGATCCACCAGTGGCAGCAGTGGCATCTCGACCAATACATGGGCGGGTGCGACGCGCTGGAGGCTTTTCGGCGTACCGGGCTCGACGCCGCGATCCAGTACTTCGAGGCGATGGGCCAGTTCTGGATCCCCAACGCCGAACGCTACGCCCTGCGCACGCCCCAGTGGCAGGACGAAATCACGGTCGTCGACCCGGACCCGGACCACAAGATCGTCCACCATCGCATCGTCACGCCCGAGGGCGAACTGACCTACAAGACGGGCGCCGATCGCAAAACCACCTGGATCACCGAATACCTCATCAAGCGGCACGACGACGTCGATTTGATCGACAGGTACATGCCCGTGGCCAAGCTCGACAAAAAGGCCGTCGCCCGGGAGTACGATCGCGTCGGCGACGCGGGCATCTTGCGGGGATTCGTCTGGGGCGACCAAGCCGGCTGCTGGCAACACGCCTGCTGCTTGATGGACGTGCAGACGCTGATCGTCGAAACGTTCGAGAATCCCGATTGGGTGCATCGGCTGTTGCGGGTCCTCTTGGACAAGAAGCTCCGTTTCATCGAGGAGTCGCTCGTCGGGGCGAAGTTCGACCTGATCGAGACCGGCGGCGGCGCGGCCAGCGACACGGTCATTTCGCCCAAGCTGCACCGCGAGTTCTGCCTGCCCTACGATCGCGAAATGCACCAAGCCGTCCACGCGACGGGCCTCAGGACGACGTACCACACCTGCGGCGGCATGATGCACATTCTCGAGGCGATCGTCGAGAACGAGACCGACGCCTCAGAAACGCTCACCCCGCCCGGCTGCGGCGGCAACGTCACCGAACCGGATCGCGTCCGCGACGTGTTCGCGGGCCGCGTGGCCATGATCGGCGGCATGGACCAGTTCAACGTTCTCACCGTGGGCACGCCCGGGCAAATCCGGGCCGAGGTCCGGCGTCTGTTCGAGGGTTTTGGTCGCGACGGCGGCTACATCCTGTCGGCCTCGGACCATTTTTTCGACGCCCCGGTCGAAAACCTCGAAGCGTTCGCCGAAGCCGCCCGAGAGTGCGCGTACTGACCGTCCGGAAAAGGGGACAGGCACCGTCGCCGCCGCGCGTCTTGGTGGTGTCAAGCGTGCCGGGGCGACGGAGCCAGTCCCCATTTCCGGCTCACTCGGCCCAAACGACCCCGCGCGGTCCTTCGTTCACGCGGCCGATCGGCCAGGTTTCCAGGCTGCGGCCGGCCAACTGGTGCTGGATGCTCTCGGCGTAGAAGGGGCTGACGACCAGCGCGAGGCCGACGCCCATGTTGAACACCTCGGCCATCTCGGCGTCGTCGATCTCGCCCAGTCGTTGGAGCCAAGAGAACACCGGCGGGATGGTCCAACTGCCGCGATCGATCTCGACGCGGATCCCTTCCGGCAAAATCCGCCCCAGGTTCTCGTGCAGCCCGCCGCCGGTGATGTGGGCGATCCCGTGCACCACGCTCTTGACCTTGTAGTGCTGGAGCACCTGGCGCATCGCTCGGGCGTAGATTCGCGTGGGCACGAGCAGCGCGTCGGCCACGGTCGCGCCAAGCTCCTCGACGTGGTCGCCCGGTGCGAGGCCGGCGATCTCGAAGACCACCTTGCGGACGAGGCTGAAACCGTTGGAGTGCAGGCCGCTGGAGGCGACGCCCAGGACGACGTCGCCCGGCGTGATCGCCCGGCCGTCGATCACCCGCTTCCGCTCGACCACGCCCACGCAGAAACCGGCCAGATCGTAATCGCCCGGGGCGTACAGGTCGGGCATGATCGCGGTTTCGCCGCCCAACAGGGCACAGTCGCACTCCAGGCAGCCATCGGTGATGCCCTTGACAATTTGCTCCAGAAGCGGCGGGTCATCCTTGGGCATGGCCACGTA
>JAPLNP010000192.1 GCA_026401055.1 Planctomycetia bacterium
GACGCAACCGACCGGTCGCCGCGTCCACGGTCCAGCTCGCGTGAAGCGAATCGGTCAGAACGACCTGTTTTCCGTCCGGCGTGAAACGGAGGCAGCCCTGAGCCGTGCGATAGGAGGGCGGACCCTCGATCCAGCGATAGCTCCACGCAGGACTGACGGCGACGGAGTCGCCTCCCACGGAACTCGAACCTGACCGCCTCGGGACCAGATTCCACAGCCGCACGGTGCCGTCGACGCCCGCGGAGGCGAACTGCCCGCCGGACGGCGCGAACACCAGGGCGACGACGTTGCCCTCATGGGCGGTGAACTCGGCCCGCGGCTGTCCGGTTTCGGCGTCGAACAAGCCGATCGAGCCCTCGCCGCCACAGGCCAGGAGCTTTCCGTCGGGCGAGAAGGCCATGGCGTGGATCGGGCTGGCGTGGCGAAGCACGTCGCTGCCCAGCCGCGCGATCACCCCCGGCGGAACTTCAGCGGTCGGCTCGGCGATGGCCCCTCCGGCACAGAGCCAGATCAGCGCCAGCAGCGCAACGGGCGCGAGCCTCATGGCGTTGCCTTCTCGTAGTACGGCAGATTGTGGATCAGGGCGTCGAAGCCGTCTCGGACCGCGCGGCGCTGCACCCGATAGATTCCGCCGAACAGAAACGGCGGCCAGAGGAAGTGGACGACCTGGAACATCTGGAAGGTCTGCCCGCGGATGGCGGGGTGGGGATTGGGAACAACCCAAGTCTGTATCGCCCAGCATCCGACGACCAGGGCAACCAACCCCAGCGTGACGAAGACCGCGCCGCCCCAGAGAAGCCCCCGCCCGGCGGAAACCTCGATCCCGTAGTCAATCCTCGTGCGATCGGCCCCCAGCGGCGTGAAGCGAAGCTGGCCGCGGCGGAGACACTGTCCGGCGGGCGTGGCCGGCGCGGCGCCGGCGGTGGCCTCGAAACGGAGGCACTCGTCGGTCCGCTGGACGATCTTGAGGTAGCCGAATCGGGCGGACTCGCCGGCCAAGACCGAGGCCGCCTTGGCCGACAGGCGATCCGCGCGGCCCTCGACCTCCGCGTGGCCGAAGATCAGGTTTTCGGGCGGCATCTCGTCGGGGAATTGTCCGGTCGCGGCGCCGGCGGCCTTGCCGATCCGAGCCGATCGCACCAGGAACTGCAACCCGGCCATCCACGCGACCGCGGCGGCAACCGTGATCGCATAGAGAATCATTTGCGCGGTCTGTTGAGTCATGTTGAATTGCTCATGTAGGGCGGACTTCAGTCCGCTCCGTCCTTGCCAGGCGGACTGAAGTCCGCCCTACGACGAAGTGCACAAGTTGTTCTTTTACGGCTCCCAACTACTCGCTTGCCAGCAACAGTTCGATCACCACCAGCATGACCAGCGCCGCGGCGGCGCCGAGGGCGGCGCGGCGGAGAGAATCAGCAGGGCCTGAAAGGAGCGGACGTGGGATGAAGGGAACGGGCGCATCTACGCGGACCGCAGGGGCCTGTACTCGTCTTATTGGACCATTACAGCCTCTTCAGGGCTTCATCGAGTGTTGCCTTGACCTTCTTCTTCTCAATCTCTGGATCAACTCTCTGGATATACTCGACTGCCGCGAGGTCATCCCCTCGCTTACGGTTCTGTCGGGGCTCGAGGGCCTCGATAAGGATCGCCTCCAGTGCGGGGATGAGCTTTGCCGCATCATATTGCGCGGGCAGAGCGCCGAGGCCTCCTGCCTCGGTGACCGGAAGAAGGCCAAACCACGAGAATCTGTCCCATCGCGCCGACATTCGGTCGATCGTGTGCTCATACAGTCTTCTGCCAAGAGGACGGTCCGTTGTACGACCAACATAGATAACCTCCCGCCCATCGTACAAAAGGTAGATCCCCAGTTGCTTGCAGAAATCAACAGGAGTAGCTCCAATTTGCTGCATGCCAAGCACTTTGGGCGTTGCCGTCCACTCCACGGCGTTCTTACGCCAAAACATGCCAAATGAGGAGACAATCTCGTATTGCTCTTCTTCCTCATCCGATTCCGACACATCCGGCGTGAGCTTCGCCGGCGTGGCAGCACCGGCAACAGCACCGGACTTAAGCGCGAAGATGCCCTTAGAAACCCGAATATATGGTGAGGCTGTCCCATCGTGTTTGATTGACGCCGCGAGTTGCGCATTGACGGTTGCCGCAGGAACCGCGCCGAGCTTCGTGCGAAGCCCATCGGCGATGATGCGTTCCGTGATCTCTTTGTAGTGCAGGGGTCTTGTAGACTCCCCGAGGACCTTGTCTATCGCTTTTCGCCAAGTCAACTCGGTAGGCATTCCTATCCTCCTCCTGTTGTCGAACGTCTCCCCTGACCAGACGCTGACAGCCGCGTCCGCGCGGCCGTCAGCGGTATGGTTGAGGGCTTTGCCTGGCGAATTCCGGGGCGTGACCTCTGATGGCCACGACACCCTTTTTGGCCGCCTGGAAAAAACAGAGCGGACACGCGCATCTACTGGCGACGACGGGCGGGTCCGTGGAAAATCATCGCACACATCGCATATTACCCAATATATGCGCCCGTCCCCTTTATTCCTTGACGATGTGCACGCAGATGCCGCCGGCTCGGAAGACCTTGTGCATTCGGGTGAACCAGAGTTCTTCTTTCCACCGCAGGCCCAGGTCCTGGCAGATCTGGCGCAACTCGCGGCGGTTGTACGTCCGGCAACACCACATCCGACTCGTCCACGCCCCGGAGAAGCGGTCCTCGGTGGTCAACAACAGCATTCTCGCGCCTGGCATCATCACGCGGGACAGCTCCACGAGCCCGTCGCGGGCGTCCGGCAAATGCTCCAACACGTAGCCGCACGTGACGCAATCGAACGAGGCGTCGGCGAACGGCAGCCGCGTCATGTCGGCAACGACGAAGCGGGGCCGCGTGCTCTTGAGTCGCTGCCGGGCGCGCAACAGCATCTCGTGAGACAGATCGGAGCAGGTCAGCTCCGCCTCGGGGTCGGCGTATCTCAAGACGTGCTTGGCAAGCTGTCCGGCGCCGCTGCCGACGTCGAGGATGCGTCGCGCGCCGGCCAGATCGAACCGCCGCTCGCGGAACAGCCGGTCGCCTAGCGGCGTGTGCAACGAAATCAGGCTGCACGCGGCCAGCATCGCTCCCTTGGGACCGTCGTAGACGTCGCGAACCTTGTCGCGATACTTCTCGTAGCTGACTTCCCGGATGAGCTTGTGTTCGAGCAACTCGTTGATCACGTTGCCGGGCGGGCGACCGGCCCGGCGGGGAGCACGGCGACGGGGAGGGGTCAGCTTGGCCATGCGAGACCACTCACTATGTGTATGGGTGGGACGATTGCGCCGCGGAGGGGGACAGGTCCATTTGTCGGCCGACGCTTCCGGCGCAAAACACGTCTTCGGAGCCGAGAAATGGACCAGTCCCCGGCGGTGTCGTGGACGATTACCTAAAAAGAAACCCGACGCCCATAGATATACCACTCCAAGCACAATACGCCTAGCCCCATCAGCAACAACCCCCGCCACATTTCGCGCCGCACAACCTCCCATCCCGACCGACCCTCAATCTCAACCGGGCCGACGTCGAATTTCTTCCTGGGGGGCAGCTTGCTCTCCATCGGATCGAACAGATTGACGGCAAAACGCTGGACCGTCTTCCCGCCCGCCTGTACCTCGTACACCCCCAGTTCATCGGTCCCCTTGAAGCTGAATTTGCCGGGCCGGTACGCGGCCAGCGACGTCGACTCGCCGCCGGGAGTGACCACCGAGATCGCCTTCTCCGACGAAGCATTCTCCAGCGGCACCACCTGCCCCGGCCGGACGCTGCCTTGGGCGAGCACCTCCGGTCCCCCGCCCAGATAATTCAGCACGTTCAGGACGAACATCGGAAAGCTCGGCCGGATCGGCCAGTTGGTGCGCGTAAACGTGTCGGCGCCCACCTGCTCGACCAGGAGGAACCCGAGCACCGCGTCCTCGAAACCTTCGCGGGGCGCGATCGCCAGCATCGCCCCGGCGTTGGTGTCGATCAACGTGGTTCCGCCCGGCGGGACCGTCAGCGGCGTTCCCTCGAACACGAGGACGTTGTCCATCACGATCCACTGCATCAGCGGATGCGCCGGGTCGGTGTCCATGATCGTCGGCACGTCGACCTTCTTGCCGGCGGACCAGTCCTCCAGCGGCGGAACCACGCCGATCCAAAGCGTGTTGGCCTGCGGCATCTTCTCCGGCCGGCACCGGTCGTAGATCACCAGGTCGTACGCGCCGCCGTCGGTATCGGTCGTGTACTGCTTCTTCTTCAAGAACCCGGGCGACTCGACCGTCACTTTGGCCAATTTCGCGGCCAACTCGGTCGAGAGGCCGAACTGCAGCGGCTCGTTGCCGGGCGTGACGAGCAGGACGTTGGCCTGCCGCGGCGGATTGACCGCGACCCACGCCGAATTGTCCACCTTCAGGCGGTCGTCGATCCTGATTTCCAGCTTCAGCACGCCCGAGTCGATCGCTCCCACGTCGAACACGACGCCCTGGACCTCGCCGGCGGGGATCGCCACCTCGGTGGCGTCGATCAGCCGGTCGTCGAGCCGCAGGTCGGCGGTGGCGCGGACCGGCTGGCTGCCGAAGTTCTCGAGCCGGGCGAAGGCTTGGAGTTGGCCCTCCCGCGTTTCATGGCCGCGGACGTTGAAAGCGAGGATGGCGACGTTGGGCGAGTCGTCCTGGCCGATGGGGACGTAGATCGGACTGAGGTTGCCCAGCGAGAAACCCGTGACGTGCTCGAAATTGCCGTCGCTCATGATGTAGAGCGTCGCCGGCATCGCCTCGGCCACCTGGGTGTCGCTCGCCTCGTACGCGCTGCGGCCCGGATTGGCCAGGCCCGAGGCCACCTTCAAGGCGTCCAGGAGCGACGTGCCGCGAGCGGTGGGCTCGATCGCATCGACGGCTCGGTGCAAGGCGTGCCGATCGTAGGTGAATCCCTGTTCCACCCGGGCGGTGTCGGCGAAGCTGATGACCATGGCCGAGTCGCCGGGGTCCATCTGGTCGATCAACTCGCCGACGCGGCGTTTGGCGTCTTCCAGGCGGCTGGGCTCGACGTCGGTGGCTTGCATGCTGGCCGAATTGTCCAGGAGAAAGACGAACCGGTTGCCGGTGAGTTCCTCGCCACGCCAGCCCGGCCGCACCAGCGCCAGGATCACCAACAGCACGAGCAACAGTTGTAGAAAGAGCAAGAGGTTTCGCCGCAGCCGCTGCCAGATGGCGTTGACGTGCAGGTCTTCGATCGAGCGGCGCCAAAGGTACGTGCTGGGCACTTCGAGCGGCCGGCGCTTGAGCTTGAGGAAATAGAGCGCGACGATCGCCGGCGGCACCGCCGCCAGGATCGCCCACTGCCACCACGACAGCATGTTCAACAGGCTCAGTCCCATCAGCGCACCAGCCCCCGACGCGCCAGGTAATCCGTGATCAACTCGTCCAGCGGCACTTCGTTTCGGGCCAGAAGGTACGACATGCCGCGCCGGCCGCAGAACTCCCGGGCCGACTCGACGAACGCCGTGAGCGTCTCCTTGTACCGCTTGATGAGCGCGCCGCTGACGGTGATCTCGGCCACGTCGGCGTCCTCGCAATCGACCAGCCGCAGATCGCCCTGCATCTCCGGCTCGATCTCCTCGGCCGAAAGGACGTGGACCACGTAGACGTCCATCTGTTGGGCCAACAGATACCGCAGCGCCGGTTCGTAGCCCGACTTGTCCATCAGGTCGGTGATCAACACCACGATGCCCTTGCCCGAGTTGCGCAGGCAGAAGTTCTTCACGCCCTCGGCGAGCGGGACGGTTTCGTCGGGCTGGATTTCGTCGATGTGGCCGAGCATCCGCCACAGGCTCCGCCGCCCGCGAAACACGTCCCGCGACGGCCGGCCAAGCGTCTCGATCTTCACCCGATCGCCGCGGACCAGGCCGATGAACCCGAGCGCGGCGGCCAGTTGCTTGGCGTACTGGAGCTTCGTCGGGTCGCCGAAATCCATCGACGCGCTGGCGTCCAGAAGGGCGTAGAAGTGCAGGTCCTCTTCCTCGATGAACAACTTGAGGAAGAGCCGATCGAGCCGGGCGTAGGTGTTCCAGTCGATGAACCGGAGGTCGTCGCCGGGCACGTAGTTGCGGAAGTCGGCGAACTCAACGCTTTGCCCCTTGCGGCGGCTCCGCCGCTCGCCCTTCATCCGCCCGCGAAAGATCTTGCGGCTCACCAGTTCCATCTTCTCGAGCCGGGCCAACAGCTCGGGACTCAGCAGCGTGGAAGCGGTTGTCATGGCGTTGCTCATGCAGGGTGGGTCGAGGCCGCCGATGTCCGGTAAACGATCGCAAACGACTCCATCGTCCATCCTCACCGACCGCAATAATCACACTCACTCGGCGGCCGAGCCCCACCAGAATCGCCTCCCACCGTCGGCTCGGTCCGTATCCACCATTGTCGCAAATCGCGCCGGCTATGCAAGTTGGTAGTCTGTAGAGGGGGTCGAGGTCGCCGCTGGCCGGTAGACCATTGCCGACCGCGAGATCCTCGATCTTCACTCGCCGCAAACAGCCATTCCACCGGCGGCCGAGGCCCACCATGTGGTCGAAGAAGCCGCAATTGGTGGGTCTCGACCGCCGGCAGTTGGTGGGCCTCGCAAACCGGCGTTTGGGGTTTCCGTTGGCAGTGCAGGCTGATAGAATCACGCATCGTGATTTCGGGTCGTTGAGTCAACTCGGGGCGCTAATGGACAAGTGTACCTATGAGATGGCAGATTCAGTCAAAAGTTCCTTATAATTCGGCGGACTATTTTGAGAAGACTCTTATCACGGACAATGGGTTCCGCGAGTACGACGTGCGCTGGCGTCTGAGCACGAAGGCGAATCCCAATGGTGAAATCAATCCGAACGGGTTTGTGGTGCTCGGACGCGCGTTCGGAACCTACGTCCGCGAGGTCATGGGCGAGCGAAAGGTCGTCGTGGGACACGATTTCAGGGAGTACAGCCAGAACCTCTCCCGGTCCCTTGTCGTTGGGCTGCTGTGGTCGGGGGTCGACGTGGTCGACATCGGACTCGCCTTGTCCCCGATGCTCTATTTCGCGCAGCATCGCTTGAACGTGAAAGCCGGCGCCATGGTAACGGCCAGTCACAACGAAAACGGTTGGACCGGCCTTAAATTGGCGGATGGGCTCTCCTCGACATTGGGCCCGGAAGGGATTCAGCGATTCAAGGAAATCGTCAAGAAAGGCGACTTCTCGACGGGGCCGGGCGGATACGAGTCGTATGAGGACATATTCTCCGCGTATGCCGACGATATCGTCGCAGGCAAGAAACTCAAGCACGTCGTGGACGTGGTCTTGGCGGCGGGGAACGGCACGGCGGGTCGTTTTGCCCCGCCAGTGCTCGAAAACCTGGGGTGCAACGTCGTGCCCATCGACTGCGATCTCGATTGGGACTTCCCTCATCATAATCCCAACCCCGAGGACGTTTCCTTCCTGCGCAGCATCGGCAAAGCCGCTCGGACGCACGACGTGAAGATCGGCATTGGCATTGATGGCGACGGCGACCGGATTGGGGTCGTGGATGACACGGGCCAGGAAGTGTACTCCGACAAGGTTGCCCTGCTGGTGGCTCGCTGGCTTGCCCGCCAGACTCCGGGCCGCAACGTCGTCATCGACGTCAAGAGCACGGGGCTGTTCCTTTCGGATCCGGTGCTGCAAGAGACCGGCACCAAAGTTATCATGGTCGCGACCGGGCATTCGTACGTGAAGGCGGCGGTGGCGAAGCATCAGGCGATTGCCGGGTTTGAACGCAGTGGCCACTGGTTCTTCAACGCGCCCTTTGGTCGGGGATACGACGACGCCGTTCAATCCGCCGCGCAGTTGCTTCGCATGCTCGACGAGTCCGGCGTCTCTCTCTCCAAGATGCTCAAAGAGTTGCCCCGTACTTGGCAATCGCCCACCATCGGGGTCGTCTGCCCCGACGACGTCAAGTACGCCCTCGTGGCCGAGATGACCGGGCGATACGAATCGGACCTGAAGTCGCGTACCCCGATCGCCGGTACTTGCATCAACAATCTGATCGACGTGAACGGCGTGCGGTTCGTCATGGAAGACAATAGTTGGGGACTGATCCGCGCGTCCTCGAACAAGCCGTCGCTGGTGCTGGTGGCCGAGTCGCCGAACTCCGAAAGCCAAGCGTACCAGATCATGATGCACATTCAACACCGGCTGGAGGCCACCGGGAAGGTGGGCGAATACGACCAACAAATGTCGCCGCCGGCCGCAATGTAATCGGCGAACTACTGTCTACCGCCATGCCCGCCGATCCGCCCCCACCGCGTCATTTCCTCGTGATGGCCGTTGCGCTCGAGGCCTCGCTGGCCGTGGTGGCTGTGGGACTGGGATGGCTTTTGGGCTATGCGCCCTCCGCGACGGCCCGCTGGAGCCTCGCCGCGGTCGGCTGGGGCGCGCTGGCCGCGCTGCCCGCCCTGGCCGTCTTCTGGTTCTGCGTCCGCTCCCCGATCGGCCCCTTGCGCGAGATCAACCGGGTGGTCGACGAGCAGTTGGTGCCCCTGTTTCGCGGCTCGACGCTGTTGGACCTGGCGGCGATCTCGGTGGTGGCGGGCGTCGGCGAGGAGCTTCTGTTCCGCGGGCTGATCCAGGGCGGGATCGCCGACTGGATCGGCCCGCCGCGGGGCGTCTGGGTCGGACTGGCCGCTGGCAGCATCCTCTTCGGCCTCGTGCATCCGATCACCCGCGGCTATGCCGTCCTGGCCGGACTGATCGGCCTGTATCTCGGCGGGCTGTGGCTCGCCCTGGGCAACCTCTTGGTGCCCATCACCACGCACGCGACGTATGATTTCATGGCGTTGGTGTATTTGGTTCGCCTCCGTCGGCAGTCATCCGACTGACCGAGGACTGTCCCCCTCGGATCGCCGCTTGCCGCCGCCGTTCAGTCCGGGCGACAACAATCCTCGGGGCAGACGTCGGGCCAAGGGCCGTCCTCGCCCAGGGCCAATCGCGGGGCGTTCGCGTCAAGCCGCTCCTCGACGAGCTCGCGAATCATCCGCGCCAGCCGAGGGTGGGCGCCCGGCGTCGCCGCGCGGACCATGTTGATGCCCAGGTGATCGCACAGACTGCCAATCTCGATGTCCAGGTCGAAAACCGTTTCCATGGTTTCGACCAGAAAGCCGATCGGCACGATCAGCACGTCGCTCACCGCGCCCGTCGCGTGCAGCTTGACGAGCGTGTCGCCGACGTCCGGTTCCAGCCAGGGCTCGGTCGGCCGACCGCTACGGCTCTGATAAGCCAGCCGCCAGTCCAGGCCGCCCACCCACTCGGCCACCAGACGGCACGCCTCGCGCAGTTGGGCCTCGTGGCGGCACCGCCGGGCCATCGCCAGCGGAAGGCTGTGCGCGGTGAAGACTATCCTCGCCAGCGCGCGACGCGGCTCGGGAATCAGCGCCGCGGCGGCGGCCACGCGATCCGCCATCGCCTCGATGAAGCCCGGGTGATTGTAGAACAACCGGAGCTTGTCCACCTCGGGCGCGGCGTCTCCCACTTCCCGCCGGGCACGTTCGATGTCCTCGCGATACTGCCGGCACCCGGGATACGACCCGAACGCCGAGGTCACGAACGCCAGGGCGCGGCGAATGCCGTCGTCGGCCATCTGGCCGAGCGTGTCGGCGAGCATGGGGTGCCAATTTCGATTGCCCCAATAGACCGGCAGCCGCGGTCCGTGGGCGTCGAACTCGTCGACCACCGCGGCCAGCAGCGCGCGGATCTGTGCGTTGATGGGGCTCTCGCCGCCGAACAGTTCGTAATGCTCGGCCACTTCGAGCAGGCGTCGCCTCGGCACGTTCTTGCCGCGAACGACGTTCTCAAGAAACGGCGCCACGTCGTCCGGCTTCTCCGGCCCGCCAAAAGAGACAACCAACAGAGCGTCGTAAATGCGGCACATGGTGAAATGGGGTTGGGCGTGACCGTTGACAGGGGACTGTCCCGGTCTTCGCGGCGCGGGGGACGTTGTCCCGCCAAGGGGCGTTTTCGCCGCGAAAAGGGGACTGACCCCTCGCGCTCCCAGATCGGCAACTCATTATAGCGGACGGCAACCGGGCGAATCGTAGGGTGGCTCGGCCCACCCCACTTTCTACTTCTTACCGCAGCCGCAACACTTCTTTGCCTTCTCGGCAATCGCGGCCTGCGCGGCGGCGAGCCGGGCGACCGGAACGCGAAGCGGCGAGCAACTGACGTACTTCAACCCGATGTCGTGGCAGAACACGACCGACGCCGGGTCGCCGCCGTGCTCGCCGCAGATGCCCAGCTTGATGTCGGGCCGCGTCGACCGGCCGCCTTCGATCGCCACTTTCATCAGCTTGCCCACGCCGCCCTGGTCCAACGTCTGGAACGGGTCGGCCGGAACGATGTCCTTCTCCTGATAGGCGTTGATGAACCCGGCGTAGTCGTCGCGGCTGATGCCCAACGTCGTCTGCGTCAGGTCATTTGTTCCAAAACTAAAAAATTCGGCGCCCTGGGCGATCTCGTCGGCGGTGATCGCCGCGCGGGGGATTTCGATCATCGTGCCGACCATGTAGTCGACCGTCGTGGCCTTCTCCTTGAATACCTCGGCGGCCGTCTCGCGGATAAGCTTCTCCTGGTCGCGGAATTCCTTGATCGAGCCGACCAGCGGGATCATGATCTCCGGATGCACGTCCCGGCCCTCGGCCATGACGTCGCACGCCGCCTCGCAGATCGCCCGGGCTTGCATCCGCGTGATCTCCGGATAGACGATGCCCAAGCGGCAGCCGCGGTGGCCGAGCATGGGGTTGGACTCGGCCAACTCGTCGACGCGCTGCTTGACCGCCGCTGGCGTGATGCCGATCTTCGCGGCCAATTCGGCCTGTTCGGCGGCCTCGTGCGGCAGGAACTCGTGCAGCGGCGGGTCCAAGAGCCGGACCGTGACCGGTCGGCCGTCCATCGCGCGGAACAAGCCCGCGAAGTCCGCGCGCTGATAGGGCAACAGCTTCGCCAGCGCCTTCTCGCGGTCCTCGAGCGTCTCGGCGAGGATCATCGTGCGGAAATCGTCGATGTGGTCAAAGAACATATGCTCCGTCCGGCATAGTCCGATGCCCTGGGCGCCGAGTGAAACCGCCTGGCTGGCCTGATCGGGCAGGTCGGCGTTGGCGCGGACTTCGAGCTTGCGGTAGCGGTCGGCCCAACTCATCAACTGGTGGAACCGCTGGAACACCGGGGCGTCGGCCGGCTTGAGCGACTTCTCGACCAGCACGCGGAGCACTTCGCTCGGGGCGGTGGGCATCTCCTCGCCGAACACTTCGCCGCTGAAACCGTTGATCGAGATCGAGTCGCCTTGCTTGAGCACCTTGCCGCCGATCTTGACGGTTTTCGCTCGGTAGTCGATCTCCAGGTCGCTACACCCGCAGACGCACGCCTTGCCCATCTGACGGCTCACGAGCGCCGCGTGGCTCGCCGCGCCGCCGAAAGCGGTCAAAATGCCCTTGGCCACCTTCATGCCGCGGAGGTCTTCGGGCGTGGTCTCGCGGCGCACCAGAATGAGCGAGATGTTCTGGTTCTGCTGATAGAGCTTCTCGGCTTCGTCCGGCTGGAAGACGATCTGGCCCGACGCCGCGCCGGGACCGGCGTTGACGCCCTTAGTGAGGGCCTTCTTGCCCTTGGCGCCGCGGGTGTCGGCGAACACCGGTTGGAGCAATTGAGTGATCGAGTCGGCCGGCACGCGACGGGCGCTCAGGGCCTCCTCGGGCGTAATCAGGCCCTCGTTGACCAGGTCGACCGCGATGCGAACGGCGGCGAAGCCCGTCCGCTTCGCGTTGCGCGTCTGGAGCATCCAGAGCTTGCCCTTCTCGACCGTGAACTCGATGTCCTGCACGTCGCGGTAATGGTTCTCGAGTTTCTGAGCGGTGGCGACGAGTTCTTCGTACACGTTGGGCATGTCGCCGGCCAGGTCCACCTCGATCTTCTTCGTCTTGCGGATTCCGGCCACGACGTCCTCGCCCTGGGCGTTGAGCAGGTAGTCGCCGTTGACGCCGGGGAGGCCCAGCGCGACGTCGCGAGTCATGGCGACGCCGGTGGCGCAGCCTTCGCCCAGGTTGCCGAAGGCCATCGCCTGGACGTTCACCGCGGTGCCCCATTCGTGCGGAATGCCGTAGGTGCGGCGATAGACGATCGCGCGGTCGTTCATCCAGCTACCGAAGACCGCGCCGACCGCGCCCCAAAGCTGGTCCATCGGCGACTCGGGGAAGTCCCTGCCGGTGCCCGCCTTGACGGCCTTCTTGAACTCGGCGACCAGTTCCTTGAGCTGAGCGGCCGAAAGTTCGCTGTCCAGCTTGACCTTCGCCGCCTTCTTCTTGGCTTCGAGAATCTCCTCGAACGGATCGATGTCCTGCTTCGTCTTGGGCTTCATCTCCAGCACGACGTCGCCGTACATCTGGACGAACCGGCGGTAGCAGTCCCACGCGAACCGCTCGTCGCCCGCCTTCTTCGCCAACGCCTGGACCGTCGTGTCGTTCAGACCGATGTTCAACACGGTGTCCATCATGCCGGGCATCGACTCGCGGGCGCCGCTGCGGCAGGAGACCAACAGCGGGTCGGTCGTCGAGCCGAACGCCTTGCCCATCTCCTCTTCCATCTTCCGCAGGGCGGCGTCGACCTGGGCGGCCAGTTCGGGGGCGTAGGTCTTGGCGTGCTCGTAGTAGTAGGTACACAGTTCGGTGGAGATAGTGAAGCCCGGCGGGACGGGCAACCCGATCCGGCTCATTTCGGCCAAGTTGGCGCCCTTGCCGCCAAGCAGGTTCTTCATGGAGGCGTCGCCGTCGGTCCCGGTGGGCCCGAAGCCGTAAACGTACTTTGCCATGTTCGGTTCCTTCGTGAAGTCACAAGAAAGTGGACAGTTTTGTTGAAAAACTCGCCGGCCGCCGGGTTCCGTCGGGAGGGGTTCCCTCCGGCGACGCGCCAAAGCCTCCTCGGCCGGCGCCGTGGGCAAGAACGAAACATAGTAGTCTACCCGCCGGGGCGATGGCGTCAAGGCCCTACCACTCAGCCGGGCTGGCCACTGTCCACCCGGTTCTTCCGCTACGTTGCAGGCGTCCCGACACTCATGCGCGCAGGTGGCCTCGGGTCATTGTGGGAATCGGCAAACGGCTCGTCCCTTCGGTTGCCCGGCAAGCCATGACACGGCATCACGGTGTTCGGTGAGCCGATCGATCTCTGCGCCATTCGCTGAATTCAGCCTACAATGAACGGTGGTCGCACATCCCACGTCGCATGCCTTGCCATCGGGGGTTGCCACTACCGCGAGGTTCGACCGTGATGGTTCAACCGGGCGCAGCATCTTGCCGCGCAGATCATTGAGATTGCCCCTCCAGCACGTTTCCGTGGTCTGAGTGCAAAGCACGTAGGCCCCCGCGTCGCGCAACGCCTCGATCAGCACGGCTTTCGGATGGTCGTAGCCGTTGACCGTTCCGACCGAGACGACGGCATAGATCGGCGTCCAGCGCGGCGGGCATCGGCCTGGTCCGCCAACGCCCCGGCACGGCCAACCTGATCATCCGCCCGACCGTCTGGAAGCGCTACCGCCCGGCGTCCATCAGGCTGTAGAGCTTACCGCGGCTGACGGCCCGGGGGCTCGGCAGTCATCCGGGAGCATCTCGGCACGCCAGCCCCCAGTCCGGGCGGGTTCCACTTGCGGTGCCAGGCGGCAAGTGTGGCGACCGTCAATAAGCCCAAAAGCAGCGAAACGGCGGTGGCGGGCTCCGGTACCGATTCTTCGTCGACGCGCTTGCCCCAGTGGGCGGCTAGCATGGCGGCGTCGGCGTCGTTCACGTTGTGGTCGCCGTTGAAGTCGCCGGTTTCCCAGGTAGCCGTGGTCGATCGCCAGTTGGCGCCTAGGATTGACGCGTCCTTGTCGTCCACGACGCCATCGCTATTGGCGTCGCCGGGCGGATTCCGGAGAAAGTCATTCGTCGAGGTCGTCAGCAACTGGTAGTAGTCCCAACTCGGGGACCCGCTTCGTTCGTATTGCTCCAGGATTCCGGTGACGGAAAAAAACTTGCTGCCAAACTGTACGTACTCATGGTAAAGGTCGAAATAGGTCCGATCCGCGTTCATGTAGTCGCTGGCCCAGGCATCCCCGTCGTCGTTCTGCAAGTTGTAGTTGTCCGAAGCCTTGCCGAGACCCAACGCGGTGACCACCACATCCTCGACGGTCAGCCGCATCGATTCGTACGGTTCAGCGCTGTGGTCAACAACGTACCAGTCGCCCGGTGGCCTTTCGAGCGGGGCCGCGATCTGGTCGAGTGTGACCGCCTTCGGCGGCGGTAGGGGATTCCCCGTGCTCTGCACGGCAAATGCTGCCGAGGGCGCCGGGCCTGTGGCTCCGCCAAACTGGAGGAAGGTAGTCCCTCGGTATTCCTCAACGCACACGCCGGTCAGTGAGACCCAATCGCCCAGGTTGATTCCGGCAAAGGTGTCGTCGCCGTCCCATCCTTTCACCTGAATTGCCCCCCAGCCATCGGGATTGGCAGGGTCCTGAAGGATCAGACGCGGCCGACTGCCCGTCCAAAGGTTGACGACGATGCCGCCGGCGCAGTCCAGGGTCTGGCTGGCGTACGGGCTGCTGCCGGTCGGATCCTCGCTCAAATCAGTGTACTGGATTTGGTAGATGGTCATGGCCTCCCCCCGGACCACACCGCCAAACCATGCCACGAAGAACAACGTGATGGTCGCCAGCCTAACGGTGATGCGAGATGTCGTCATGGCATTTGCACTATTCACAGCGATACGGTGGCCGCGAGGATCCACAAGACCATCGTCAGCAACGACATTGCGCCGGTCGTCATCCAAGAGCCGGATTCCACCGGGGCGAGCTTCCTGTTCTTGAGGATCTCGCCGATCCACGCGCCCAGTGGCACGGCGATCGCGCCGCCGACGGCAGCCAGAGTCCCGCTCACGAAAACGTGGTCCAGCACGCGCGGCAGCCCGTAGGGAGCCCAGTACGGGTGGCGAAATACGTAAGTGATCGTCACAGCGAACAGAGCAAAACCCAGGTAGGTCGCGGCGATGCCGCACAAAGCGTTCTTGGCGATCCTGTACCGTGTGGTCAGCAGATCGTGGCCGCTGGCCAAGAACACCAGGTCGTAGGCTCCGCCCAGCAGGAAGATGCCCAGCAGGTGGCAGCCGAAGAACGGGGCATTGGTGAACTTGAAGAGCATCGCGCAGGACGCAATCAACGTCGAGGACCCCGGCATCGGCCAGAAGACCCTGGCAACGGTCAAAATGAAAAACGCAAGGATGCCCAGCGCCACGGCCGTCCGCGGCGCGTCCATCCGGTGGAGCACTTCGCCCAGGATGGCTTCGACGGCCCCCCAGCAGGCGCCGAAGAACAAGACGAACAAGATCATCCGCCTGCGCATAAGTCATTCCTTTCGATCGAGTAGAGTCATCTTCCGCGTCGGCGGAGCATTCCGCCGACCAAGGCCGCCAGGCCCGTCAGCAGCAAAACGCACGTAGCCGGCTCGGGCACCACGAAGTCGTTGGTGCACGTCGTGAGCAGTTGATAATAGTCCCAGTTCACGGCCCCGCTCTTCTGGTACTGCTCCAGGATTCCGGTGACGGAGACGAACTCGGCGCCAAGCTCCACGTAGGGATGATAGAGGTCGGAATAGCCCCGATCCGCGTTCATGTAATCGCTGAGCCAGGCGTCCCCGTTGCCGTTGTGAACGTTGTAGTTGTCCGTCGCCTTGCCGAGGCCCAGCTCGGTAACCGCAACGTCTTCGATGGTTAGCCGCATCGATTCATACGGTTCGGCGCGGTGGTCGACGATGCGCCAACTGCCCGGCGGCCCCTCGAGCGGGGCCGCGATTTGCTCGAGCGCGACGACCACGGGCGGCGGCAACGCGTTCCCCGTGCTCTGCACGGTGAATGCGGCCGCGGGCGCCGGGCCCGTCGTTCCGCCAAACTGAAGAAAAGTCGTCCCGCGGTACTCCTCGACGTACACGCCGGTCAACGACACCCAATCGCCCACGCTTACTCCGGCAAACGTGTTCGCGCCGTTGAATCCTTTGACCTGGATCGCGCCCCAACCGGCGGGGCAAGCTGGGTCTTGAAGGACCAGTCGGGGCTGGCTCCCCGTCCAAGTGTTGACGACAATGCCGCCGGCGCAGTCCAGGGTCTGGCCGGCGCACGGGCTGCTGCCGGTCGGATCCGCGCTCAAATCAGTGTACTGGATCTGGTAGATGGTCACGGCCTGCCCCGGGCCGGCGTTGCCAAACCACGCCGCGAAGAGCAACGCGGTGGTTGCCAGTCGGATGGTGATGCGAGACGTCGTCATGGTACTACTCCTTGGGTGCGATTGACGGTTACCGTGGGTCGGACGATACGATGTCGCCGGCGGCCATCGTAAACAGGGAAACGAAGACCTCCGGATCGATGGTCTCGGGGTGAAAATGGACAGTACCGTCCCCGTAAAGATAGTTGCAGCCACCGGTGTGGAAACTGTATATCTCGTTGAGGTTGTTGCAGTTGGTCAGTTGCACTCCGTTGCACAAGGCGTCGAGGCAGAAATAGCCGCGGTGGTCGGCCCACTGCGCCCCGGGGTTCTGCCCGGCTTCGCGCCGGCCGAACTTGTACCGGAAAGGGCGTCCGCCGTCTTCAAAAAACAGCAGCGAATTAGACAACCCATCCGTGACATCCGCCATCGCGGTCGGATCGGTGAAATCCTGAATGATGGAGATCCAACTCTTCCGAGGCGTTATGTTGCCGGAATCGACCAGGGGCTTATACGATTGCGAGTTAATGATCAGGCACGCGCCGTAGTCGCTGATCCAATGCCGCTCGCCGGGCGCGGAAGGACAAACGAACACGGCGACATCGGACTCCCGCGCGGACCGATTCTCCTGCGCATCCCAGTTGTGCTCGAAATCATACAGTTCGTAGACCGCCTTCTGCTCAAGATACGGCAACAACAGCGAGAGGACTCCGTGGTCGGGATTCCGCGTGTGGGACGGTGGAAAGAACCGGTGCGATTGCTCGTATGCCAGAATCGCCAGGCCAATCTGGCGAAGATTGTTACAGCATCTTACGCGTCGGGAGGCCTCCCGGGCCGATTGGACCGCCGGGAGAAGAAGCGACACGAGAACCCCCACGATCGCCACCACGGTCAGTAGCTCCACTAGTGTAAAGGCGCGAACTGCTGATGTCCGACAACGGCGACCACGAGATCGGATTGGCCAGGCTGTGCGACCCACGATCCCAATGCTCCTCTTCCGCCGGCTCCCCTCTCGTTCTTGCCCAAATTGGGCGAACCCCCGCGGGCCTTGCTCGCGTCCCCGACCCACGCCCAACTGGCGAGGTCGGCTGAACGCAATCTCATTTCCGGCTGGGCCGGGCAACGGTCGGAGAGCCGAATAGCGAATCGCACGGCTGTGCGATTCGCTCTCTAGCTTATCGGCCAATCGGAGGCTGTCAATAGGGCGCGCGAGGTGGACGGCAACCAGTCGCCGTACCTGACAGAACGGGATTCAGCCACCGGCGGTCTTTGTGTCGCCGGGCGTCTGGAAGCGAGAAGCGAATTCCTGCTCTGCGACCTCGAACATCCGCCGTCGCAGGGCGTCGTATTCGGCCACCATCCGGCCGGCCAAGTCGCTAAGCGAACTTCGGCCGGTCTCAATACCCCCTACTCGGGTGTCAACGAGCGGCTCTCCCAGCGAATCCTCGGCCTTCTTGATCCGGCCCCATACGTAGCGGTAGCTTTTGCCGAGCCGCTCGGCCGCGGCCTTGATCGAGCCAGCCGCCTCGACGGCCTTGAGAATCTCATTCAGCCCGTGACCGAAGACGTACCGGCCGTCCTTCTCGAGCCAGACCTTGACCCGCGCCTCAACCCGCAGTGGCCCCGCGGAGCCCCGCCGAGAGCCCCCCATGGCGGACGTTCGCCCAATGTGTCGTTGCGGGTTCATCGCGGGTCGGCCCCCTTGTGCCGCTGGGTATTGGGGTTCACGCAACTAAGCGTCAGCCACATCGCTCCGGCGTCGCAGGACCACGCCGTACACGTCTTTGGGCATTCCCCCATCACGTATCGTCCCAAGAACTGGTAGGCGAGACAAGGGAGGCGGCGTGTGTGCCCAGCGTTCTGGGCGGCCCTAAGTCGTGACGGGGCGGGGGTTTGGCCAGACCTGGCGCCATTGGCCGTTTCTGTCCAGCGTGTCGAGGGCCGCGACGGCCGTGGCGTTGGGCCGGTCCCAGCGGCGGC
>JAPLNP010000673.1 GCA_026401055.1 Planctomycetia bacterium
AACGCGCGGCTCGCGCGAGGAATATCCGCCCGGGAGGTCTGCGCCGAAAGTTGGCCGGGCGAGCGCCTGGTCGAGGCGGCCATCGAGTGCGTCCGCTGCTGGCGGCTGTCTTCCGGACACTGGAACGCCGTTCGCTCCTCCCAGCGCGTTTTCGGCTACGACATGAAATGCGGCGCCAACGGCGTCTGGTACGCCACCGGTATCCTGGGCGGACAAGGAATGGCGGGAGAGTAGGGGGAGGATGAAGGATGAACGGGGCGGAGGAATTTCAGATTTCAGATTCAGATTTCAGTAGTTTGAAGTTCGGCTGAATTGCTATAGGTGAACGCAAGGCCCCTCGTGTAAAAGACTTGTGTCAACGAGTCCTTACACGGAGGAAGCCATGCGTTCAAGGACGAATTGTACCATAGGCACCGGCGAGGTCTACTCGTGGGCGCAAGAACATTTGCTCCAGGCCAGACTTCTGAAGGACCACGGGTGGCGCTGCACAGCGTCGATCGTGCTGGGCATTGTGTTGCGCGCCGCGGCCCAATCCATCTCTGTTTCCGCCGCCTGCCGCGATCTGTCCCGGGCGCCGTCCGATCACGCCGTGCTGACCGCCTTGGACGACGGCCTTCCCAAGACGTTGCCGGTCCTGGAGCGGCGCTTGAACGAAGCCCTCACCGGCCACATGCCGCGGTCCATACGCCGCCGCGGACGGGAGGTGGCGATCGACTGGCACCTGATCCCCTACTACGGCGAACCCTACCGCAGCCGCAACGAAATCTGCCGCAGTCAGCCGAAGCAGGGCACCGCCGACTTTCATGCCTACGCCACGGCCTGCATCGTGGAGTATGGAGAGCGTTACACCCTGGCCTTGACCTGGGTGCGACGCCACGAATCGATGGTCGTTGTGCTGCGGCGGTTGCTGGCCCAGATCCGCGCAATTGGCCTGAAAATCAAGTGTTTGTTGCTGGATCGAGCGTTTTTCAACGTCGCGGCGATGGAGTTTTTGCAGCAAGAGCACCTGCCGTTCTTGATGCCGGTGAAGTTCGCCGGGCGGCCTCCCAAAAAAGGGCGCAAAGCAATCGGCCTCCGCGCTCTGCGGCAACGGTCGGCGGGCTGGTATTCGCACACCATGAAGAAAGGGAAGCAGGAGGTGACATTCTCGGTGTGCGTCGGTTACCGCCGCTATCGGGACCGCCGCAAGAACAAGCACAAACGTCAGAAGCTCCTGTTCGCCGCCTGGCGGGTCAACGGCACGCCCACCGGGATTCGCGAGCGTTATCGGAAGCGCTTCGGCATCGAGACCAGTTATCGCCAGCGGCGGCAAGGACGGATTTACACTTGCACGCGCAACCCGCATGTACGGCTGTTTTTTGTCGCCGTGTCGTTCATCCTTCGCAACGTCTGGGTGTGGATTCATCAGACGCGCCTTGCCACGGGATCGGGCGATACGCTGACGCTGCACCTCGAACTGCTTCGTTTCAAGCGGATGCTCGACTGGATCGTTCGCCAAGTCATTGCCCTATATCACGACGGCACAACACCTTGCGTCATCCGACCGCCGTAAGCCGAACTTCAAACTACTGGAATTGGAGATGCAAGAGGAGGAACCCCGTGAACGGGGTTGACAAAGCAAGGATGTAGCATTTACCTAACCCGGCGTGAACGCCGGGCCTGAACCGCCTGCGGCGGAAACGCCCGTGAACGGGCG
>JAPLNP010000456.1 GCA_026401055.1 Planctomycetia bacterium
TGTCTACCATGTGCGCGTTACGCAAAAACGAAGGACCGACCAAACGCGAGGGAACGCCTCACCCGGCGCCGGCATCCATGCCAAGAACTTTCGGCGAATCCCTTCGCCGACCAGGGGTGCTCATTGCCGCCCCCTGGACCCACGGCTAGCCTCTCTCCGTTCCCGTGTTTTCGTTACTTCGGAAATCCCAAATATCCGGGCCCTTGACACGACGGCGGTTATGGGTGTCCCCTTTTCAGCTTCCAGTTTTGGTGGATGTCACCTTTTTCTTTCTCTCAACTCCATTTCGCATCTGCCTGCTTCTCCACTTAGGTCTTTGACATCTCATCATAGTGCTCAAGATAACCCGTCTTCTCGAACACCAATCGCAACCCGTCGCGGAATGTGTCGTAATCGAATTCTTTCATATCAAGGATGTTCTGCCCCAACGAATGCGACTCTCGGTTAACGTAGCGGCAGAACGCCTGGTACCTTGTGTCCTGTAATTCAGGCATCCGGAATACGTTGTTGAGATCTTTCCTCTTCACGAAGTTGAAGAAGTACTCAATAATATTCCTCATGCAATTAGCAAGCAACGCGGGGGGTTGGCCGGAATCATTAACAACACCCCAGTATGCCTGATAGTCGTTCTGAATTTCTTCGTACTTCATATCCAGTATCTGACTGCCAGCGGCATTCTTTACCATTCGGAATAGTCTCTGTGTGGCCTTTCGCCGTTCGTGATTCGTGTCTGTCAGCTCATAGAAGAAATACAAGCTATGCGTCAGAACAAAAACCTGCGTGAATCGAGCGGACTGAAAGAACAGGCGACGGATCAGTTGGCCCACGTTAAAAATGTATATATGGGACAGGCTGGAAATGGGGTCATCAATCACAGCTATGCGGTGTACGGCCGTATCCTCCGCACTAAGCCGGCCCTGAGAGAGCTCACAGAAGTAGAGAAAGCTGATGATCATCTTCTCGCCCTCGCTCAGAGTACGGAAGGCATCTTCAGGCTGGCTGTGACGTCCTATTTGATACAGACTGTCTGAGTGTTTTCTAATGCTGAAGCCTTCAATTCCTAGATCAAGCAATTCGGCATTGATGTGTTCTATTGCCTGATCAATGTTCACAGTCTCTTTCTGGGCTGATGAAATGATCTCCTTTTGGGCAGCAATCTCCTTCTCAATCGAGTCCTTTTCTGTGTTCACAACCTTCATTTTCGCGTCTGCGTCTTCTCTATCCCGCAAGTACCTCGATATCGTCTGGTCGTACTGCCATCGCATCAACTCCCAGAACTGGACTTTCAACGCTTCCAGAGATGCGTTTCTGTCGGCAATCTTTGTGTTGTGCTGCCGGATTCGAACGTTGACGCGATCCAACGCTTCATTGAACGCCCTGAATGCCGGT
Source organism: Planctomycetia bacterium (assembly GCA_026401055.1). Classification (GTDB taxonomy): domain Bacteria; phylum Planctomycetota; class Planctomycetia; order Pirellulales; family Thermoguttaceae; genus JAPLNP01. The sequence continues at coordinate 1,390 of JAPLNP010000456.1, forward strand.
TGGGAATCTTGAAGCACTGCTTCTGTGCGTGGGTTCTTGATTTTATCCTGAATCTTCCTGACGTTACCTTGAAGCAACAAGACGCAATCACGGTGGAGCTTCTCAATCTCCGCCTTGGAGTCTCCTGTGAATGCGTGGTTGGTGTATTCTGAGACATCGCTCATGCTTTTGATTGCAGTACAATATGACTCATCAAGACTCTTCAGATCTGACACGTCTGCCATGTATGCGTCATCAAAATACTCTTCAATGCTCTTGACCAGCGCACGAGTGATTGTGCGCTCCTGGCAGAATGGACACGGGCTGCCCCTCTCGTCTATTTCCTCTGGCAGATACTGGCGACCCTCCTTCACCCAGTCCGAGTTCTTCAGCCGCTCAATTAGGCCTGCTACAGCACTGTCATCATTGCCAACGATTGCCTTACTGAGCAGTGTATGCGATTCAATAGCGTGTTGAGCGAACGTGAGTTGTGGCAGCTCGTCTAGGGGTTGAGCAGACGCGTCCTTCAGAGCCTCGACATCGTTCTTGAGTTGTAGGATCGTTGCCTTGGGTTCTACGCTTGGTTTCGTGAGAGACAACACATGAGAGAAGAGTTTCTCCTTTTGCCCTTTGAGTCCGTCGAGGCAGTACTCAAGCACTCGATCGCCGCCGCAATAACTGGTTTTAATCTTCCAGATCTCATCGACGGCTTCCTGCTTTTGCTTCTCAAAGCCTGTCGTAACTGCGGCCACCTTGTTTAGCTTCTTTGCGAGGGAGTCTTCAAGAGTGCTCAACTGTTTCTGCGCCTTGGATATCTTCTCCTCTGCTGCCTTGTTCTCCTTGGAGAGGCTGAAGATTCCCGTGAGACGGTCCGATTCGTAGAAGTGGTCCCGAATAAATGACTGGTTGTATACGAGAATGGCATCCGTTGGTTTGGGGGCTATTTGGCAGTGTGCGAATTTCGGATCGCCAGGGCCGTAAAGGAAGTCAGAAACAGTTGATTTGCCGGTGCCATTTAGTCCGTAGACCAGATTGACCTTCTTGTCGGTCGTGAGAGAGGTACTCGCCCTGAAACTTGCGACCTTCGACATTTGTATTTCTGCAATCACAAATGCTCCTCCAATAATCCAGAGCACATAACACCGCGGATAATCAGCACCAAAAAGCGGTAGCTTTTTGGTGTCTGAATCGATCCGGCTACGTGGCACACAGCTTTAGCCCCTTTTGTCTGCCACGCGGCGGCTGCCTTACGCCCCGATCGTCGCGGTGGCCGCCTCGCTCCACGGGCCGGTTGCGCCGCGCGTGTTGACCCAGCGCAGCATGTAGTGGGCCTGCTTCCCGCCGTCGGCCCCGTCGAAATCCGTCGTGTAGGGCGTGCGTGTATCGACGGCCAGAAACGTCAACTCGCTCGGATCGACCGGCGGTGTCGGACCGCCCGGTTCGGGAATCATTACCACCCTTCCGGGGGCCCACCCTGCTGATACGGGCATTATCCGCCTAGCCCGTGGGAATGTCCAGCCCCAAGGGGGAAAGAAATTGGGGGGTCGGCACTGCTGGACACGCCGGCAGCGGCGCCCGGCCGCTCGGCTTCTTCCGGCTGGGTCGGGTCGTTGACGGGCAGGCGGACGATGAACGTCGTGCCTTTGCCCACTTCGGTGTCGAACGTGATCGTTCCGCCGTGTTTCTTCACTACGATCGCGTGCGCGATGGCCAGTCCTTGGCCGGTTCCCTTGCCCACTTCCTTGGTCGTGAAGAAGTGATCGAAGACGTTGTCGCGGATGCCCTCGGGGATGCCGGTGCCGGTGTCTTCGACGCGGATCTCGGCCCAGTCGCCGTCGCGCCGCGTGTGCACGGTCAGGGTGCCCTTGCCGGTCGGAGCGTCTCCGACCACGTCGGCGATGGCGTGCGCGGCGTTGACCACGAGGTTGAGGATGACCTGGTTGAAGTCGCCGGGCAGGCACGGGACGAGGGGGAGGTCCGGGTCGAAGTCGGTGACCAGATCGGCGACGTATTTCCACTCGCCGCGAGAGACCGTCAGCGTGCTCTGGATCGCCCGGTTCAGATCGACGGCCGTCTTGTGGCCGCTGCCGGGATGCGAGAACTCTTTCATCGCCCGGACGATGCTCGCCACGTGTTCGATGCCTTCGAGCGACTGCCCGATGGCCTTGGGGACCTCCGCGGTGAGGTAGTCGAGGTCGGCGTCGCGGACGGCGCGGTCGACCTCGTTCACGAGTTCGTCGGTCAGCGTCCCCTGCTTGGCCGCCTCGAGCAGCCGCTCGAAACTCCCCAACAGACGGTCGACGTCGCCGAACGCTTCCTGGAGGAATCGGGTGTTGTCTCCGAGGTACTGGGCGGGCGTGTTGATTTCGTGGGCGATGCCGGCGGCAAGGCGGCCGATGGCTTCGAGCTTCTGCGCCCGGGCCAACTCGCGTTGCATCCGCTCGCGCTCGGCGATCTCCGCTTGGAGTTGCCGGTTGACCTCGAGGAGCCGGTCGTGATCCTCCTTGCTACGCGCGGCCGAGCGCACGCGGGCGGCCAGGATCTCTCTCTTGAAGGGCTTGGTGACGTAATCGTGCGCGCCCCGGTCCAGTCCGTCGATGACGTCACGGTCTTCCCCGTTGGCGGTGACCAGGATGACGGGGATCGGCCGGAACCGGTCGTCCGACTTCAATCGGCGCAGGACCTCGATGCCGTCCATCCCCGGCATCATGACGTCCAGGAGGATGACGTCGGGACGTTCGGCCGCGACGATGGCCAGCGCGGCCGGGCCGTTGTCGGCCTCCAGCACGTCGTGTCCCTGGTCCTCCACGACCTTGCGTATCAGCCTGACCATGTCCGGCGTGTCGTCCACCACGAGTACCTTGGTCATCGCGCGGGCACTCCTTCCGGCAGGGTTTTCCGGCACAGCGAGCGCCACCGGTCCAGCCGATCGAGGCAGCCGATTCGTTCGAGGTACTCCACGTCGATCGTCGCGGCGGATCCGAGGCTGTCGGGAAGATTCTCTCCCAGCACGGCGTCGGCCACGTGAAGCGCCGCCAAGGGCGTGAAGGACTCCTCTGTTGAGATGCCGGGGGAGTGGCGCAGGCCGATGGCCGTGACGACCCGCTCGGGCAGCCCCCAGATCGCCATGAGGTAGGCCCCGGCGTGGGCGCGCAGGGCGCGGTCGCTCGCGCCATCGCTTGCCCCGAAATACGGCCGCCGGCCGCGCCGCCCGGAGGTCCGCGCCAGCACGAGCGTTCCGACCTCGTGCAGGAGCCCGGCGATGAAAGCGTCGCCGATCAGGATTGCGTCGTCGGTCTCGGCCCGGGCGATGGCGCTGGCGGCCGCGGCCACGGCCAGACTGTGCCGCGAAAGCCGCTCCAACCACGCGACGTCCTCGCCGTCGAGGTCGAGCGGAGCGAAGGCATCGGCCGAGAGAACCAGCGGCTTGATCGTATCCAGCCCGAGCAGGTGGACAGCCTGGGCGGGGTCGGAAACCCGTTGCGGCGTCCCGAAGAAGCTGGAGCTGACCAGTTGCAGGGTTTTGGCCGCCATGCCGACGTCGCCGGATACGATCGCGGCGATCCGCGTCATGGACGGCCGCGGCGAGCCGAGTTCGGCGACAAGCTCGGCGTGGGCCGACGGGTGACTGGGCACCGACGTCACCCGCGACACCAGGCACGCGTGACGCTCATCGACCATGCCGTCGCGCAGGGCGCACGCTCGGGCGACCGTCGACTTCAGGGTTTGGGAATCGCAGGGCTTGGTGAGGAACTGATGGGCGGGTCCGACGCACTTCAACACGGCCTGGCGATCGCATTGGCCCGATAGAATGATCCGCACGGTCGCCGGATAGCGTCTCTTGATCGATTCCAGAAGCTCCGCGCCGTCCGTGCCCGGCATGCGCATGTCGGTGACCACCACGTCGAAGGGCGAGGCGGCGAGGCAATCCAGCGCCTCGCGGCCGCCTTCGGCGAACTCCATCTGCCACTCGCGGCGGAGACTTCGGAGCATGCGGCGCAGCCCTTCGAGCACCTTGGGTTCGTCATCGACGAACAGGATCCGCTTCATCCGCGGTCTCCTCGATTGACGTCCGCGGGCGGGTCGTGTCGGCAAAACGTTCTCGGATCGATCGGATCTCCGGCAAGGAGTCGAGGAAGGCGGCGAGGACGTCCGGGTCGAAGTGCGTTCCCTCCCCGTCGCGAATGATCTCCAGCGCGCGGTCCTCGTCGTACGCCTCCTTGTAGGGACGCCTGGAGCATACGGCATCGAAGACGTCGGAAATGGCCACGATCCGCGCCTCCGGCGGAATTTCCTCGCCGGCGAGTCCGCGCGGGTAGCCCGAAGCGTCCCATCGCTCGTGGTGCGCCATCGCGATCGACGCGGCCATTTCCAGAAAGGGGTTTTTCTGGTCCGGGTCGTCCGGCGCCGCGCTCGGGTCCCGCCATTCCCAGAAGGCGGTTTTGGCGATGCCGTCCTCGCGAAGGATTCGCGCGCCGATCTGGCAATGGCGTTTCATGACTTCCCATTCCCCGGGACTCAAGGGGCCGCGTTTGAGAAGCACGGCGTCGGGGATGCCGATCTTGCCGATGTCGTGCAGCGGGGCGGCCAGGAACAAGGTTTCGACGAAGTCGGGATCCTTCCCCAACATTTCGGCGATCACCCGGCTCGTGCATCCCACGCGGATGACGTGGTTGCCCGTGGCGTCGTCGCGGTGCTCGGCGGCCTTCCCCAGTCGCCAAATGATGTCCAGACGCGCGTGCAGCAAGTCCCGCGTCCGCGCGCGGACGCGCTCCTCCAAAACCTCGTTCTGGGTCCGCAGCGCGTCCTCGTAGTCCTTCAGACGCAAAACGTTGCGGAGCCGGGCCACGAGGTCTTCCGGCTCGACCGGCTTCGAGAGCAGATCCGCCGCCCCCAGATTCAACGCCTGCCGCTTCAGTTCCCGCGCCGCCAACCCGGTGAGGACAATGACCGGAACATCCCGGGTTCGCGGCGTCGCGCGGATCCGCGCGAGCAGTTCCAGTCCGCTCATCCCCGGCATCTGGACGTCCGCCACCACGGCGTCGAATGGAGTCTCGAGCACCATCTCCCAGGCGGCCTTGGGGCAAGCGACGCATGTGACCTCCCAGAGGTCGCGTTGCGAATGCAGCGTCCGGCGCAAAGCGTCGAGCACCCGCTGATCATCGTCAACAAACAAGATCCGCTTCTTCATCGCGTGCACCTTCTCGCGAGGCCGCCCCGCCGGCAAATCGTCAAAGTAGGGGGGCGCATTCCCCAATGGTAGAAAAACACGCACGCACTCGCCCTTCCCACACTACCTTACGCTTGCGCCCCAGGCACGGTCATAGGCAACAAGCAACGGCACACGGACCACCAGAAGTATATGCCGGGCAATCCCCTCACTCCGGATGTCGTCTCAAGAATGATGGCGATGCCCCCGTTGTGGTTATTACTTGGCCAATATCGCGAACGGATCGCACGCGGTAGCTTGACAATACCCCCCGGAAATGCTAGAAGCGAGACTATGTGCCTGTCCAAGATCAACTCCGCGGTATTGTGGTGCAGCCGTCCCGGCTGCCTGGGCAGGCGAGACGCCTGCACCACAACTTATTCCTGGACAGGCACTATGATGCGATCGCACGTGAATTGGATTGTGTTCTGGTTGGCGGCCGTCGCGGCCAGCGTCGCGCTGGGGGCCGCCGAGCCGGTGGTCCCGCATGAACAACTCGACCGCGGACTCGTTGCCCGGAACGTGGCCGACGGCAAGGTCTATCTCGGTTGGCGGTTGCTGCGGTCCGATCCGGCGGACGTGGCGTTCGACGTGTTCCGCCGCGTGGGCGACGCGGAGCCGGTGAAACTCAATGCCGAGCCCGTGCGGAAGACGACCGATTTCGTCGATGCCACGCCGCCCAAGGACGGCGAGTGCCGGTACTTCGTCCGGACGGTGGGCGGCGGTGGCTCGGGCGACGGCGGCTCGGGCGAAGCCTGCGAGCCGGTCGTGGTCCGCCCGGGCGAGCCGCCCAGCGACTTCCTGTCGATCAAGCTCGACGGCGATCACACGTTTCAGAAGATCGGCATCGCCGACCTCGACGGCGACGGGCGTTTCGACTACGTCATCAAGCAGCCCAACGCGAACGTCGATCCCTACGTGAACTACTGGCAGCGCAGCCCCAGCACCTTCAAGCTCGAAGCCTACCGCCACGACGGCAAGCTGCTGTGGCGCTACGACCTGGGCTGGTCGATCGAGCAGGGCATCTGGTACTCGCCCTACGTCGTCTACGATCTCGACGGCGACGGCAAGGCCGAGGTGGCCGTCAAGACCGGCGAAGGCGACCCCCGCGACGCCGACGGCCGGGTCCAGTCCGGGCCCGAGTACCTCACAATCCTCGACGGCCAAACCGGCAAGGCGATCACGCGGGTCGACTGGCCGTCGCGCGAAGATTTCGGCGGCGGCGAGCGCGGTTACAACTACGCCTCGCGCAACCAGCTTGGCGTCGCGTATCTCGACGGCAAGGTGCCCAGCCTGATTGTCGCCCGGGGGACTTACGGGCTGATGAAGGCGGAGGCGTATCGGCTGCGCGACGGCCGGCTCGAGCGCCAGTGGCAATGGAACAACGCGAAGCTGCCGCGGGCGTACCAGGGTCAGGGCGCCCATTGGATGCACTCGGCCGACGTCGACGCCGATGGTCGCCAGGAAGTGCTCCTCGGCTCGGTCGTGCTGGACGACGACGGCACGGCCCTGTGGACCACCGGCCTGGGCCACCCGGATCATTTCTACGTCGGCGACCTCGACCCCGGCCGTCCGGGACTGGAGGTCTACTACGGCATCGAGTCCGCGCGCAAGGAGAACTGCATGTCGATGGTCGACGCCCGGACCGGCAAGATCCTCTGGGGGCACCAGGAGCCGACCAAGCACATCCATTCGTCCGGACTGGTGGCCGATCTCGACGCGGAGCACCCGGGCGCCGAGTGTTACAGCGGCGAGCGCGATTTCAAGGACAAGCGTTGGCTCCGCGATTGCCGGGGCAACGTGCTTTCGACGGAGGACCTCGGCGGGCTGGCCCCGCGAGCCGCCTACTGGGACGCCGATCCGCAGCGCGAGTTGGTCCACGGCAGCCGCATCTGGAAGTACAAGGGCCCGGACCTGCCGACCAAGCCCGAAGGCGAACTCGTCGCCGTGGCCGACGTGCTCGGCGATTGGCGCGAGGAGTTGATCACGAGCGTGCCGGGCGAGCTGCGGATCTACACGACGACGATCCCGGCCGCCGACCGCCGCGTGACGCTGGTGCAGGATCCGATCTACCGCCTGGACGTCGTCCACGCCGCGATGGGCTACGCCCAGATTCCCACGCCCAGTTATGACGTGGCGACCGGGAAGTAGCGGGTCGGCGACACGCTCGCCCACGGGTGGCAGTGACGATTCTCTGGAGCAAGTTCACTTTGGGAGAGGACGGGTTTGGAAATCGTCCGCGGTGCCCGGTTGACACGTTTGCGGCGGTGTGTATACTAATGTACATTACTCATGGCAATGCGACGGCATCGGCCTGGAAATGCTGACCTTGCGGCGGGGGCGGTCACTCGATACACTCCTTCACCCCAACAGAGGGATCACAAGGAGAAAGCCATGGCCCAAGCCTCATCGATCGAGTGGACGGAAGCAACGTGGAACCCGGTGACGGGATGCACCAAGATCAGTCCGGGCTGTCAGCACTGCTACGCCGAGCGAATGGCCAAGCGGCTCCAGGCGATGTGCCAGCGGCGTTACCGCAACGGGTTCACGTTGACCGTGCAGCCCGACGTGCTTGACGTCCCGCTTCGGTGGCGGCGACCTCGCATGATCTTTGTCAACTCGATGAGCGATCTGTTTCACCAGGACGTTCCCGCGTCGTACATCGCCCGGTGTTTTGACGTGATGCGGGAGGCGTCGCGCCACACGTTCCAGGTGTTGACGAAACGTCCCGAGCGCGCGGCGGAACTCGCGGATCAATTGCCTTGGCCGAAAAACATCTGGCTGGGAACGAGCGTCGAGACCGCCCGGTATGCAAACCGGATTCATTTCCTGCAACGGATCCCCGCTTCAATCCGGTTCCTCTCGCTCGAACCGCTGTTGGGCCCGTTGCCGCAATTGCCGCTAGACGATATCCATTGGGTCATCGTCGGAGGCGAATCGGGTCCGGACGCGCGACCCATGAACCCCAAATGGGTCTTCGAGATTCGCGATCGTTGCCGGGAACACAGGGTGCCGTTCTTCTTCAAGCAATGGGGCGGCGTTCAGAAGTGCAGGGCCGGCCGCCTGCTTGACGGCCGTGAATGGGACGAGATGCCAACCGTGGGGGGAACCTGTCGTGCCGAAAGATCGGTGGCCTGAACTGTGCAAGCTGGTCGCAGCCGACGATGGACTCCCCGTGCGCGACGAAGTCGATCCTTGGACCGAAGAGAATCTCTTCTTCCGAGCCGTCCAAAAAAAGCGGTGATGAATCACCGCACTCCAAGAAGTCGCTTGGTTTGACGTTCGCAGTGAAGCCGGCACAGTCACACTCAGCGTCCGACGCAGCGAGTGCCACAGGGGTCGCAATTCACGACGATGGCGCCGTGCTGCCCGCGGAGACCCGCGGGCGGTCGGAGGCCGATAGCGCGACGCCCTGCGATTGGAGTGCGTGTTGCAGCTTGTTGACGTCCAGTTCGCGGGGCGCTGCGTGCTCTTGGACGCACATGGCCGCCGCGTTGCCGGCGGCTTGGCCGAGGGTCATCATCGTGCGGCACAGGCGGCAACTCGATGCCGCGATGTGGGAAAAGCTGGCGGCTCGGCTCGCGATCATCAGGTTTTGCACGCCCCGGGGAAGCAGGCAGCGATAGGGCACGCCGTAGGGTCCGTTGGGCAGTTCGTACAAGCGGCCCTTGCGTCCGTGGATGTCCACCGAATGGTCGGTGATGGCGATGATGTCCTTGTGTTTCTGGTTGGCGACTCCGGCCTGGCAGTCGTTCTCGTTGAGAACGTAATCGCCCAGGATCCGCCGGGTCTCACGAACTCCAATCCGCGGCGCGACGCCCGAAATGGTCCAGGTCCCGTAGCCCGTGCCGCGGACGAGTCGGGTAGTGTGGGAAGTGTCGCCCGGGCCGGGGTTTTGCAGCCAGTGGAAATGTTCCAGCACGCGGCGTTGGGCCTCGCGCATCAGTTCGCTGTATTGCACGCACAGCACCGCGTTGCCGTCGATCATGTTCACCGCGTTGACGAGGTGGTCGCCGTTGGGCATCGCGACGATATGCGCCGGCCGGGGACATATTCCCTCCTTGACCCCCTTGGGCAGGTAAGGCTTCTGGTTGACGCCCGTGTCCGTGATACGATAGCAGAGGGTTAGGCCGTTGAGCGCCATTTCGGCGTTCTCGGGCGCGGATGGTTCGCTATAGAGCGACTTGGGGTCTTCGCCCATCTGGTACTCGCAGCCGGCGCTGGCCGAGACGTAGCCGTCGGCGGTGCAGTCGACGAAGACGTCGGCCTCGATGACCAGTCGCTTGGCGGCGAACCAGGCTTCGACGGTCTGGAGGCGGTCACCCCGCACCCGGGTTCCGCAGAAGGTGGTCCCCAAGAGCGTGGTGCACTTGCCCGTTTCGTCGAGCATCTCGCGAACGGCGAAGTCGAAGGTCCGCGGTTCGAAGGGCAGACCTTGCCCGCCGCGACGCGGAGCCCCGCGATCGTAGTCGGCAATGGTGACGCCGAGCGGATCCTGCCTCATCCGCTCGTAGATTTCGCGTGGGAGGCCGTCCGCGCCGGCCGTCGGTTCCCAGGTGTGGACCCAGGCGTTGGTGGACGTTCCGCCGAGAATCGATTCGGACTCGATCAGGAGCACTCTGGCGCCAGCCCGGGCGGCGGCCAGCGCGGCCCCGACCCCGCCGCTACCCCCTCCGATCACGCATACCTCGGTCTTGATCTCTTCGATCGAGCCGATGGCCCCCTGTCTTTCGGAGGCAATCGCCATGCTGGCGGGCGTCCATCCGCCGGCCGTCGTGGCCAGCAACGCCTTCACGGCGCTACGTCGAGAGAGTTGCATGACGGGAACTCCTACCGGAGGGGCCGCAAAAAGGGGTCGCCGCAAAAAGGGGTCAGAATTGTTTTCCGCAGTCGACAGCAGCCTTGGCGCCGAATAACAGTCCTGGCCCCCTTTCGCTCGCTCTTCACTCGCGGGCACGGAGAATCAACTCCGTCTTCAACTCGTACAGTCCTTCTTCCAGGCCGACGGGGTATTGGTGCGGGTGGTCCTGTCGGAGAATGCCGGGGTGAAACATCGCGAGTTGACGCCCCGCGTGCTGGCGAATGGCCTCCAGCGGCGGCGACTGGTAGATGATTTCTCCCCGGCGGGCCACGCCCACCAGCAGGTCCTCGGCCACGGGGGCACGGCTCATCTTTCGCCGGCGCGTGGGATCGAGCGGGTCGACCAGGACGGCCCGATCCGGCACGCCCCGCAATTCATCGTAGATCATGTCGGCGATCGCGCCGCCGTCGCGCTGGAATCGGCGAACCTGGAGAATGCCGGGCGTCGACGTCTTGACGACCTGCTCGGAGAGTTTCACCTTGGGCTGCCAGGTTCCGTCGTCCGACTTCAAAGCGCCGAGCTTGTAGACGCCGCCCAGCGCGGGTTGGTCGTGGCCGGTGGCCAATCGGGTCCCGACGCCCCAAACGCCGATCGTCGCCCCTTGACGCTTGAGACTGGCGATCAGATGCTCGTCCAAGTCGTTGCTGGCCAGGATCTTCGCGTTGGGCAATCCGGCCTCGTCCAGCATTCGCCGGGCTTCGATGCTCAAATAGGCCAGATCGCCCGAGTCGAGCCGGATGCCGACCAACTCGTGCCCCTTGGCGCGAAGCGTTTGTCCGACGCGGATCGCGTTGCGCACCCCGTCGAGCGAATCGTAGGTATCGACCAGGAAGACGCAGTTGTTGGGCATCGCCTCGGCGTAGCTCTCGAAGGCCGACAGCTCGTCGTCGAACGACATGACCCAACTGTGGGCGTGGGTGCCTCGGACGGGAATGCCGAAGAGCCTGCCGGCCAGGACGTTGGACGTGGCCGCGCAGCCGCCGATGTAGGCCGCCCGGCTGGCCGTCAACGCCCCGTCGATCCCCTGGGCGCGCCGCAGGCCAAATTCAAGGACGGGCTCGCCGCCGGCGGCCGAGCAGATTCTCGCCGCCTTGGTTGCGATCAAGGTTTGGAAATTGACCAGATTCAAGAGAGCCGTTTCGAGAATCTGGCACTCCAGCAGCGGCCCCTTGACGCGCACGAGCGGCTCCTGGGGAAAGACGACGGTTCCCTCCGGGATGGCGTCGACGTCCACCGACAGCTTGAGCCCGGCGAGGTAGTCGAGGAACTCCCGCCGAAACAGTCCTCGGCCGTCGTTGCCCTCGAGCGTCCCGAGATAGTCCACGTCCTCGGGCGAGAACCGAAACTGCCGCAGGAACTCGATGACGTAATCCAGTCCGGCGGCAATCGCATACCCGCCCCGAAACGGATTCTCGCGGAAGGACAGGTGGAACACCGCTTCGCGATCGGCCCGGCCGAGTCTCCAATAGCCGTGGGCCATGGTGATCTGGTACAGGTCGGTCAACAGCGCCAGCGAGGGTCGATAGACCTCCGACAGCACGCCCATGCGGATGCTCCTTCCCTCCGCTTAGAACGTCAGCCACTCGATGCCGTTCTTGGTGGCGCGGAACTTCTTCGCGCGGATGCTCGAACCGGCGCCCTCCTCGTAGTAGACCACCAGGACCGATCCGTCCTTCAGAATGACCATCGACGGAAACGCCCCGCCAACGATGTCGATCGGCACGTTCTTGCTCCAGGTCTTGCACTCGTCCAGGCTGTAGTGGAGGCTGGTCTGGGGCAACCGATGGGCCACCAGGATGATGTCGTCCTTCGTGCGGAGCAGGTAGGGACAATGGGCCGGAAAACCGATCGGCTTCGACACGGTCCACGATTCGCCCCGGTCCTTCGAGACGCTGTAGCACGCCTCGGGCCGCATCACGGCGTAGAGCGACCCGTCCTTGCACTCGATCACGTCCGTCTCGGCGTCGAGGCGGATGCCCCCGTTGTCGATGTCGACCGGCTTCTTCCACGTCTTGCCCGCGTCGTCGCTGATGCCGACCGCGCCGAAGGCCGTGCCGCGGTCCTCCCTGTACAGGCCCACGATGAGCCGCCCGTCGGAAAGCTCGCGGATCGGTGAGCTGACGTAATAGTCGTCGAAAATCCGCCGCGCCGGCGACCATGTCTTGCCGAGGTCGTCGGACGTGACGATCCAGGTGCCCAGCCCGGAATAACTCTGGCCGGGCGCGTCCTCCTTCTTGAGCGAGAAGAAGATGCAGACGAGCTGTCCGTTTTTCAGTTGGGTGATCGACGGGTCGCGATCGTCGTTGGGCCCGTCGTAGAGCACCCCGGCCGGGCTCCAGGTCTTGCCCTCGTCGCCGGAGGTGCAATACGAGACCCGGCCGCCCTTGGGCAGTTGCTCATTGGGCAGCGCCACGTGGCCGTAGCCGGCATAGAAGACGGCCATCAAGCGGCCGTCGCTCAACCGGCAGACGTCGGGAAATGCCTCGTACCCGCCGGCGCCGGCGTCCTGGCAGACGTGGACGAACGTCGGCGGCGGCGTCTTGAACTCGGCGGTGGTCGCGGCCGGTTCGCCCGAGACGACGATGTCCTTGACGTGCACCAGGCCCTGTCCGGCGTAGAATCCGATCCGCCCGCGCCCCAGCGCGGCGTCCTTGGCCTCGAAGAGCAGCTTCCCGTTGAGCGAGACCTTGAGCGTGTCGCCGACACATTCAAGTTGGCCCTCGTGCCACTTGCCGGCAAGCTTGTCCAGTCCGCCGACCCGCTTGATCTCCGACCAGGAATTGTCGCGGTCCGAACGCACGAGGATCGCCTGGGCGCGGTCGAAGTGGACATAGTAGTAGGTGCTCGCGTCGGCCGCGCGAACGACGAAGCCGCACGCCAGCACGCCCTCGTCTTGCGGCTCGACCATGAACTTCGCGCGAAGCGAGCAATCGGTCCACTCCAGCGGCTTGTAGAACGCCCGGGCGTCCTGGCGGCGTCCGTCCAGGACAAGTTGCCCGTCTTGGATCGACGCGGTTTTGTCCAAGAGCAGCCATGCGTCGCCGGCCTTCTCGCCCGCCAGGTCAATCGCCTTCTCGGCGGCGAAGGCATTCTGACAACACGCAAGCCCGAGAAGGCCCGCGAGCAAAGCCGTGGTCCAGGTTCGTCGTGCAACCAGTCGCGGTGTTGAGAACATGGCGGATTCTCCGGTGCAATGGGGTGGGGACGTTGTGGTGGGATCGCAGCCCGATTCTACCAACCCCGGAACGCGAATACAACGAGCACAGCGCGTCTGTCGAGGTAAACGCCACCCCCCGAGCATCTTTCCACCACTCCGCCACTCATCAACCGCAGGCTCCCGCCTCGGGGCGCATTGGCGGCGGTCGGGCGCGGGCTGGGGCGACGGCGATTTCAATGGCGACGGCCGGGTCGATGATCGGGACGCCGCGATCCTGGCGGCGCATTGGGGGCAGGTGTTCGTTTCCGAATCGACCGGCTCCGAGCAGCAGAGATCGGACGAGAGCCCGGGGCGCCGGCGGCGGGGCGATTGATCGGGCCGAGCCGGGCCAGGCTCGACGGCGATCCGCCGAGGCGGATCGAGTCGCTGCCCAGTCGCTTGTCGACCGCCGCGCGAGGGCCCGTGGAAGCTGCATGCCGCGAACTGGCCGAGGCCCATGCCTTCGCCCAATTCCAGCGCCGGATGGGCCCGGCGAAGGAAACTCGCCTGAGCCGCCCCCTGGTCGATCTGGCCATGGCGGGGTGGTGAGCGGCAGGGGAAAGCGGAAAGCGGCACCCCCCGGCGCCGTCGAGGAGCGTTTTCACCGACAACCGTAAACCGTAAACCGACAACCGTCAACCGTAAACCGTCAACCGTAAACCGTAAATCGACAACCGTCAGCCGTCAACCGTAAACCGCCCCACTACCAATTCATCTCCGTTGCCTCTTCCCAGTGGGCGTAGAGCGTCTCGAGCGCCGCTTGGTATTGCTCGATTTCTCGTTTGATCTGGCGGACTCGCTTGCCGTCGCGGTGGGTTTCGGGCAGGGCCAGGGCGGCGTGGGCTTCCTCCAACTGCGTTTCCCGCAGGAAGATCTCTGCCTCCAAGTCCGACACCTTGCGGTACGAAAAACGCCGCTTCTTCGCGGTCGGTTTGCGGTCCTCGCGATCGTTTGCCGCGCGTAGGCGATCCTTCGGCTCGGATTCCGACGGCGATCCGCTGGCCGCCGCGTCGGGCAGCCGGGCCTGCCCTCGCTCGACCAGGTCGAGAAACGTGTCGTAGTTGCCGTCGACGACGCGGAACCGCCCGGGCTCGACCACCAGGAGATGGTCGGCAAGCCGGTTGACGAAATAGCGGTCATGGCTGACGAACAGCACCGTGCCGTCGAACTTCGACAGGGCACGTTCCAAGGCGTCGCGCGCCCAGAGGTCGAGGTGGTTTGTCGGCTCGTCGAGGACGAGGAAATTGCAGTCCGTGGCGGCCAGCCTGGCCAGCGCCGCGCGGCACCGCTCGCCGCCGCTGAGGCTTCCAACCGGCTGCAAGGCCGTATCGCCGGTCAGCCCGAATCGAGCCAACAGATCGCGGCGTTTCTGTTCGAGCATCATTTGGCCCGGCGGCCGGATCGCGTCGACCACGAGCACTTGGTCATCCAGGGCGGTCAACTGCTGGTCGAAGTAGCCGATCTTGACGCCCTCGCCAAGGATC
>JAPLNP010000177.1 GCA_026401055.1 Planctomycetia bacterium
GACGGAGACCGGCGGGATCGAAACGGCCTGGGTCGGCGAATTGGGACCCCACGGCAACGTGGAACTCGCGCTTCGGGCCCACGCCGCCGGCGCCAAGGGACCCTGGTGGACCGACCAGCGCGAAATCGACGTCGAGACGAAAGAGACGCAGGTGGCGGGCGATTTCAATCTCCGCAAGCTGATCGACCTGGCCGAGGACCCCGGGGACCTTCGGCCCGGCGAGTTCCGGCTGATCGGATGGACCGATCAGGAGATGCCCGGGCTGGTGATCGAGCCGGCCGCCCCGCAGTCGCAACACGCCGCGGTGGTCGTCGCCCATCTCCGCTACGCCAACGACGGCGACACGCGGCCGGACGTGAACACGAAGGAGCAGGTGGTACGACATGATCGAGCTGATTAACTTCACCAAGCACTACGGCGACCTCGTCGCGGTCGATTGCCTCAATCTGAAGATCGAGTCGGGGGAGATGTTCGGGTTCATCGGGCCCAACGGGGCGGGCAAGAGCACCTCGATCCGCTTCCTCGCCACGCTCTTGAAGGCCACCGGCGGCGAAGGGATCGTCAACGGCCACAGCGTCACCCGCGAACCGCTCGAAGTCCGCCGCAGCGTCGGCTACATGCCCGACACCTTCGGCGTCTACGACGGCATGAGAGTCTGGGAATTCCTCGATTTCTTCGCCGTCGCGTATCAGATCCCCCGAGCCCGCCGCAAACAGGTCATCGGCGACGTGCTGGAACTGCTGGATCTGACGGGCAAGCGGGACAGCTTCGTCAACGGCCTATCGCGCGGCATGAAGCAGCGGCTATGCCTGGCGAAAACCCTCGTGCACGACCCGCCCGTGCTAATCCTCGACGAGCCGGCCAGCGGCCTCGATCCCCGGGCGAGGCTCGAGGTGAAGGCGCTGTTGAAAGAGCTTCGCCAGATGGGTAAGACGATCTTGATTTCGAGCCACATCCTGACCGAGTTGGCCGACTGCTGCACGTCGATCGGGATCATCGAGCGTGGCAAGCTGCTGATGCACGGCCCGATCGACCAGGTGTATCGTCAGATCCGGCGGAACCGCGTGATCGAGATCAAGTTCCTGGAAAACGCGGAGTTGGGGGCGTCGATCGTCCGCGGCCTGCCCGAGGCGCGCCAGGTCCACGTCAACGGCAACAGCCTGACGGCCGAGTTGGCCATCGACGACCGCCAGGCCGCGGCGTTGATGGAGCGGCTCGTCGCCGAGGGCGTCCGGATGCGGAGTTTCGCCGAGAAAGAGCCGACGCTCGAGGACGTGTTCATGCTAGTGACGAAGGGAGCCGTGGCGTGAGTGGTTGTCGGTTGTCGGTTGTCGGTAGACGGTAGACGGTAGACGGTAAGTGGGGTGGCACGTCCCTGAGCCTCGGGCGAAGGGCGTGGGACGATTCAACCACGCCCTTCGCTTGGCGCTCAGGGCGTGCCACCCGAACGTCGGCATGAACTCCAAACCCCAATCCCCAATCTCTAACCCCCAATCCCCATACACCCATGTACCTGCTCGAAAACCCCGTGCTGCAGCGCGAACTGCTGGTGAACCTGCGGATGCGCAGGGCGTTCGTGCTGCTGTTCCTGTACGTGGGCTTGTTGGGACTGGTCGTGTTCGCGGCGTGGCCAAGCGACACGAAGTTGGACCTCGTGGCCGGCGCCCAAGTGTCGCCGCAAACGCAAGCGGACGTGCCGCCTCCACCGGGCAAGCGGCTCGTGAATCTCTTCTTCCTCGGCCAATACATCCTGATGGCGATGATGGCCCCCAGCTTCGCCGCCGGCGCGATTGCGGGCGAAAAGGAGCGGAAGACCTACGAGATGCTCCTGGCCAGCCCCTTGCGGCCGACGGCGATCGTATTGGGCAAACTGCTGGCCGCGCTGTCGCACCTGGCCGTGCTGGTGTTCGCCTCGCTGCCGATCGTGATGCTGTGTCTGCCGCTGGGCGGGGGAATCTCGCTCTGGGAGGTGCTGGCCACCTACGTGGCCATGGCCGCCTCGATCGTCACGTTCGGCATGATCATCCTGGCGGCCAGCAGCTACTTCAGCCGGACGATCGGCTCGCTTCTGGTCTCGTACATGATGATTCTGCCGCTGGCGTTGCTCGGCGTGCTGCTCTACGCGGCGTTCGAGACGGTCGCCGTGTTCCGGTTGTTCTTGTTGTCGGTCATGTTTCCCGGCGCGTGCATGGCCGTCTGCGTCGTCCTGTTGCGGGCCACCAGCGCGCGGCTGCTGCGCCCGCCCGACGTCGGCAGCGACGCCCGGGAAGTCGTCGACGTCGAGATCGAGCAGCGGGAGGCGGTGGGCATGGTCATCCACAGCGACCAGTTTCCCGACCGGCTGTTCGCGCCGCCGAAGCGAGTGGACCTTCTGCCCGACGGCGCCAACCCGGTCTACGACAAGGAAATGCGCAGCGAGCTGTTCAGCCAGGGCACGCTGATGCTGCGGCTGGTGATCCAGTCGAGCATGTTCCTGGCCCTGCCGCTGATGGCGGTGTTCCTCTATATCAAGCCGGAACTGGCCCCGTGGTACGTGGGCTACGTACTCTTGTTCAACATGCTCGTCGGACCGGTCTTCTCCGCCGGATCGGTCACCAGCGAGCGGGAGCGGCAGACGCTCGAGCTGCTTCTGACGACGACGATATCGCCCTGGCAGATCCTTTGGGCCAAGCTCTATTCGAGCCTGCGGATTTCGTGCGTGCTGACGAGTTTTCTCATCTGGCCGCTCTTGTTGGCGTGGCTGCTGCCACCGTGGACGTACCTGCACGACACGACGACGATGCTGGTCTACTTGGCGATCATCACCGTCGCGAGCCTGACGACGACCACGCTGGCGATGTTCTGCTCGGTGCTCTGCCAGAAGACGTCCGTCAGCATGATTACGGCCTACCTGATCGTGATCGGGCTGTTCGTTGCGCCGATCGCGGTCAAGGTCTTCGTCGACACGTTCAAGCGCGCGCCCGCCGCCATCGTTCACCACGAGCCGAACGGCCGAATCGCCGAGGCGGCCGAGTTCTGGCTCGTCGGTCCCAAGGGCGCCTCCGGCCGCATCGCGGTCGAGCCCGGCGTTTCGCTCGAACAGCTCGCCGCCGCGATCAACGCCGAGTCGAGAGACACCGGCGTGGCGGCGGTGGTCGAAGGCCGCGACCTGTTGATCCGACAAGAGGGCTCCGACACCAGCCTGCCGGTCGACTTTCACCTGCTCTCCGGCGCGCTGGAGACGCGGATTCCGGCCACGATCCAGTTCCGCCGCGCGCTGTTCGTCAGCCCGTTCGCCGCCGCGCTGTCCCTGCGATTGACGTGCGGCAAGGAGCCCGCGGCCTACGCGGGCGCGGCCTGGTGGCCCTGGACCGCCGGCAGCTTCCTGCTTTTCTACCTGGCCCTGGACGGCCTGTTGGTTTGGGTCATGATCGCGTTGTTCCGAGTCCGCTGGCGCGTCGCGCAGTGACGTCGGGTGCCACGGTTGGCTTGCCCAACCGTGTTTCCCACACTGCTGGGCAAGCCAGCAGTGGCACCGACCGTTACGCCTCGACCGTCCGATCCCGGCCTTCCTGTTTCGCCCGGCGCAGGGCGGCGTCGGCGATCTCGACCGGATTGTCGGACGAAGCATCGCCGGCCCGGGGACAATAGAAGCCGATGCTGGCGGTGACCCTTGCGGCGTCTTGGCGGACAAGGTGCTGGGGCAACGCGGCGCGAACGCGGTCGAGAACCACCGCGGCCGTCGAAGCATCGGGGACCGAGAGCAGCAATCCGAACTCGTCGCCGCCCAGTCGCGCGACAAAATCGCCTTGCCGCAAGCCGTCGCGCAGAGCGACGCCGGTGGCACGCAACACCTCGTCGCCGGCGGCGTGGCCCCGGGTGTCGTTTACCCGTTTGAAGTGGTCGAGGTCGAGGATCGCGACGCACGTCCCCGCGTCCGGCTGCCGCCGTCGCCGGGCGAGGGCCTCGTCCCAGGCGCGGCGGTTGGGGAGTCCAGTGAGCGGATCGGTCAGTGCCCCTTGGGCCAGCCGGCGATGGGTCTTGGCCGCATCGAGGTCCTTGCGGCGGAGCCGAACGACCTCGGCAAGCAGCCGGCAAGCCAGCCGGAGTTCCCGGCCGGTGGCATCGTCGGGCAGCCAAACGTCGGCCTCGCCTAGCCCGCCGATGCGGATGATCCCAACCCGTCGGCGATCGACCCCCGCGAGCCCTGCCGCCGGACGCGGGTCCGAGGCGTCCCGATCGGTCAGGATCACCTCCGGCTCGACGTCCGCGGGCACATCCTCCGGCCGGAACCATACCTGGCACCCGGGCCCCCGGAGCATTTCGGCCCACCGCTGCCCGGCGGCTTCGTCGGCAGCGAGGATCAACACGGCGGCGGTTGGGGGGGTGTTCATGGGGATGATTATAGCGGAAAACGGAAAGCCGAAAGCAGAGAGACGCCCTCGCACTGCGTGCGGGGGGTGGGATGAAAAGTGGGGGCACTTGGCGAAAACTGTAGAATCTGGGAAAGTCGCTTGCCGGATGCGCGGCCACTCTCTAGAATCGCCCCGGGAGATTCGTGCGCCGCACGGGGGACAGTCCCCCGTGAACGGTCCGACGAGGTGAACAGACATGAGTACCGAATTGGCCGAACTGGGCGCCGTGCCGGCGTCGTGGACGCGGCGCCATCTGCTGGGCTTGGAGGAACTCTCGGCCGAGGAGATCACGACGATCCTCGACAAGGCCCAGGTGTTCAGGGACGCGATGGCCGCCGGCCGGCAGAAGACGCCCTTGCTGGTCGGCAAGACCTGCGTCAACCTGTTCTTCGAGAATTCCACCCGGACGCGGACCAGTTTCTCGCTGGCCGCTCGGCGGCTCGGCGCCGACACGATCGACTTCTCGGCTTCCACGAGCAGCCTATCGAAGGGCGAGACGGTCATCGACACGGCGAAGAACCTCGAGGCGATGGGCGTCGACGCGATGATCGTTCGCCACCGCACGCCCGGCACCCCCAAGCTGCTGGCCGAGAACCTCAACTGCTCGGTGATCAACGCCGGCGACGGGGCGCACGAGCATCCGACCCAAGGACTGTTGGACATCCTGACGATCCGCCAGCGCAAAGGGCGGATCGAAGGGCTGACCGTGGCCCTGGTCGGCGACATCGCCCACAGCCGCACCGCCCGATCCAACATCTGGGGACTCAAAAAGCTCGGCGCCCACGTGATCGTCTGTGGGCCGTCGACGCTCGTGTCGCCCCGCTGGGCCGAGATCGGCATCGAGTATTCCTACAGCCTGGACGCGATTTTGCCCCGGGTCGACGTGTTCAACCTGTTGCGGATCCAGTTCGAGCGGCAGTACGGGCGGCCGTTCCCGTCGGTTCGCGAATACGCCCATCTGTACGCGATGAACCGGGACCGGCTCGCCCGAACCAAGGGCGACATTCTCGTCCTGGCCCCCGGCCCGATCAACCGCGGCGTGGAAGTCACCCCGGACGTCGCCGACGGTCCGCACTCGGCGATCCTCGAACAAGTGACCAACGGCTTGGCGGTGCGGATGGCCGTGTTGTGGCTGTTGGCCAGCGGCAGAAGGTGAAGTCGTAAGTGGCAAGTAGTAAGTGGTTCGACTGTCCTAGATTCGTCGTCCTGTTTCACCAAAGCTGCCAAAACTCACACGCTCCAAATTCATTCCCTGAAGAAGAAAAACTAGGAAAACACGGCAAAATGGGTGTGCGGGTTTTCGGAAAAGGGTTAACGGCGTAGAGTGGCACCCACCGAATCTCACTTCTCCCCCAGCAATGACAGTATCGCCTTCTTCACGACCGGCTCGGACTTATTGCCGGCGTTGCAGGCCGAGGGCTCGTAGCCGCCTTCGGCATAAGCCGCCTCGGGGCAGAGGTAGCCCGGCCCCACGTCGCCGTAGGCCGCCACCGCCACAAAGGCATTCGGCTTGGCCTGCTGGGCAAAGTACTGAAACTCGATCAGGCATTCGCCGCAGAGATTGACGATGTACACGTCGCCGATCTGCAAGGAAGTACACTCGATCGGACGCTTGATCCGCTCGGTGAACGCGGTCCGCACCGCCGCGCGTACTCGGGCGATCTTGTCCGCCTTTGGATCGTTCATCAACGCCCGGCTGTCGGCCAGCGTGTTGCCCGGGTCGGTTCGCTCGGGCAGCAGCACCTCGGCGGTCCGCCACGCGAGCGACGTCACCGGGACGTACTTCGTCGACGCGATCGACGCCTCCATGCCCGCGACCATGCGGTTGGTCAACTCGTCCCGAGCCTCCCACGAGCGGTCGTTGTACTTGCCCATCGCCACGTCGCCGCCGCAACCGTCGAAATACATCTGGAAAGCGCCGTCTTTCTCTTCGACCCGTTTGCGGGCGAAGCCGGGCATGTCGCTGGACGCCCGGGGATCGCCGTAGCGCGTCTGCGGGTGGCAGGCGTAGTAGTGCATCCGCACCAGTGGCTTGTCGCCCCGGGCCAGCGTGATCGTTTTGAGGTACGGATCGATGCGGCCCTCGGGCAGCGCGCGGACGGCCGGGTCGGTGCAGGAACTCGACCGCCCCACGAGCTTGCCATCGACCATGATCCGCCGGCTCGAGGCGATGCGGTCCACCTTGGCTTGTCCCGTGCCGATGCGATCGAACGGCTGGAACTTGTCGAGAGATGCCTTCACCGCCGAGGCGAGCCGGTCGGTCGCCTCGTCGAGAAACTTGAGGTCGACGAACATCGGGAAGCCCTCAAACTGATTGAGCAGCTTTTGGGCGTCGCCGTCGGTGTAGGGGGCCGTGTGGGGATGGACACTTTGCACGGCGACGTTCGCGACGTCCGTGCCCGCCCCCGCCGCCAGCTTGCTCCGGAACAACTCGTACGACGAATTGCACAGCCCACACCAGTCGACCGCGCAGAGCACGTACCGCCGGGTGCCGTCGTCGATCACGATCCCCCGGGCCATAAGCGGCGATTCGACCGTTTTGACCGGCGTAAGCCAGATCAGCGGATGGCCGTCCACCGGCGGGGTCACGTCGGACTCGAACGTGGTCACGCGAAACTGGGGAGCGTCGGCCGCCGAAAGGGATTGTGTAAACAAAACAGCCAACAGCGAGGCGGTAATCACGACCAACATCAGTCGGGCGAGGGCGCGGAACATGAGCGACTCCAATGCTTCAAGAGGAAACGCGGGCGGGGGGGTCTTGGTCGAGGAATACTCCATTTTTGGGCCGGGGCTGGACAATGTCAAGCAAGGAGACCATTCGCAAGCGGGGATCCGGTCCCTACTGGAGACTGTCACTTCGTCTGTCCCGTCCTCCGTGACCCTCCTTCGCGTAACCGTCCACGGGGCGGCTGGGGACTGGTCCATTTGGGGACTGGTCCATTTTTCGGCGGGAACACGCGTTTTGAACGAGGAGCGTCGGCCGAAAAATGGACCTGTCCCCTTTCGCGGCGCGAGGGGGACCGTCCCCTGTGAACGCTACCCTTTTGCCGTCCGCGGTTCTCGGGTATCCTGCAAATGTGAAATGCGAGGAGGCGGCCGCGGAGGTTCTTGACAGGATCGCCATGAAACCTGAATTCCCAACAACCCGAGGCGGCCGTCCCGGTTTCACGCTGGTGGAACTGCTGGTGGTGATCGCGATCATCGGGGCGCTGGTGGCCCTGCTGATCCCGGCGGTGCAGGCTGCCCGGGAGGCGGCCCGGCGGATCGAGTGCGCCAGCCACCTGAAGCAACTCGCCTTGGCTGCCCAAAACTACCACGCCGCGCACGAGAGTTTTCCGCCGGGCTTGGATCAGTTCGAGGCGTCCTCGCCGCCGCGGTTTCGCGGCACGTCGCTTTTCGCGTGGTTGCTGCCGTATTTGGAAAACGGCAACGTGGTGGCCGGGTGGGATTATGCCCAGCCGCTGCGCAACGCCGAGGGCGGACGCGGCGCGAAGACGGCGGCGAATCCGGCCCTACTGGTTTGCCCGTCGGACCGCATCGAGGAGAACCCGATCGCGTTGGGCAGCGAGTACTATGGGATGACGAGCTACGGCGGCAACGGGGGCAGGCGGTCGTATCCGGCGGACGCGGCCACCGTGGACGGCATTTTTCACACGACCGGCCCCGCCTCGTTGCCCGAGCCCAATCAGAAGCCCGTCCGCGTGGCGGCAATCCACGACGGCACCAGCCACACCCTGCTGTTCGGCGAGCGGAACCACGCCGACGGGAATTACGAGACGTTCGTCGTCAAGGCCTGGGCGGAGACGTTGCAGGGGCTCGGCATCTGGGCGGCGCTGGGCGGCCGTCGCCGGATCGGCGACGTGACGATGAGCGCCCACGCGCCGATCAATTACCGGCTGCCGTTCGACTACGCCGGCCTCGCCGCGGCCGATCCGCCGATCAGCTCCGCCCGAGATTTCGACTACTATCACGCCCTTAGGGTGTGCTCATGGGGGAGCAACCACCCGGGCGGGGCCAATTTCGCGATGGCCGACGGCTCGGTCACGTTCCTCACGGACGATCTGCCGCTGGCGACGCTTCAAGCGTTGAGTACCCGATCGGGTGGTGAGGTCAATGCCGACGATAGCGAGTGACAAGCCACCCGCCGTGATTGTGATTCGGCCCGGCGGCCGGTACAATCGGGGTCTTGGTTCGACAGCGGGATTGTGTGTGCCACGCGCAGGAGAGAACCCCATGAGTCACACCCGATGTGGAAAGAATCCGTGGATCGTCTTGGGCATCGTGTTGGCGGCGACGGTGGTCGTCGGCACTGCGTCGGTGCCGGCCACGGCCAAGGCGCGACTCGGTCTGCTCGAGTTCGCGCGAGATGTCGAGCACCACGCCGCGCGAACTCTTGGGCGGAATGTACCGCCGCAGTTCGTCGTCGAACACCCCCAGGCCCACCGAATCGTTCTGGTCGACGATCAGGTAGGCGAGGCTGGCGGCCAGATACTTGGCGTACTCGAGCTTGGTGATCGCGCCGGACCCGTACCGCATCGAGCTCGACGCGTCCAAGAGCAGGTTGGCCTCGAAGTTCGTCTCGGCCTCGAAGAGTTTGACGTAGTAGCGGTGCGTGCGGGCGTAGACCTTCCAGTCGACGTGGCGTGTCTCGTCGCCCTGCGAGTACGGCCGATAGGCGGTGAACTCGGTGCTGATGCCGCGCAGCGGGCTCTGGTGCATGCCGATGCGCAGCCCCTCCACCACCTGGCGCGCCACGACGTCCAGGGGGCCGATCTTCTTGAGGATCGACGGATCCAGGTACTTAGCGTTCCACGCCTGCCTTGGCGCCGCGGCCATCGTAAAGCCTTTCGTCGGAGGGAACGGTCTCCAGAAGTCGGCGAACGATCTCGTTG
>JAPLNP010000377.1 GCA_026401055.1 Planctomycetia bacterium
GCTTTTCTGTCTTGACAACCCCGACCACCTCACCGTTTTCGGCACACTGGCTGGCATTACGTCGGCGGTCGCTACCGCGTTTGGCGTTGTCGCCACCGTGCTCGGGGCCCTCTTGACGCCGATCGGGCTGGTAACCGCCGCCGTGGTCGGGCTGGCCGGATACTTCGCGTGGTCCAGCGGGTCGATCGGCACGGTGGTGGATTGGCTCAAGGCCCAGTTTACGGACCTGGCCGGCTGGATCGGCAACGTGTGGGGCGGAATCCGCGACGCGCTGGCCGCGGGTGACCTGGCCCTGGCCGGCCGTGTCGCCATGGCAGGCTTGCGCGTGGCATGGGAGTACGGCTTGGGAGCGATCAAACGGGCATGGACCGCGGGGATTAACGCCGTCTTGGAAACCGTCTACGGGCTCAAATACGGCATGGAGGAGGCCGTCGCCAGCGCATTCTACGGGATCCTGGCGATCGGGACCAAGGCGTGGGGCGGGCTTCAACTTGGGTGGACCCTGGCCGTTGCGGGCATGAAAGCCGCTTGGCAGACGTTCACGTCGGCGATCCGCGAGGGGTTCGCCGGCGTGGGGACCGCCGCCAAGAAGATGAAGCTCTACTTGGACTGGATCAAGGGCGGTAATCCCTTTTCCTACAACTATTTGCAGCAGAACCTCGCCGACGTTGACGCGCAGGCCGCCAAGGAGAAGGCCGCCCGCAAACAACAAGATGACGAGGCCATGGCCGGCATTTTCAATGAAACCAGCGCCCGCATTCAAGGCACCGTCGCCGCAACCCAAGCCGAACTCGACGCCCAACGGGCCCGCCAGCGATTCGGCAAGCGAATGCGCGAAAACCTCTTGGCCGGCGAAATGGCCGCCCTCGACGCCTCGACGAACGAGGCCCTCGACGCCGCCGAGGCGAACCTTGCCAACGCCCAAGGGGAGCTTGCCGCCAGTGTCGCCGCCGCGCGATCGAAGGCCGCCGTCGCCGCGGGTGACAACACGCGAGGGGCCAGCTTGCCCGAGATACCCGCCCCGGGTGACCTTGCAGCCGCCGCGGCCGGCGCGGGGGCCAAGGGCAGCGTCGCCGGCAGCTTCTCCGCCCTGGCCCTGGCCGGCATGGGCAACCGCAACGCCGCGGACCGAACCGCCAAGGCCACCGAGGAGTCCGCCGGCCACTTGCGCAAAATCGTCAAGGGCCAGAAGTCCAACCGCTTCGTCTTCACCGGCGACGCGTCCCCCGTATAACGAGCCCCGTACCAAGGCCCTGTCATGGCCATCAATATCGACGAACGCTTCATTTCCCGCGAGCAGACCGACGGCGAGCAGCGATCGGCCGAAGTGATTTACCTGGCCGAATGCACCGACGGGGAAAACGAGCTTGAGGCGAAGTACGCCGTCCTGGCCTACTGCCCGGCCGTGTACGACGCCATGGTCCCCGTCGCATCGCACGTCGAAGCGATCAACGCGACCATGTACGAGGTGGCCATCACCTACGGGCCCCCAAAACGTGCCGAGCCGAACACGCCGACGTGGAGCTTTGACACCACGGGCGGGACGCGGAAGGTAACCCAGGCCGTCGCCCACCTTGGCGACTACGCCGCCCCGGGCCAGGCGGCCCCGAACTTCGGCGGCGCAATCGGCGTCACCCCTGACGGCAACGTCGAAGGCGTGGAAGTTCCCGCGCCATCGGGCAAGTATTCGGAACACTGGAAACCCCATCCCCTCGTATGTCTACCTGGATGTCCACGCTTTCTTAAACGGCGACCCTTGTACGGGCTCCCCCAAACCGGAAGATCCCGGGGTGTTCAACGCAATGGGCTTTGTCCTTAACTACATTCGCCACGACCCCGAAACCGCCGTTTGTTATTTTCAATACGCCGAGCAGGTCAACCTCTGCGGGCTTGCCAATACGATTTTCCTTCTCCAAGCCACCCTTACAACGACATGGGACCACTACATTATCCTAGGGTGCGAAGCCGGCTTTGTCCGCGCCGACCAGGAAGACGAATATGGGGTCTACCACTCGGAAAGTATGCAGACTGTAGGGGCCTCATGGTATCTCGACAGCGATTGCAGCGCCTTTGACAAAACGAAAACCGGGCTCGGAAACGCCGGCAGCATTTACGGTTACTGGTGGGCCAGCAC
>JAPLNP010000011.1 GCA_026401055.1 Planctomycetia bacterium
GGCGCGGCCGGCAATCACGATCTCGCTGGCCGTCAGCGGTTGGGTCGTGGCCGGTGATTTGGTCTCGCAAGCGGCGGTTCACGCGGCCGGGCAGACCGCCGGCAATCTGGCCACCGAAGCCGCCATCGCCGGAGGCATCACCGGAGGCGGCGAAGCGATCGTCAGCACCACAAGCGAAGGCGTCCGTCACGCCGCCGGGCGGTTGTTCTTGCGACTCCAGTCCCGCTACGCCCAGCAACGCGCCCAATGGCTCGCCGCGTGGCTGGAGCAAGAGCTATTGGGCGACCTGTTGTCCGACCTCCGCCGCGGCGCCGAGACTCCCGATGCCGAGCCCTTCCGCCAAGCGACCGCCGCGCTCGATAGCCTTCGGGCCGAAAGCGGTTGGTAGCAGACATCCGGCGTCCTCAATCCCCGGCCCTCTCTTCCAGCGGCGTCACCGGATCAATGAACATCCAGCAGATCGCGCCGAGGAAATAGATGACGGAGGAGACCAGGAAGGTGAGTTGCCAGTTGCGGTTGGTGTTGTCCAAGATCAATCCGACGACAAGCGGCCCGGCCATCCCGCCGAGATTGCCCATCATGTTCATGCTGCCGGAGACCGTGCCGGCGTATTTGCCGCCGACGTCCATGCAAGTGGTCCAACTACCCGGCATGGTCAGGTCGTTGCAGAAGCTCGCCATGCCCATCGAGAACATCGCGAGCAGCGGGTCCTTGATGTAGAACGAGATCATCAGCAGCGCCGACGCGCCGGCGAAACCGAGGACCGCGAAGAATCGCCGGACGCGCACGACGCCAGCGCCGCGGGCCAGCCATCGGTTGGAGATCGCGCCCGCCACGAGCGAACCGAAACCGCCGAACAGCAGCGGGATGCCCGCCAACGCCGCCGCCAGCACCTTCACCGTGATCTCCGGGCTGAGGGAACCTTCGAGCAGACCGGCCAGCCAATTCATGAAGGCGTTGGACGTGATTTCCGTGCCGCGAACGTCCTTGAGGTACGTCGGCAGCCAGGTGATGTAGAAATACCACCCGTAGCTCAGGCAGAAGTATTGCGCCCACAAGAACCACATGGTCGGCCGCGTCACGAGTTCGCGCCACGGCACGTCGCCGTGGCCGGCCACGTTGTCGGCGTTGTCCTTGAGCAATTCGAGTTCGGCGGCATTGACGCCCCGGTGATCGCGCGGATTGTTGCGGAACCACCAGTAGAAAACCACGGCCCACGCCACGCCGAACATGGCGAAGATCAGAAACGCCGTGCGCCAACTCACAAACGCCATCACGGACACGACGAGCAGGGGCGTAAACGCGCCGCCCCAACGCGCGCCCATCCACATGATCGCCTGCGCGCGAGTTCGCTCGCTTGTCGGCAGCCACGCGCTGAAGGCCTTCGTAAGATTGGGGAAGCAACCCGCCTCGCCCGCGCCAAACAAGAATCGGATGACGACCATCGAGACGTGGTTCCACGCCCAGCCGGTGGCGGCCGTGAAAAACGACCACCAGAGCACCACTCGCACGAGCACCTGGCGCGCGCCGATCTTGTCGCCGAGCCAGCCCGTCGGGATTTCAAACAGCGCGTAAGCCAGCCCGAAGGCGGAGAAGATGGCGCCCTTCTGCGAGTCCGTCAACTGCAAGTCCCGCGCGATGTCGGGCATGGCCTGGGAAATGCAGACGCGATCAATGTACTGGATGACCGCGAGCACGATCGCAAAAACAATCACCCAGTGGCGCGCGCGAGTGGGGGCGGGGACTAAGGCGGGGGTCGTCATGGAGGAAGTTTAGCGGCGGGTGGCCTCCCGGGTCAAGCGGGGGTCGACGGGCGGCAAACACGGCCGGAAACGTAGACGTCCGAGCCGACCTGACACACGACCGGATCGTCCAACACCAACGCTTGCGACATTTCGGCCAGCCCGACGCCCGCGATCGGCGTGGGGGCGTCGGCGCCGCCGATGAGTCTCGGGGCGATGAAGGCGTGGACTTCGTCGACCTGCCCGGCGTCAAACAGGCTTCCCAAGAGCCGGCCGCCGCCTTCGACCAGGACGTTGGTCAACCGTCGCCGGCCCAACTCGGCCAGCAAGGCGTCCAGCCGCGCGGCGCGATCGTCGCCCTCGCAGACGAATACTTCGCAGCCGGCCTCGGCCAGCCGCCGGCGATCGGCTTCGGACGCTTCCGGACCCGCCGCCACGAGCACGGGCACGTTCCGCGCGGTCGCGACCAGCCGGCTCTCGGAGCCGAGCGATGCCCGGCTGTCGAGGACCACGCGAATCGCCGTTCGCGGACCCGGCGGCCGGGCAGTCAAGAGCGGATCGTCCCGCCGGGCGGTCTCGGCGCCGACGAGGATGGCGTCCACCCGGCCGCGCAGGGCGTGGACAATCTCGCGCGACTCGGGATTTGAGATCCAGCGGCTTGCGCCCGTTCGCGTGGCGGTCTTTCCGCACAGCGTCATCGCCCATTTGGCGATCACCCAGGGCCGGCCGGTCTCGATGAGTTTGAAATAAGGCGCATTGAGTCGCCTGGCTTCCGCTTCGAGCAGGCCGACTTCGACCCGAATGCCGGCGGCTTCGAGCCGGGCGATGCCGCCGCCGTCGACCTCGGGGAAGGGGTCTCGCTGAGCAATGACCACGCGCCGCAACCCGGCCCGGATGATCGCCTCCGAGCACGGCGGCGTCTTGCCGTGATGGCAGCACGGCTCGAGGGTGACGAACATCGTCGCCCCGGCCGCGTCGCTGCGCGCCAGACGCAGCGCCTCGACTTCGGCATGGGGACCGCCGAATCGCCGGTGCCAGCCTTCGCCGACGATCTTGTCCCCTGAAACGATGACGCACCCGACCATCGGGTTCGGCTCGACCGAGCCCTCGCCCAGCTTGGCCACTTCCAACGCGCGTCGCATGTGCCGGGTGTCGAGCATGGGGATTGGAGGCTGGGGGCTAGGGATTGGGGTTCTACAGGCCCCAAAACCCTCTTTGACGCTCGGGTCATTTCTTTCGGAGAAACTCCACCGGCAAGGTGGGGCAGCCGGGCTTGGGCTCGACGAGAAAATACGACTCGGCGTACTTCACGCCGCACTCTTCGCCACGGCGGCAGTGCATGTTGTCGTGGACCTGCCATAGCTCGGCCGGATTCTGGCTCACGAGGCACTCGATCGCCTGGTGCTTGATGTCGCGGACCTTCTCGATGTCGAGGTACCACTGCGGCTCGTAGCCGAGCGTCTGCAAGTTCTCGGTCTTGGTGAACGTGTTGACCTCGTTGAAGTAGAGGTTCCAGCTTGGCCGGACGGGTTTCGCGTCCGCGGCGGCGTCCTGGCCCGAGGTGCGTCCCTTATGGTCGTAGCACAGCCAAACGAGCGAGCTGACCACGTGATGGTTCGGGTGCGTGTCCATCGGCCAGTGCGTCACGACGATGTCCGGCTTGATCTCGTCGAACCACTTCCGGACGGCCTCGACGGTGGCCGCGTCGGCGAACAGAGTCTCGTGAGGGTACGGGAAGAACTTGGGCGTCGCCCCCAAAATCTTGCACGCCGCGGTCGACTCGCCGCGCCGAACCGTGTCCTCCGGCTGGCCGCCGATCTTCCGCTCGCCGCGATGCGTCGTGCCGTAGGCCGAAAACACCTCGTGTCCGGCCTGGGACAGCATCACCATCAGACCGCCCGACGCCAACTCGGAATCGTCGCAGTGGGCCCCGAAGAAGACGACCCGGAGCTTCTTCGCCGGCCCGCCTTCGGCCTGGCCGGTGTGCTTGAGAATGAACTCGACGATCGGCGTGGGGTCCTTGAGGCTGTGCGGATGGTGGCCGACGCCGGGCTTGATGATGACGTCGATCTTGCCGCCGAGTTGCTTGTAGCGCGATTCGAGCACCCGGGTGTTCTCATCCAACGGCACGGTTTCGTCGGCGCCGCCGCAGACGTGCAACAGCGGCACGCCGGCCTTGGCCAACGGTTCGAGGTTGTCGATCGGGTTGCCCTTGAAGGTGAGCGCCTGCTCGGGCGTCAGGTTGTACGCCTTCAGGCACTGGGCCCAGGACGCCGGGTCGCCGGGGCCCTTGCCCAATCCGCCGGGCCAGCTCTTGATGTCGCAGACGGGGGCGTCGGCGTAGATGCAGGCGACCTTGTCCGGGTTGGCGGCCGCCCAGTTGTAGATATTCAGCCCGCCGCGACTGAGACCCTCCAACGCCACTTTCTTGGCGAAGCCGTGCTCCTCAGTCAGGAACTTGTAGAAGGCGTTCCAGTGGCTCACTGCCTCCGGATTGCCGAACATGCCGATCACGTCCATGTAAACAAGATGGAACCCCTTGGACAAAAGTGCCAGGTCGGTACCGGGCTCGTGCCCAAAGAATCTCGCCCGCCAGATCCACGGTTTGCCGGGCGCGGCCTGTTTCGGCGTCACGACGATCGCGTCGCGGCCGTCGTAGGGGAAGTCGTAGCGGTCGTAGCCGTTCCAGTCGGTTTTCTGGCCGGGGAACGGCTGGGCCACGGCGGGCTCGGCAGCTTGACTCGGCGCGGCGGTCGCGAGGGCGAAACCGATGGCCACGACGAGCCATACGAAAAGAGGTCTCCTGGCGACGAGTTTTCTCATAGGCTTTGTCTTTACCCCTTTCTGGGAAGAGACGTTCTACTTCTCCGCGGGTATGTTGGGAACACAGTCACGTGGCCTTGGGAAGAAGTAGAATAGCCTCTTTCCTCATGGCGTGCCGCCGGATGTGCGATAGCTCCGCATAATCGCACGCGCTCCCTCCGCATCCGCGCAATTCAACAAGTCGCTATGCAAAGCCCTTTTCTGCGGGTCTGACAGCGCATCTGAGGACCACTCCAGGATTTTGTACATACTCTTCTTGTCTTCGTCAGACAGATCGGCAAAGGCATGACTGCGAACAAACTCGGCAAGCAGATATGTCGATCGAAAGCTGTCCTCCAATACAATCGGGCAGCCAACCACATTGTTCCGTGACGCGCTGATCCACATCCATTTGTGCCGCAAGGCACCAGGGCACTCGGATTCGATGAATTCCTCCAACGGGCTTGCTTCGTAAGCATCGTTGCTGATCACCTTGAGCCAGGTTCTGTGATGTCTGATAGAACCGGTAATCTCACACACAGAAACACTATCCGTACTCACCGGCGCTATTACGGCGACAAGAACCACCGCGATCACCAGGAAGATCCCCGCGCCGTGGACAATGATGCGACAAGGCTTGGTCACAGTCTCTCTCTGGAACGTGTTGATGGGCGTTGGGGGCGATTCCGTGCTACTGCGGAGGCTGCGGGTCGCTGTAATACTCTGCTTCCACCTCCTCCGCGGAGAGCCAGACGGTCTTGCCGTCACGCCACACGGCCAACGGCAGTCCCATGCGTTTGTGGTGGCGCACGACTTCGCGCACGGCCTCATTGAGGGCCTCCTCAATGGGCGTGCCCTGCTCAAACGCGGCGTCGATGTCGCGGTCAGTTCTATCTGTTCTATCTTTGGCCATAGTCGGCGAGAATGCCCTGCCAGACGGTTCTGTTTCCTACCCTGTTGATTCTACTCCCCGTTCCGGAAGCAATCAACTTCATGCCGCAGGAGATCTGCAAAGTCATCGCAACGGATTGAATCCCAACCGGTGGAGGATTGAGCCGGGTCGCCATTGGATTCGCTCGGCGGTTGCCCGAAGGGGCTCGCCTGGAGGGTGGATCAGGCGTAGCACGGCGAGAGCGGCGT
>JAPLNP010000457.1 GCA_026401055.1 Planctomycetia bacterium
ATATCGCCGGAGCGAGCCCAAGGAGGACGAGGACGCCGACGCAAGCCGCGCGATCGTCACGATGCAGCTATTGAAGGTCAACGTGAACGTGCCGATCGACCCGGCCCAGTTCGATTACCGCCCGGGCGACATCAAACCGGACGATGAGACCGACCAGTATCTCAAGACCCTGGGCCTGTAGGAGACAACTCCGTCGCCGATGCGTAGCCCAGCGTCATTCGGCGTCCAAGTGAAACAGCCCGTTGATCGTGACGACCTCGCACCTTCCCTGGCGGAACCGCAGGAGGTTCACGCCGCCGTTGTCCTGGGGAACGGATCGGAATCGGGCCAAGGGAATGCCCAACAGATGGCTCAGGTACGCTCGATTGACGACGTTGTGTGCGACCACGACGATCCGGCGGCCGAGATTCTCGGCCGCGAGCCGCTCCAGCGCCGGCCCGGCGCGATCCAGGACGCCGCGAACCGTCTCGCCGTCGCGGTAAGGATGGACGCTCGCGTCGGCCATAAATGCGTGGTACGCCTCCGGATCGTCGCGCTCGATCTCGTCCCACGCCCGGCCTTCCCACGCCCCGACGTCCGCTTCGGTCAAGTCCTCGACGACGTGGACCGGCAGGCGATGCGGCCCGGCGATCGCCTCGGCGGTTTGCCGGGCGCGGAGCAAGGGGCTTGAACAAACGCGGTCGATTCGGACTCCGGCGAGGAATGCCCCCGTCCTCGCCGCCTCCTCGAGCCCCTGGTCCGACAAGCCCGGATCGCAGCGCCGCCCTTGCAGCCGCGGCGGCCTCTTTAAGTTATTCGCCGTCGCCGCGTGTCGAACCAGATAGAGCCAGCAAGCGTCGTTGGAACTCATGGGTTGGGGATTGGAGGTTGGGGACTGGATTGGCCGGGGACTGTCCCGATTTTCGCGGCGCGGTGGACGTTGCCTCGCCGACGGGAGCCGTCGCCGCGAAAATGGGACTGTCCCCCTCGCGACACGCGACGACGCGGCGGAAGGGGACAGGTCCATTCTTCGGTCTACGTCTCTCGCGCGAAACACGTCCTCCGGCCGAAAAATGGACCAGTCCCCAACTGACAACCGACCATTGCCCACTGGCCACTGCCCACTGGCCGTGGTAAGCTATCGACCCTGCTATTGTAACGGCGATCAACGGTGGGGGAATCCCATGCGGGCGTGCGTCCAGCGGGTGAGTCGCGCCGAGGCGCGCGTCGAGGGAGAGGTCTGCGGCCGGATCGGCCCGGGCTTGCTGGTCCTCTTGGGCGTGGCCGAAGGCGACACCGAGGCCGACGCGCTCAAAATGGCCGACAAGATCGTCGGCCTGCGGATCTTCGAAGACGACGAAGAGAAAATGAATCGGACCTTGGCCGACGTCGCGGGCTCGATGTTGGTGGTCAGTCAGTTCACGCTGCTGGGCGACTGTCGCAAGGGCCGCCGCCCCAGCTTCACGGCCGCCGCCGCGCCCGAACTGGCCGAGACGCTCTACGAGGTCTTTGCGTCGTCGGTGGCCGCCCGGGCGGTCGAGGTGGCCACCGGCCGATTCCGCTGCCACATGGAGGTCGAGCTGGTCAACGACGGTCCGGTCACGCTCGTTCTGGACAGCCAGGACCTGTCGCGGCCGAGACACGGCAAACCGCGCGAGGCCGAATAGGAATCGCCATCACACCGAGAAAACCGAGCCGCGACCGTGAGGGAGCGATTTGCCGAGGCGCGGCGGGCGAGTCTCCATCTCCGCTCCCTCACGGTCGCGGCTCGGTTTGCGCGCACCCGGTCACTTGAACCAGGAGGCCGCCCGGCCGACTTCGCGCTTCACGGTTTCTTCCACGGTGTTGGCCTCGCGCGAAGCCTCCGCGTCGCCGGCACGGGGCGCGCCGGCCGTGGGCTGTTGTTGAAGTTCGGCGGCGTAGCGTTCCGCGCGGAGTTGGCGCTCGTGCTGTTGGACGTCCTGCATCCAACTGGGCTCCTTGATGACGATCATGGTCAGCAGCGCCAGCTTTGCGTAGGTCGAGAGGTTGGGCCACCACGAATGGCTGAACACTTTCAGCGCGGTTCCGAACGACCGCTTCAGCCGCGGCCGACCCCGGTACAACTCGAGGCTGTAGAGTTCGTCGAGGACTAGGTGGGAAACGTACCCGAGCACGACGGCGCCCGCCTTGTAGACGCGGAGCCGGACGTCGTCGCCGGAGGCGAGCAGGAAGGCCAGCTCGCCGGCGATCGCCGCGGCCGGCAGGCTGTGGAACATGCCGCGATGGATCGTGTAGCGCCGCAAGAGTTCGGCCACGCCGAAGCGGACCGCGACGTAGATGAGCGCGCCGACCAGGATCATCATCTCCTGGGACAAGCCGAATTGTTCGAGCCGGTCGATCAGCATCATGGGCACGACGGCGGCGGCGAAGCCCATGCTCTCGCGAAGCGGCCTGCCCGGTCCGCTGTCCACGTCGGGCAGCATTCCCGAGACGCCGCACAGCCCTCCGGCCAGGATGCACGTCGATGCCGGCACCCCGTACATGAAATGGGCCGTCGCGCCGTAGCCGACGCCCGCGAGACTGCTGACCGTGAGGTGCGTTTTGAATCCTGCCATGGGTAGAGTGGGATTAGGGATTGGGGATTGGGGATTGGGGGCTGGGGATTGGCGATTCAACTGGGTGCCAGGGGCGGCTCGTCCGCCCCTGCGATTCCGGGCAGCGGCAGACAAGCTGCCGCTGGCACCCGCGCATTTGCAGCGCAGGACTCAATAGCGTGATCGCGCCGAGCGTTCTACCCAACATCGCCTTTGCTGCCAAGATCAATTTGCGACTCCCCGCCGGCGAGGCACCCGATGCCCTGCCCCTCCAGCGGCGCGAATGCTCTTCGTTCCACGCGGCCTTCCGGGTATACTCCCGGGCCGAATCGCGGCGTCTCGGCCGTCGAGCAAGCAAGCGTGAAAGGCATCGTCATGCAGATCTACGACATCATCATGCTGGCCGTGTTGGTCGCAACGATTCTGTTCGGCTTCTGGAAAGGCATGGCCTGGCAGATCGCCTCCCTGGCATCGTTGGTCGTCAGCGCGATCGTGGCGGTCCACTTCAGCGGCCCACTCGCCCCGTTGTTCAGCGCCCGGGAGCCATGGAATCGCTTCATCGCCATGTTCGTGCTCTACCTGGCCACGTCGCTGGGCATCTGGCTGGTTTTCCGACTGGTGGCGGGCATGATCGACCGAGTGCGGCTGAAGGAGTTCGATCGTCAGATCGGGGCACTGTTCGGGCTGGCCAAGGGCGTGTTGCTCTGCGTCGTGATCACGTTCTTCGTGGTGACGCTCTCGGAGTCGGCCCGGCAGAAGGTGTTGGGGAGCTACTCCGGCCGGTACATCGCCGTGCTCATCAAGAACGCCACGCCGGTGCTGCCCAAGGAAGTCACTGATGTGCTCGGCGAGTACATCGACGAGTTGGACCGGAAGCTCGATCCGGCGACGCCGGCGGAGAAGACGCTCGTCGAAGCGTTGGACAAGGACAAGTTGGGGCTGGACTCGGTGGGCAAGGACTCGACGGACGATCTGCAGCAGGATCTCGACAAGGGCCTCCAGCGAGCGCGCAGCGAGGTCGACACGCGGCTCGACAAGTTGCGAGACGACCTCAAAGGCCGGTGACCACGGACGGTTCAGAACGTCATGTGGCACAGCCGCCCTCGGCGGTGCTACGCATCAATACACGAGAGCGACTATCCCCCCATATCGGTGGGCGATCTGACAGGCCCTTGAAAACCGGCTTCAAGGGCAGGGGGGTGGAGGCCAGCGACGTTTACCGGCGGGCCCCTTCCACAAAGCCCCCGCGACGAACTGTCCGGCGAACCGTCTGGCGGACATCGCGTCGGGTCGTTCCTCTTCGGGTTCGCGCGGCCTGACGCTGTGACGGCGTGCCGGCGATCAGAGGGCTGGTTCGCGGGCGTTGCCGGCGGCGCCGAGTGCCGCCGGCGTCGCGGTGATGGTGCGGGTGCAGCCGTGAAACGTCCAGGTCGAAACGATCTCCCTGACCGAACATAAGAAACATTATCGGACGTTGGGGGCAGGCTCGAAAACATGGTGGAAACCGAAATGATGCCAGAAACCGAGCCGCGACCGTAAGGGAGCGGTGCCGGCAATTCACCGATTCGGTCGCGGCTCGGTTTGCGATGCGGCTGGCCAACACCGCTCCCTCACGGTCGCGGCTCGGCTCGCGCCGGAATCGCCGATCGCCGGATCAGAAATCCACGGCCAGCTTCGGCCTGGCGGTTTTCAGCCGCCCGACGCCCTCGGGCGTCACGCCCCGGGCGCCTCTCAGCGTCAGCCGTCCGAGAAGGGGCATCGCCTCCAGCCGCTTCAGGCCCTCGTCGCTGACGGCCGTTTCGGCCAGCAGAAGCCACTTGAGTTCGGGCAATCGGACGATGGATTCCAACCCCCGGTCGGTCACCCGGGTCTTCGAGAGGTCGAGGATCTTGAGGCTCGACATCTTGCCCAGGGTCTTGAGCCCCTCATCGGTCACCTTGGTGTCGAGGAGATGGAGCGCCTCCAGCTTGCCGAGCCCGGCGAGGTGCACCAGTCCGGCGTCGCCGATCGAGGTCCCGTTGAGAACCAACGACGCGAGTTCTCCGAGACCGGAGAGGTAGCGCAACTGCTCGTCGGTCACGTTGGTTTCGGCGAAATTGATCGAGCCGAGTTGGCTGAGCGTGGCGATCTCGGCGAGGATCGCGTCGTCGATCGTCTTGTCCCGGCATTGGATGGCGGTCGCGCATTTCAGTTCGGGATCCCTGACCACGATCATGCCGCGCTGTTTGAGCGCGGCCTGCGTTGCGGATTCATCCCGCACTTGCTCCGCGGCGGGCGGGTTGTCCGGCGCATCCACCTTGTTCTCGGGGGCCTGCTGCTTGCCGACCAGGAGCCAGATCGCCAGCACGCCGGCGACCACAATCACCACCGGGACCATCCGCGAGGTCTCGCCACGACGGCCGGCTCGTGGACGCCGGACCGGAGACGATCGATCCGGATGGGGGCGCGCAGAGAGGTTCATGGGTTCTCCTTGTTGTCCGCGCTGCGAGGGGGACAGTCCCCGGTGAATGCTCAGGTGGTCGGCTTCGCCGCGGGTCCGGCCGCCGGGGTCGCTTCTTTCGGCGCTTCCGGGCCCGCGTCCACGGAAAGTTTGGGAATGGCCTCGAGAATTTTCTTGACTCCCTCGGGCGTCACCTTGGTTCCGGTGATGGTAAGGCGTCCCAGCCCGGTCATGGCCGTGAGGGTCTCCAATCCCTCGTCGGTGACGTCGTTGCCCGAAAGCAGCAACCACCGGAGGTTCGCCAGCGGCAACAGTTGTTCGAGGCCTTTGTCGGTGACCTTGGTGTGGGAGAGGTCGAGCACGCTGAGGCTTCCGATGGCTCGCAGGTGAACGAGTCCGGCGTCGGAGACGGCGGTGTCCGTCAGGTGCAATGCCTCCAGGCGGCCGAGCCCTCTGAGGCGTTTGAGTCCCTCGTCGGTGACGGCCGTGTCGCTTAGGACGAGCGAGGCCAGATTGCCGAGGTTGGCGATGTACTGCAGTTGGTCGTCGGTGACGTTGGTGCCGCCGAGGTGGATCGAGCCGATGCGGTACAACGCGGCCAGGTTCTCGAGTTGCCCTTGGTCGAGGTTCTTGCTCTGGAAGTGAATGCTCGTGACGTGCTTGGTCCCCGGCTCGGTGACCATGAGGACCTTTTGCTTGGCGAGGGCCTCGCGGGCGGCGGTTTCGGCGACGGTGTGCGACGAATCGGACAACAAAGTTACGACCCAATAGCCGGCCGCGACGGCGGCGGCCACGAGCAGAACGACCAACAGCAAGACGGCGATTCGCAGCACGCTGGTCCCCGGCTTGCCCGACGAATCGCCGAGGCAACAACAAGGGGCCGGCGATTGCGGTCTCGTGGTCCGCGCGTCGGCGTCGGCCGCGGGGATATCCTCGTTGGGGTGGGGCAGGTCTGACATCTCGGAGCTTCCTTTGGTGTTCGCAAGACCGCGGGCGGAATAGAATTGCGGGGGGATGGGGAATCGAGAATCGATTGTGCCGGCGTCAGTGCGGTACGGAACCGAGGGCACGGTTCGCCTTGGCCTTGGGACTCGGGACAACGGCTGCGGGAGATGGTCTGTCGGCCGGCGCGGGCATCTCGCCGTCGGCTTCGGGTTCCGGGGCCTTCCCGTCGGCCGTTTCGAGGAACTGCCCCAGTCGTCGAAATCGCTGGTACCGCGCTTCAAGCAGTTCGTCGATGGGGATGTCGACCAGTTGGCGGAGCTGGTTTCGCAGAAACGTTTTCATCCGGCTGGCCATCAAGTGCGGATTGCGATGGGCGCCGCCCAACGGCTCCGGGATCACCTCGTCGATCACGCCCAGGGCGGGCAGGTCCTTGGAGGTCATTTTCAGGGCTTCGGCCGCCTGATGCCGGTAGGCATCGCTTCTCCAGAGGATGCCGGCGCAGCCTTCCGGGCTGATGACCGAGTAGTAGGCGTGTTCGAGCATGGCGACGCGGTCGCCGACGCCGATGCCCAGGGCGCCGCCGGACCCTCCTTCCCCGATCACGACGCAGACAATCGGCGTGGGCAGGCGGGACATTTCGAGCATGGAGGTGGCGATCACCTGGGCCTGGCCGCGTTCTTCGGCCCCGATGCCAGGATACGCGCCCGGCGTGTCGATGAAGCAGACGACCGGCATGTGGAACTTGGCCGCCAGGCGCATTTTGTCCATGGCTTTGCGGTAGCCCTCGGGGTGGGCGCAGCCGAAATAGCAGGCGTTTCGTTCCTTGAGATTTCTGCCCTTCTGATGGCCGACGACCATAACCTTGAACACGTCGAGCTTGGCCCAGCCGGTGCGGATGGCGCGATCGTCGCCGAACGTCTTGTCCCCGTGGAGTTCGACGAATTCGTCGAACGTCAGCTCCAGGTAGTCGGTGGTCATGGGCCGGTGGGGATGCCGGGCGACGTCGACCGTTTCACTGGGGCGGAGCTGGCTGTAGATTTCCTTCTTCCGCGTCGTCAATTCGCGCCCCAAGCGCCGAAGCTCGTCGCGCGTCTCCACGCCCTGGGGCACGAGGCGCTGAAGTTTCTCGATCCGAGCCTCAAGCTCGAAGATCGGCTGTTCGAAGGGAAGCCGGTACTCGTTACTGGCCATGGGTCTGCCTGAAGGTTACGTCTTGTCGGTTTTTTCCACCTCGAGCGGCGACTTGGGAGCGCGGCGGAACACGCGGACCATGCGGAAGTCGGTGAGAAAGTCCGCCATGCTCTTGGGTCGCGACGAGGCCTTCTTCGCCATGCTCCGACGGATCAACTCACCGAACTCGGGCGTCACGTTATGGTTGGCGCTCTCGAGCGTCGGGACCGCCGCCCTCAGGTGCTTCAGCAGCAGGTCATTGGCGTTGGCGCCCGTATAGGGGGGTTTTCCGCTGAGCAACTCATACAGAGTGCAGGCGAGGCTGTACAGGTCGGCCCGCCCGTCCAAGGCTCCCCCGCGAATCTGCTCGGGCGACATATAGCTTCGGGTGCCCTGGATTCTTCCCTTCGGCCCGAGGAGATTGGAGATGCCTCCCTTGAGCCGCTGAGTCAGGGCGAAGTCGATCAGTTTGACGTTGCCCTCCTCGGAAACAAGGAAATTATCCGGTTTGACGTCGCGGTGGATCCAACCCTGAGCGTGCAGGTAGACGAGCGCTTCGCACATCTGTTCGATAATGTCGGGGATCCGGTACTCGAACTTGTCATAGTCGTACCGCATCCGTTGCTTCAGATTCGGCGCGGGAAACCACTCCATGGCGAGATAGGGAGTCCCCCTGTCCACGGCAAAGGTCCGGAACCGGATGATCCGATCGTGTTGGAGCGGCCCGCCGACGGTCCATTCCTGCTTCAGGTAGGCCAGGTGCTCTCGGTTTCGGCGAAACTCGCTCAGGAGGACCTTGATTCCGCAAATCTCGTTTGCGGCATCATCGTACGCCTGCCAGATCTGGCTCGTCTGGCCCGTATTGACCACGTTCAATAGCCGGTAAGGGCCAATGTAACCCGGGGTCGCCCTGGACAAAGAATATCATCTCGCTGAACTATTCGGTTACCGGCAACGGCGGTCGGCCCTCTCACAACCCTCCCAGTCTAACGGAACAACGCCCCTTCGACAATCTCGGCCGCGACGGGCACGCAGGATTTGCCAAATACGCGGGATTTCCAGGTTTCGCAGGAGAGGCAGCCACAATAGGTGGTACGTTCTTACCCTGTTTTGGAGTGCGGCGATTCATCGCCGCTTTTGATCGATGATCGGCGACCCAGGGGCACGACGCAAAGAAAGCGACGCTGAATCGCCGCACTCCAAAAACGCCCCCCTGCCCTACCCCAACAGACGCACGTACAAGTCGCGGATCGTGCGGCTCATCTGGCGGTGGCCGAAGCCGTCCTTGTAGCGGCGGCGGCCTTCGGCGCCGAGGCGTTCGCGAAGCGACGGGGTTGCACATGACGGTTACTCATGAGCGCGCAGAGCTGTTGACGCATCGAAGGCAGGAGGGAAGCTCTTGCCCATCTCTGTCCCACGGCGACATCCCCTACATACTCGATGGCTACTATGCGAATTTGATAATCCAATGACGGTAGGACTTCTCCGTCGCCATGGCGTAATGCAGCGATCGCATTTTGTCCCGAAACTCTTCGTGCAGCTTCTTTCCGCGGCTTGGATTCGGCTGTGTATCGGCCGAAACTTGGACGCTATGTGGTGCAGCGCCGTCTTTGCAGCTGCTTGCAATTCGGATTGATTTGCGATAAGTTATTACCCTGACTGGCCTTTCGTGAGGCGGCGGGTGCCGGGAGTCGATTGCTATACGGCGCGGAGCCGTAGAATTATCGTTCTGCGAGATCACAACATGCCCACGCGCGAAGACATAGCCAAGCAACTTGCCGACTTCGAGGCGGAGTACCTCCCGCTTTCCGACGATGAGATCCGCGCCGAAATGCTCAAATGGAATGTACACACACCGGGATACCGCGCAGGCGAGAAAATACTAAACGAACGGGACAAAGAACGCGATCCGACCAGGAGAACGATTGCCGACCTTGCGTCCCGTGTCGCCAACATCGAAAGATCCTCACTGAAACATGAATTCAAAACTTGGGCGTTTTGGATCGCGTTGCTCGCTCTGTTTCTGACTGCTGCAAGGTTCGCTGTATCGATTGCCCAATGGTTATTCCAAACGACAAACAGCTAAACAACAATGCCAACAATGCCATCAGGAACGTAAGCCTGTCCATCCACGTAATCTTCACGATAACCTCCAGTCAAGCCAGGAGCATTCCCGTGCAAGTCACATTCAGAATTGAACTCACAGACAATGCTGGCAATGCGGCCGCTACCGCGAGGATCACGACCGACCTGCGTTTTCCTCCGTCTACAGAGAGACTGTAGCAAGGAAATAGGGTTTTGGTCTTGACTCAGCAGCCTATAGTGTGCAGATTCTCGGGTTATCTGGTGACTGGGGACCCACGCCAAGGAGGGCGCCGCCATGCCGGGACCGGGAGAGTACCTGCCGGATGCC
>JAPLNP010000006.1 GCA_026401055.1 Planctomycetia bacterium
GGGACAGCCCATTTTCGCGGCGAAAACGCCAGTTGGTGGGGGAACGTTCTCCGCGCCGCGAAAAACGGGACAGTCCCCCCGAAAACGCCTGTGACGGTCGGTTTTGCCCCTGGAAAGAACAGCCCGGTTCGCATATACTAACGAGTCTGCGCGGTGGGCGCCTCGGGGAACGCTCGTCGCGTTGTCACTCGGGCGAAGTCCCTGGGGAGCCCTTGCCCGACACGGTTCTCGCCCCGCTGGCGGAACCGTTTGCCAACGACATCCACGGCGGGAGGCGCGCCGGACGAGAGCGGCGGAAACAGACAGACCCATGGCTGATATCGGAAAAACGACAAATCGCGATCTAGCGCGCGTTCGCAACATCGGGATTTCCGCGCACATCGACTCGGGCAAGACGACGCTCAGCGAGCGGATCCTGTTCTACGCCGGTCGCATCCATCGCATCCAGGAGGTCCGCGGCGAAGGGGCGACCATGGACTACATGGCTCTCGAGAAGGAGCGCGGGATCACGATCACCAGCGCGGCCACGTCGGTCCAGTGGGGCAGCGCGACGGTCAACCTGATCGACACGCCCGGCCACGTCGATTTCACCGTCGAGGTCGAGCGGAGTCTCCGCGTGCTCGACGGCGCGGTGCTCGTGCTCTGCGCGGTGGGCGGCGTCCAGGCCCAGTCGCTGACGATCGATCGCCAGATGCGGCGTTACGGCGTGCCGCGGATCGCGTTTGTGAAC
Organism: Planctomycetia bacterium; assembly: GCA_026401055.1. Taxonomy (GTDB): domain Bacteria; phylum Planctomycetota; class Planctomycetia; order Pirellulales; family Thermoguttaceae; genus JAPLNP01. Next base: position 731 of record JAPLNP010000006.1, read on the forward strand.
AAGATGGACCGCACGGGCGCCGATCCGCGAAAGGTCGTGGCCCAAATGCGAGAGAAGCTCGGCTGCGACGCGCGGTTGATGCAGTTGCCCATCGGCGCCGAGGCCGACTTCCGCGGCGTGGTCGACCTGGTTGCCCGGAAGGCGATCTACTTCGACGGTTCCAACGGCGAGAACGTCCGCGAGGAGGCGATTCCCGCCGAGATGGTCGACGCGGCGGCCCACGCCCGGGCGCACCTGCTGGAGGCGTTGGCCATGTACAGCGACGAGTTGATGGAGTTGCTCTTGGCCGAGGAAGAGGTCCCGCTGGCGTTGATCCACGAGGTGACCAGAGCGGCGGTCGGCCGGCAGTTGTTGACGCCGGTGTTTCTCGGCTCCGCCTATCGCAACAAGGGCGTGCAGCCGCTGTTGGACGCGGTGGTCCGCTACCTGCCCTCGCCGTTGGAAAGCGAGGCGAAGGCATTCGCGCACCGCGATCCCCAGCGGCCGGTGCGGCTCGTGCCCGACCCCGCCGCGCCGACGGTCGCCATGGCGTTCAAGATCGTCGAGGACCCGTTCGGGACACTCACGTTCATGCGGGTTTACCAGGGCAAATTCGTCAAGGGCGCGAGCTACTTCAACCAGCGTTCGGGCCGCAAGGAGCGTTTCAGCCGGATCGTGCGGATGCACGCCGACCAGCGTCAGGACGTCGACGTGGCCCTGGCCGGCGACATCGTGGCCGTGCTCGGGGTCGACTGCAACAGCGGCGACACCTACGCCTCGGAGTATCCCTACTGCACGCTCGAAAACATGTTCGTGCCCGAGCCCGTCATCAAAATGGCGATCGAGCCCGCCACGCGCGACGGGGCCGATCGCCTGAGCAAGGCCCTGCACCGATTCCGCCGCGAGGATCCCACGCTGCACGTCGCCGGCGACGAGGAGACCGGCGAGACGATCATTTCGGGCATGGGCGAGTTGCACCTGGAGATCTACGTTCAGCGGATCCAGCGCGAGTACGGCGTCGAGGTCGTGGTCGGACCGCCCAAGGTGAATTACCGCGAGGCCCCCACGCAGACCGTCGAGTTCAACATCCGGCACAAGAAGCAGACGGGCGGCTCCGGTCAGTTCGCCCACATCGTCGGACGGATGGGACCGATGACGGAGCCGGACGAAGAGGGAGCGACGTTCGTCTTCGAGGAGCACGTCACCGGCGGTCGGATTCCCAAGCAGTACATTCCCGCCGTCGAGAAGGGCTTCCGCCAGGGGTTGCCCAAGGGGCCCGTGGCGGGCTACCCGGTGGTCGATCTTCTCGTCAGCCTGGAGGACGGCTCGTACCACGAGGTGGACAGTTCGGACATGGCGTTTCAGACCGCCGCTCGAACCGCGATGCGCGAGACGTTCCCCCGGACCAAGCCGATCCTGTTGGAGCCGGTGATGAAGATCGAGATCGAGTGTCCCGCCCCCTTCCAGGGCTCGGTCGTCGGCGATCTGACGAGCCGCCGCGGGATGATCCTGGCGACGAGCATGGACGCGGCCTTGGCGCGGATCGAGGGCGAGATCCCCTTGGCCGAGGCGTTCGGCTACTCGACCGACCTGCGGAGCATGACCCAAGGACAAGGCACGTTCACGATGGAATTCGCCCGCTACAAGCCCCTGCCGCCGAGCCTCCAGCGCGACGTGATCGCCGAGCGAAAGAAGGCATCGCTGGCGGGCGTGGGTTAGCGCGGGGGAATGACCCCTCTCGCAAAGCCGAACCGTCTGGCCTCGCGGAACTCGCAGGTGTGCATCAGGCTCGTGACAGTGCCCCCACACGGGTGTCATAATCAGCCCCTCTGTAGCATACTGTCTTCGCCGGGCACGCGGTGGTACGCTATCAACTGATCGGCGGCGGCATCTGGTGTCGGAACACGAGGTCCCCTCATGAAGCGTTTTCGTCTCTCGTCGCCCGCGGCGGTTCGCCGGGGTTTCATCTCTGTAGGGGCCGTTTGTCAACGGTTCGCTCAGGTTTGCTTTGGAGTGGTTGTAAGTCCTATGCTAGACCAGACTTTTCCTCGTTTGCGAGCTGCTTTTCGCCGTTAAGTGGCTTGGCTGCAAGGGGTTGCGTGCTTGGAATGAATTGCATTATGTAGCCACTAAAAGCGCACAGACGCCCCTTGACAACGGCTTGACAGTGC
>JAPLNP010000375.1 GCA_026401055.1 Planctomycetia bacterium
CAAATTGTTGAGTTTCCCGGGGCAGCAGCGTAACTTGGGCTAGCGAGTTCTCCGCCGGCGCATTACCGCGAGCGCCGCCAGAGCACACAGGAGGAGCACGATCGTGCTCGGCTCGGGCACGCCGGAGCCCGGCGGCGTGGTTTCCCCCCAGTGGGCGGCCAGGATCGCGGCGTCCTTGTCGTTGACGACGTTGTCGTCGTTGAAGTCGCCGTCCTCCCAGGCGGCGTCGCCGGTCATCCAGTGGGCGCCAACAATCGACGCGTCCTTGTCGTTGACAAACCCGTCGTCATTGGCGTCGCCGGGAATCCTCACCGCCGGGATGACGGCCAGTTCGCCGGAGACGTAGAGATCGTCGGTGTCCCACTTCAGACTGGCGGCCAACTCCGGTAACAGGATCGCGTCGAACGTGCCGGCAAGCGACGACCAGTCGAGGATGTCGAACGTGTCGCCCAGCGATGGCATGAAGCTATCGAGAAGCCGGACGTCCAGCGTGCCGGCCAGCGCTAGGTCGCCGGCCGCTTCGATGCCGTCATCGTCGCCCGGATCGGTCCCGGCCAACTCGCTTTCGAGCGTGGCCGCGTCGCTAAAGACCAGGTCGCCGCCGAAGGCGACCACCGCGGGGCTATTGCCGGGCCGCAGGTCGTCCTCGATGTAGGCGGTGCCCGTGCCGCTGATGCCGCCGGATCCGGACAATTCGCCGAGGAAGACGGCCGCGCAGCCGGCGCTGATGCGGATCGTCCCGTCGCTGTGCACGTCGTCGTAGAAGGTGGTCAAGCCGCCGCCGGTGATCACGATTTTCGAGGTGGTCTCATCGTTAGTCACGTCGCCGTAGACGTCGCTGAAGCCGCCGCTGAGAGTCAGGACACCCTCGTTGGTCAACCCGCCCGCGGCCCGCAGCGTGCCGCGGCCCGAGATGAAGCCTCCCTCATAATTGTAGAGGCTGCCGGTGAATTCGAGCGTACCGCCCTCGAGGTTGATGGTGCCGGAGTTTTCGCTGTTCGCCGCACTGACGATGATCCAGTCGCCGGTGTCGACGCGGACCTGTCCGCCGGCAGTGTTCGCGAGTGGGCCGTCGAGGCGGCCGCTTCCGTGAATCAAGCCGTAGTTGAGAATCTGGCTCGCGGAGACTCTGGCCGTGTGTCCGGCCAGTTGCAGTTCGCCCTGGTTGGTGAGCGTGCCTGCATGGAACGAAACGCCGCCGCCCACGCAGAGTCTTCCGGTTGATGCGATGCTGGAGGCCATGTCGACCGTGATATGCTGTCCGCTGCTCAATTCGAGCGAACTGCCAAGCGGACCACCGGCGCCGACGGTCAGAATCATGTTGTGGATAGCGAGTGTTCCGGCGTTGAAGTTCAGCACGCCCCCGTCGATGGACAATTGACCAACGGAAAGGGCCCCGCCGTCGAGGTTTACGGTGCCGGGTCCCCAGATCTCGAGAATGCCCGTGTCGACCGTTCCGCCGGTCTGGATGTTCAACACGGCGGTCCCGCCCGGCATCCCGTCAAGTCCGCCAACGTAGAGTGCATCCACCGCATCCAGCCGGGCGTTGGTCCCGCTGACGGTCACGGCGGCCGAGGCGCCGCTGATTGCCCCCAGATACACATAAGGGGTCGAGACGTCAGCTCCGTTGAGGACGTTCAAGACGCCGGAGCCGCTTCCGCCAATCGTCAGCCAGCCGCCGATTTCCCAAGACGAACCGGGATCCGCCACCGTCACCACCCCGGCCGAATCGACTTGCGCCCCGATGGCGCCGTAGCCCGAACTGAGCGCCGAAGCCCCGCGGATTTCCATGGCGCCTCGGTGCGTGCCGCCGACTATCAGTTCGTCGATGCTTGCCATTGTGGCGCCGCCGACCAGCCGCAGCGTGGGCAGGGCCGTGGCCGAGTCGCCGTCGAGGCTGAAGTCCACCACGCCACCCGGGTTGAAGGTGCCGCCGTTGACGGTCAACGTTCCGTCGCGGAAGTCGAGCTCGCCACCGCTCACCAAGGAAAACGATTGGGTGTTGACGATTCCGCCATCGATCGTGAGCCGGCTGTTTTGCCAAACGGCGAGCGTGCCACCCACGTTCAGCGTGGCATTGGAGGAAACCGTCAAGGAGCCCGACCCGCCGTCCCAGCCAACATCGAACTGGCCCGAGTTATTCCAGACCGAACCGTTTCCGGCGATCGTCGCGGTTCCGGCGCCGCCGGCGTGGGCCGCAATTGACGTGTCGTTCGCCGATACGGTAGCCCCGTCGCTGATCGCAAGCGAGCCATAGCC
>JAPLNP010000553.1 GCA_026401055.1 Planctomycetia bacterium
CGTGGTCCTGATAGAGAAACTCGACGGTGCCGACCGTGCCCTCGCCGTCGCTGCCGCGATAGACGCCCGGGCCGGTCTGCTGCATCCGCAGGTCGGAAATCTTCAGTTCCTCCCAGATGCCCACCACCACGTCGGGATGGCGAACCAGAAACAGATAGAGGTCCGGATCGCACCGGGTTACGTGAACCGGCAACCGGCGGAAGATGTTCGTCGTCGAGAGAACGGACGCGACCTTCTTTCGGGCTTCGGCGTCGAGCTTCTCGATCGGGACAAGTTGAATGGCCGAATCCCGGGCCTCGCGGCTCGTCGTGGCCTGGTACGGCTCCGCTGCCGACGGCTCCGCACTGCTGATCCCCCGATTGATAAGGGCCAAGAGTATCAGCAACGCCAGAAGCAACTTCAGTGCATGCCCAGGATGCCTATTCTTCCTGAGTTCACGCGCGGCGCGAGCCCGCGCGCGGACGCGATCCAACGGCGCCATGATTCCCCCCGTTCGATGTCCCCCCTTCGCCGGAGCCAGGCGGTGGCTGCCGGCGAGTTTGCTGATCTTCATGGATATTCGGTTTCCGCGGGCTTGACGGGTCAGTCAAATTGCTCATTGCTCTTGCGATGGGTGGGCGAATGCCGGACAATACGCCGCCCTTGCCCGAACCCCCGTCGATGTCCCATGTGGGGTGGGCCGAGGCCCACCAGAGTCACGTGATGAAGAAGAAAGCTCTCCTCGCCGCCTTGGTCGTTGCCGCCGTCCTGATCGGATCGGTCGCGGCGTCATGGGGACCCTTGCTGGGCTGGCTCGCTTGCCATTGGCAGAAGGAGATGGAGACTGCGGGGGAAGATCGGGCTGGGGTTCTGCTTGGAAGAATGGCAAGTCTGGGTGATATGGGAATTCCGTCACTCGTCCGGACGCTGGGTTCGTCCCGACCGTACGTGGCCGACAGCGCCCGTCGCGAACTCGACGAGAAGCTCCGTCAGTGGAAATCGCTCCACGCGCAGGAGGCGTCCCCCCACTTGGCACGTCTGGCGGACGCCCTGGCCGAGACGGTCGACCATTTTGGGCCGAAAGCCCGGAGTGAGGCCGCCGAGCTTGCTGAACAAATTCTCCGCTGCCCGCTCGATCCCAGCGCCATCGACCGCGCCGCCGTGATCGCCGCCTGTGAGAAAGTGTTTCGAGCTGCCGAGCGGGACGATGACGTGCCGGCCGATCGTGTTCCGGCGGACACATTGGCGGACTCGGAGCGTTTGCTCGTCGATCCGACGACGATTGCGGAATTGGCCTATCTGCCCGGTGGCGACCTCGGTCCGCGGGCGGTGCCCGACGCCTCCGCGATGCCTGGTCCGTTGGCCGGCGACGATCCGGCGACCGACTCGCCGGCCCAGCCCGAACGGTTCCACCACGACGAACGGCTCCAGCCGCTTGGCGGCCGGGAGCCGCCCGGGCTGTTGGGCGAATCCGGCGCGGCGTCGAAGTCAGCGGCGGTGGCTTCGCGCGCGGCAGCGTCTTCCGAAGCGTCCCCAAACCGACGCGGGGCCGTGGTCGACGCGCGCCCGTCCGGGGACCCAAAGCTGCCGTCCGACGAGACGATCGACCTGATCCGGCGTCTGCGCGACGAGGATCCCGCGAGCGTGGCCGAGGCGCGAGAGGCGTTGAAGCGTCGCGGGTTCACGGAAGTGCATCTCGAACTCGGGCGCCAGTTGTTCGACCCCGACCCGGAAGCCCGCAAGCAGTTGGTCCAAGTGTTGCCCGACTTGAAGAGCGTGGACGCGGAGCCGTGGCTTCTGTGGCTTGCGCGGGATCCCGACGCCGGGGTCCGCCTTGCGGTGATCACGCTGATGGCGACCGGCAACGATCCGGTGCTCTTGGAGCAGGTGGAGCGGATGGCCCGATCCGACGCCGACAGCCGCGTGAAGCGTCAGGCCGAACAGATGGCGCGTCGGCGGACGGAGACGCAACGCTAGTCTTGCCGCTCACGAGCGCACGCGGTTCTTTTCATCGACCAGAACGACGTTGGGCTTCCAGACTCGCGATTCCTCGTCGGACACCGCGCAGTAGGTGATGATAATCACGCGATCGCCGGGCACGGCCAGTCGGGCGGCGGGGCCGTTCAGGAGGACGGTTCCGGATCCGGCGGGCGCCTCGATGGCATAGGTCACCAGCCGTTGGGCGTTGCTGAGGTTGAGGACGTGGACCTGTTCGCCGGGCAGGATCTCGGCGGCGTCGAGCAGGTTCCGGTCGAGGGTGATGCTGCCCTCGTAATCCAAATCGGTGCCGGTCAGGGTGGCACGGTGGATCTTGGATTTGAGCATGAATCGTTGCACGCGACGAACCCTTCTTTAGGGGGATATAGGCTATTAAAGGCGGCGAAGTGGCCGTAAACTCTTTATTATCCGGCTACTTTGATAACCGTACCAGGCCCACGGGACGGTTTCAGGGCGATTTTGGGCGAGATCGCGGCAGGACGACGGCTTGACCGCCGCGCCCGCCCAGACCATCATGTGGACTTGGGGCATCCAAGGCAAGGCCGTCTGTTGGGCCCCAGCGACCCGACGCAATCCCTCTGATGGAGCCCCGGATGTCCAAGCGACCGTATGCCACAGCCCCCGTGGCGTCGACGAAGATGCCGCCGGGCATTCCGTACATCGTCGGCAACGAAGCGGCCGAGCGGTTCTCCTACTACGGAATGAAGAGCATTCTGGTCGTGTTTATGACCCAATACCTGCTGGATTCCCAGGGTGATCTGGCGGTAATGAGTAAGGAAGAGGCGATGTCTTGGTTTCACCTCTTCGGCGCTGGGGTCTACTTTTTTCCGATTCTGGGGGCCATCCTGGCCGACGCGCTTTGGGGCAAATACCGCACGATCGTGAGCCTCTCGCTGGTCTACTGCCTGGGGCATCTGGCCTTGGCAACAGACGAGACCCGGCTCGGGCTGTTCACCGGGTTGATTTTGATCACGCTGGGGGCCGGGGGGATCAAGTCGTGCGTCTCGGCCAACGTCGGCGACCAGTTCGGAGCGAGCAACAGCCATCTTCTGCCCAAGGTGTTCGGCTGGTTCTACTTCGCCATCAACCTCGGATCGTGCTTCTCGACGTTTCTGACTCCGATTCTGTTGGACAAAGTCGGTCCCGGCTGGGCCTTCGGCGTCCCGGGCATCCTCATGGCACTGGCCACGCTGTGCTTCTGGCTCGGGCGCTGGAAGTATGTCCATATCCCGCCCGGCGGAGGCGCGTTCTTCACGGAGACCTTCAGCGCGGAGGGGATCCGGACGATCGCCAAACTGGCAATCATTTTCGTGTTCTTGCCGCCGTTTTGGTCGCTGTTTGAGCAGACCGGTTCGGCATGGGTACTGCAAGCCCAGCAGATGGATCTCCATCTCTTCCCAAGCTCTTGGCAGGACTCCGTCGCCGGTCTGCTGTCCGGCGTCGGTCTGGCGCGATTCTCGTGGCTCGCTACGTGCAAGGTTCTGCCCTCGCAGCTTCAAACGATCAACCCGATCCTGGTCATGATCATGATCCCCTTGTTCTCCTTCGTCGTGTATCCATTGGCAGGGCGGGTGGTTCGCGTGACGCCGCTGCGGAAGATATCGACCGGTCTGTTCGTTGCGGCGTCATCGTTTGGATTGTGTGGGCTGATCGAAACCTGGATTCAGGCCGGTGGAACCCCCCGATATACGTGGCAGCTCCTTGCATACATCCTTCTCACCGTCGCCGAGATCATGGTGTCGATCACTTGCCTGGAGTTTTCGTACACGCAGGCGCCGAAGAAGATGAAGTCGCTGGTGATGGGCGTGTACTTGCTTGCCATTTCGCTGGGCAACTTCTTTGCGTCCGCGGTGAACTTCTTCATTCAAAACCCGGACGGCAGCAGTAAACTCCCCGGAGCGTCCTACTATTGGTTCTTCACGGCGCTCATGGCGGTCGTCGCGATCTTGTTCGTCCCCGTGGCTGCTTGCTACCGCGAGAAGACGTATATTCAGGATGAACAGCCCGCCGAGTGACGCGGTAGACGGTAGACGGACGTTTCCTCTAGCCCTAATCCCTAATCCCCAGTCCCCAATCCCCCCATTGCCGTGTCCCAGCGATCGCTCGTCAGCCAGATCTGGTATCGTTGCGTGAAGCAAATCCTGCAGGTCCTTTGGGTCTTGATCTATGGGGTTCGTCCGACGGGCATGAAGAACATTCCGTCGGAGGGGGCTGTGCTGCTCCTGTCCAACCATCAAAGCCATCTTGATCCGCCGCTGGTCGGCTGCTGCTGTCCGCGCCGGGCGAACTTCCTGGCCCGGTCGGGTCTGTTCGATTTTGCCCCGTTCGGCTGGTTCATCAGCTCGGTCGGGGCCTTTCCGATCGACATCGACCGAACCGGCATCGGAGGGATCAAGGAAACGCTTCGATGGCTGAAGCGAGGCGAGGTCGTGCTCATGTTTCCCGAGGGAAGTCGAAGCCACGACGGCCGCATCGCTCCGTTCCGGCCGGGCTTTGCGGTGCTGGCATACCGCAGCGACGTGACCCTCGTGCCCGTGGCCGTCGACGGCGCCTATGAAGCCTGGCCGCGTTGGCGCCGATTCCCCGGACCGGGCAGACTCCGCGTCCGATTCGGCAAGCCCCTGCCTCCGGAAGAGGTCCGCCGGTACGAGGAGAAAGACCTGGTACGGGAGGTGGAGCGAAGGGTGCGAGAATGTCACGCCGAACTGGTCACCGCGGCGCGTCGCCCCTCGTTGGCCGATCCGCCCGGACGACTTTCGGAGTAGGCCGAATCGGCCGAATTGGCGGGGCCGTCGAAGCGACCTTGACCCGGGACGGGGGTCCACCCTATACTGCCGCCCCCGCTGTTGTTGGACGACGGCGGGGACCCGCACGTAACTCGGCAAACTAGAACGGTTTATGGAGGAACCGCAATGACCCAGGACACCCCCCTTGATGGGAAATGGTATGGAGGAAACCGGCGAGTCCGCTTCGGGATGATTCTCGCCAGCCTCGCGGCGGTGGCCGTGGTGGTGGCCATTCGCTACTACTGGAACGCCGACTCGGCCCGGGCGCAAACGCCGGCCCAGGCACGGACACCCGACCGGGCCCAGCCGGCGCGTCCGGCGAGCCGGCAGCCGGCCGCCGAGCCTCGCGGCACGCCGGCGGCGACGCCCAAGGTCGATGTGGTCGCGACGGTCAATGGCGAGAAGATCACCCGAGAGGACTTGGCTCGCGAGTGCTTGCGTCACTACGGCAAGGACGTCTTGGAGAGTCTCGTCAACCTGCACTTGATCCGCCAGGAGTGCGAGCGTCTGGGGCTGAGCGTCACGCGGCAGGAGGTCGAGGAGGAAATCGGGCGGCTGGCCAAGCGGTTCGGGGTGCCCGTCGATCAGTGGTACACGATGCTCAAGCAGGAACGGGGGATCGACCCGGCGCAGTACGCCACGGACATTGTCTGGCCGACGCTGGCGCTCAGGAAGCTGGCCGGCGAGCGACTGAAGGTGACGCCGGAGGAGTTGCGGGAGGCGTATGACACGCAGTATGGGCCGGCGATCAAAGCCCGGCTCATCGCGGTCAAGGACCTCAAGAAGGCCGAGAAGCTTCACGCCGACGCCTTGGCCGCGCCCGAGACGTTCGGCGAACTGGCCAAGAAGTTCTCCGAGGACACGCCCAGCGCGAGCGACAACGGGTGGATTCCGCCGATCCGGAAGCACGCCGGCCACGAGGAGATCGAGCAGGCGGCCTTCTCGATGAAAGACGGCGAGATCTCGCCGGTGATCCAGGTGGCCGGCCAGTGCGTCATTCTCAAGCGCGAAGAGGCCATGCCCGAGCGCAAGGTCCAGTTCGAGCTCGTCAAGCCCAATCTCGAGAAGTTCATTGAGGAGCGCAAGCTCCGGGCCGTGGCGCACGACGTGTTCCGCGAGTTGCAGGAGCGCGCGAAGCTGGAGAACTACTTCAACGATCCGACGAAGCGCGACACGGGCATCGCCGCCGTCTTGAACGGCCGGCAAATCACGGTCCGGATGCTGGCCGAGGAGTGCATCACCCGGCACGGCGAAGAGGTGCTCGAGGGGACGATCAACCGCAGGTTGCTGGAGCAGGCGTGCAAGAAGCGCGGGATCGAGGTGAGCGACGACGACCTGGCTGCCGAGGTGCTCCGCGCGGCGGCGACGTCGGTCGAGCCGCTGCCGGACGGGAAGCCCGACGTCGAGGCCTGGCTCACCCTGGCCACCGAGCGGCAAGGCATCTCGCGCGAAGTGTATTACCGCGATTCCGTGTGGCCGTCGGTGGCGCTGAGGAAGCTCGCGGGCGACGAGGTGTCGATCGCCGAAGAGGACATCGCGAAAGGCTTCGAGGCGAACTACGGCCCTCGCGCGCGGTGTCTGGCGATCGTGCTGGACGACTTGCGCCGTGCCCAGCAGGTCTGGGGAATGGCCCGGGAAAAACAAACCGCCGAGAGCTTCGGCGACCTGGCCGATCAATACTCGATCGAGCCGGGCAGCAAGAAGCTGCGAGGGCAGGTGCCGCCGATCCGCAAGTACGGCGGACAGCCGGTCCTCGAGAAAGAGGCGTTCGCGCTGGCGCCGGGCGAGATATCGGGCATCATTCAGACGGAGGACAAGTTCGTCATCCTCTTCTGCGAAGGCCAGACCGAGCCGGTCAAGATCGAGAAGGAGACGGAGAAGGAGAAGGTCCGCCAGTTGATCGTCGAGGATTTGCGCGAGAAGAAGCTTCGCGTGGCGATGAGCAAGTGTTTTCAGCAGTTGCAGGACCACGCGACGATCGACAACTACCTGGCCGGCAAGTCGCAGTCGCCCGAGCGGGAGGTCAAGCAGGCCTCGCACGTCCCCACCCCGCAACAGACGCCGGGCGGCGGCGTCCGGCGGGAGGTTCGAGAAGCGTCGCGCGTGCCCACGCTCCAACAGGTGCCCGCCGAGCAGCGCTAAGTTGGGCTACTCGCCCTTCTGGCCCGGGCCGTAGAAGCGGTTGAGGTTGATGCCGCCGCGCATCTCCTCCTCCAAGAGCTTGATCCGCGTTTCGAGGCGTTCGAGGTGGCGCTGGAGGCCCAGCAGGACCGCCTGCTCGGAAGGTCCCTGCTTGGGCCGCGGCACGGCGGGATAGCCGAGGTGGCGCTGCAGGGCCGAGAACAGAAACAGCGGGTCCTTGCGCCGGTTGGCCAGGGCGATCTGGCCTTCCTTCTCGCCGAACAAAACCGGTTTCTCGGGCCGGCCGCGCCGCTTCGCGTAGTGCTCGCTGCGGACGTAGATCATGTCGGCGAAGTCGACCAGCCCGATCTGCCGGCCGACCGTCTTGATCCACTCGCGCCAATCGTCGTCGTAGATCGGGTCGGCGGCGACGGCTTCGAGGCCCTTGTCGTAGCCCAGGCGGTTGCGGCAAAGCGTCTCGAACTGGTAGAGGAACACGCCTTGCTTGGAGGGTTCCTTCGCGCGGTACTCGGCGTCGCGCCGGAGGATCTCCAGCGCCACGCGGAAGTCGAACCGCCCGGCCTCGTCTTCCGCCTCGGCGACGACGTAGGTCTGAAACGGCGAGAAGTAGTGCCCCAGCCGCCGCATCGCCGTGGCGAACCCGCCGGTCAATTGCAGTTCCTGGGACATGTACTCCAGCGCCATGGGCAATTTCGTGGTGGCCAGAACTTCCTGGCGGATGGCGACCAGCAGGTCCTGCGTCGAGACGGCCAACTGCATCCGTTCGCCGAGCGTGCGGAAAAGATAGGCCTGTTCGACGTATTCTTCACGGTCCAGGAGCATAGCCGGCGCGGGCTGGGGCGACGAGCCACGGAGGATGGGAGCCAATCGGGACAAGTATACCCAAGCCCCCGGTGGAGAAGAAGAGCCCGGGGATGCCGCCGGTACGCCTGTCAGCCGGCGTACTTGTCAGCCGGCGTGAGCGAGGTCCAGTGCGAACAGCGACTCCCGCCGCCCGTCACGCGGTGATCCCCATTTGCCCGAAAAACTCTTGTCATCGGGCGAGCCGGCCCCTATGATGGGGGCAATGGACGGTGTTCTTGTCCCAATGCCTTGTTGTGCCACTATGGAGGGGTCTGCTCATGGAACGGGGAACCAGAGGCTTCTTTCTCGGCGTTGTCGTGGCGCTGCTGACGGCCTCGCCCACCAACGCGGCCGTCGATTTGGAGTTCGACTACCGTTACGACACGACCGGCTTTTTCGCCGCCGGCTCCGAGGCGAGGGAGTCGCTCTTGGCGGCCGGCGATTTCTACGAGTCGAACCTGAACGACACGCTCACGGCGATCACGTCGTACGGCGGCAACCACTTCAACGCCGTCATTCAGCGTCCCGACACCGACGCCGAGGTGACGATCAACGATTTCGACGTACAGGACAGCAAGGTGTACGTCTTTGTCGGCGCGCGCGATCTGGGCGGCAGCACGTTGGGTCTCGGCGGGCCGTGCAGGTGGAGCGTCAGCTATTACTCGTCCTCCTGGTACGATAATGTCCGAACCCGGGGGCAGGGCTCGGTGGACGACGTGATCGGCGACACGGCGATCGACTATGCTCCCTGGGGCGGCTCCATCGCCCTGGACATCGACAGCGCGTGGCACGACGACCCCACGCGCAATCCCAGCGGCTCGAACAACGATCTTTACACCGTCCTTGTACACGAGTTGGGGCACGTCCTGGGCATCGGAATCTCCGACTCCTGGTACAACTTGATCAACGCCGGCAACCAGTTTACCGGCGTCGCCTCGGTCGCCGAGTACGGTGGCAACGTGCCGCTCACAACCGACGGAGCCCACTGGGCCGACGGGACCACGAGCACCGTCTACGTCGACGGCCCGAGCCGGGCCACCGCGATGGGCCCGTACATCACCACCGGCACGCGAAAGATGTTCACCGCGCTGGACGTGGCCGGGATGGACGACGTCGGCTGGACGATCAACCCGGTCCGCGTCTGGAACAAATCCGCCGGCGGCGCGTTTGCCACCGGCGGCAATTGGAGCACCGGCGTGCCGACCGCCCGGGACACGGCCAAGTTCGCGCTGCCCGCGACCTACACGGTCCAGTTTGCCGCCAACCAGTCGTCTCAGCAGGTCGAGGTCGACGGCGGCAACGTTACGTTCGCCCTGGGCGGAAAAACCTACACGGTCGACGATCTCTACGTCTCCGGCTCGGGCTCGGCGCTGCGCGTCGGCGGCGGCACGGTGCAACTGATCCGCCAGGGCTTCGTCGCCACCGACGCCGCCCTGACGGTGGCCAGCGGAGGCACGCTGCAACTCGACGGCGGCCTCCAGGGCTCCGTCACCATCGAGTCCGGCGGCGTCCTGACCGGCTCGGGCTACGTCGATCGCAACGTCGTCAACGGCGGAGAGGTCAGGCCGGGCCTCGGGCCGGGCGTACTGACCATCGGCAACAACTACACGCAGCAGTCCACCGGCACGCTCTCAGTCGAGTTGGGCGGCCTCGCCCAGGAGACCCAGTACGATCTGCTCGACGTCGGCGGCACGGCGACGCTCGGCGGCGAGTTGGAGATCGCGATTCTGGGCGGCTTCGCGCCGAGCTTGCTCGACAGCTTCCTCGTGATGTCCTGTTACAGCCGCACGGGCGTGTTTTCGACGGTCACGGGCGATGAGCTTCCGAGCGGCCTCGTCTTGGCGCCGGACTATGGCGCCCGGTCGCTCACGCTGGTGGCGACCGTGCCGGGCGACGCCAACCTCGACGGCGCGGTGAACGACACGGACGCCTCGATCGTCGGCGCCCACTGGCGCTCCAGCGGCTTGTGGACGGACGGCGACTTCAACGGCGACGGCCTGGTCAACGACCGGGACGCCGCGGTGATGGCCGCCCATTGGCAGCAAGGCTCCGAGAGCCAAGGCCCCTTCGTGCCCGAGCCCGCGACGCCGGTCCTTCTGCTCGGCGCGGTCGTCGCCGCCTGGTCGCTGCTCAGGAAACGGGGCCACGGCTGATGATCGTGGCCGGGTGTCCCGGGGTGATTTCCCACCCGGGGCCCCCACGGATCCGGACGCGCCGCGGACGTGCCGGAGCGGATCCATTCACAGTTGCAGGAACGAAAAGGCCCTCCACCGTAATGCCGTGGCGATGCGTTTTGTGAGAACCCGTCGGCTAAAAGGGGGTAACCTGGATCCCGCGTCGTGTGATCCGTGGCCTTCCCGACAAGCGGTCCGGTCCGCGGCTATACACTCGGTCAGGGTC
>JAPLNP010000364.1 GCA_026401055.1 Planctomycetia bacterium
CGAGCCGTCGCCTTCGGAGCAATTGGCCGGCATGACGCCGAATCCGACCGGCGCGTCCGACGACCGGACGGAGAAGTATCTCGTGCCGATGGTGATCGTCAGCGGGACGGCCATCGGGCTCCTGGCGGCGCTGGTCTATCTGAGCTGGATCCACGTCGGCACGCGCAACCGGTATCGCGCGCTGCTGGCCGAGCACATGGCCCTGCAACCCACCGGCCAGGACCCGCTCGGCCGAACCTGGCCCGCGTAGTCGAGAAAGAGGGGACGGGCTCCGTCGCCTCGGAGGGTCGGATAGGACCAGAACGCTCGGCGGCGACCGTGCCTGTCCCCTTTTTCGACGATCACGCGGCCTCGGCGTCGTCCAAGTCCGCGTCTTCCTCCTCCCACTCAAACTCGAAATCGTCCTCTTCGTCCTCGTCGTCCTCTTCGTCCTCTTCGTCCTCTTCGTCCTCTTCGTCCTCTTTGTCCTCTTCGTCGTCCTCGTCGTCCTCGTCGTCCTCGTCGCACGCTTCGTCGTCAGCCGGTTCGTCCGCGTCGACGTCCTCGGCTGCTTCCCAGGGGGCTTCTTCCGAGGCGACTTCAACCGGCTCCTCGTCCTCGTCGTCCTCCGGCGGGTCGTCCCGGGCCACGACCGGTTCCGGGACGGGCTTTCGCTTCTTGCTCCTCTTTTGCTTCTTCTTCGACGACTTTCGTGCGTCCGCCGCGGGCTCGACCGCCTCGACGCCGCCGGGCAACCGCCGAACGTCGACCTTCAGCGATTTGAACAGGCTGTAGATGTGGTCGTGGCACGTGAACACGAGCACCTGGTGCCCGGCCCGGGCGAAATCGCATAGCACCGCGGCGGCCGCCTTCGCCCGCGCGCCGTCGAAGTTCACCAGCACGTCGTCCAGCACCAGCGGCAGCGCCGCGCCCCGCCGGGCGTACGAACTGACCAACGCCAATCGCAGGCTCAAGAACAACTGCTCGCGCGTCCCGCGGCTGAGCGACTCGACCGCCAGCGACTGTCCCTGGGCGTCGTCCACCCGAAGCACATCCTCGCCCAACGGCGTCCACACCCGGGCGTAGCGGCCGTTGGTCAATCGCCGCAGGTAGCCGGAGGCCTCTTGCAGCGTTTCGGGCTGGCGCTCGGCCTCGTATTCCTTTTTGATCGATTCAAGAATCCCCCGGGTGACGGCCAGCACCTGCCAGCGGCGGACGGCGTCCGCGAGGCGTTTCTCGACCGTCGCGAGCTCCAACTGCTTGACGGCCGGCCGACGATCCTCGGCCAAAGCGGCCAGCCGCGCGCCGAGCTGCCCTCGCCGCTCGAGACAATCCCGCAACTGCGTCTCGGCCGCCTGCGCCCGCTTCTGGAGGTCCTCCCACCGGGCTTCGAGGTCCGCGTCGGCGCCGTCGGCCAGCACTCGGGCGACAGCGTCTTCGGTCGCGTGGCCGCCCAGCGCGGCGTCGATCTCGGCCTGGATCGCCTGCCGATCGCGGCGGAGCGACTCGGCCTCGGCGTACTGCCGCGACCGGCCGCGGAATTCCTCTTCGCTTCGCACGCCGATCTCGTCGAGCAACTCGCGACGACGACGCTTGAGCCGCCGCAGCACCGAGTCCAGCTTGGCGCGTCGCCGGCCGAGCTTCCGCGACTGCCGGCGAAGTTGGTCCCGCCGCTGCAAAAGCCCCTCTTGCTGGCGGACGGCTTCGCTCAATTGGCGCAGCAACTCGATCGGGTTGCCGGTCACGGCGATCACGCCCGTATCGGCGGCCAACTGCTTGATGCGATCGCCGAGGCCGTCCAGTTCGCTCCGGCGCGCTTCGAGTTCTTCCCGGCACCGCGCAAGCCGCCCGGCCAACTGGGTCAAGTGGTCCGAGCGCCGCAGTAACTGGCGAACCTGTTTCGTGGACAGGTTCTCGGGCAGCCCGACCGAGGCGAGGGCCTCGCGCCACCGTCGCCGCGCCGTCTTGAACTCGTCATCCACCCGGGCGTGCCGGGCTTCGGCCGCGTCGGCTTCCTGCCGGGCGGTCTGGCGGCGGGTTTCCAGCGGCATCAGCGACTCGAGGCCGGAGAGCACCGCTTCGGTCTCGGCCAGCCGATTCGACGCCGGGCTGCCGGCGCCCAAGGTCCGATCCAGGCCGTCGCGCTCCTCGGCGGCCTGCTGGAGTTGAAGTTGCAGCATGTTGATCTGCTTCTGGCAGGCGTCGAGTTTTCGTGCGTTCGTGCGTTCGAGCACGGTTTTGGCTCCCAAGCCGACGCCGGCGCCGATCGCGCCGAGAATTGCCATTGCCCAGCCGAATCCGCCGGTCACCGACGACGGCGCGACCAGCCCGGCCGCCAGCAGGATCACGCCGAAGACGAACACGAGCCCCAGGCCGATGACCAGCCAGATCGGCATCAACTGGCGCTGGAGCAGGTGGCGGCTTTGGTCCTCCAACTCGGCGTGGTTGCGGTTCATCTGCGCGAGCCGCTCGTCGAGCTGCGCGCGGCGGCGGAGTTGCGTCACGAGGCTGCCGGCCCGATCGATCGCCCCTCGCAGGTCCTTCTCGCCCCGGCTGGACAGCGAAGTTTCGATCTCGGCGGTCAGACCCTCGGCGGCAGCCCGGGCGGCGTCGGCCTGTTGCCGGGCTTCGTCCCACGTTTGCCGGGCCTGGCGGACGTCGCGGGCCGCGCGGCGAACCTTGCCCATGTTACGCCCGGCGATCGCGGCGAAATCCACCGCGCCCACCGCGCTGCCCCCCTCGTCCAACCCGAGGCGCTGCCTCTCGGCGGCCAATTGCGACTCGGTCTGGCGGATCTCGCCGTCCAACTCGGACGTTCGGGCCCGGAGGGTTGCGATCCAGCCCTCCTGTTCCTGAAACGCCTCGACGCGGGCCGACTGACGCCACAGCGTCTCGTTCACTTTCAGGCCCGCCGCTTCGACCCGAATCTCCTTTCGACGCCGGCCGGTCGCGGCGATTTGATCTCGGCGGCGGCCGAGCCGGGCGCGAATGCGATCGAGCCGCTTGAGCGCTCCGGCGGGCATCTCGCCGGGGAGATTCATCGCGGCGACTCGCCGGTCGAGTTCCGCCCGCCGCCGAAAACACTCGCGGACGCTCAAGGCGATCTCGACCAGCCGGGCGTCATGCTCGGACAGCTTCTTGTCGTCTTCGAGCCGGGCGAGGTCGCGGTCGAGCGAATCGCGCTGGCCCGTCAGCCGGGTGTATTCGGTGGTGAGCGAGCCCAGTTCGTCCAACTCGCCTTGGAGCCGGTCCCGCTCCTGGGCAAGCTGGAGGATTTGACACGGCTTGCCGTCGCGGTCCAAGAGACGGTTGCGCGAATTGTCCAGTTCGCGCATGGTGTCGACCAGCGACACGCGGTCCAGCCCGGCGGTGATGTTGAACAGCAGCGCGGCGGCCTCGGTGTCGCCGAGCGTGCCGAGTTCCTGCATTTCGCGCAAGCCGACGGCGAACACGTTGTTGAAGATCGGCTCGTCGACGTCCGACAGCAGGGCCTTCAAGAGCGGCTCGCCCTGGCGGGTGCCGTCGGGCGCCAAGACGATCGCCCGGGCGGCGACGCCGTCGCGGTCGTCGTCGTGCCGCGATACGCGGAACCGGCCGTTGGGCCCGGAGACGTCGATCGCGCCGCCCGGCCGGCCGCCTCCGAGCGGCGGCAGGTAGCGGCGTCGCTGGCTCGTGAAGCCGTAGAGCACCGAACGGACGAAGTTCATCAACGTAGTCTTGCCGGCCTCGTTCGGCCCCCACAGCACGTTGAGCCCGTCGGAGAATTCGTCGAGCTTCAGGTCGCTCCAGATGCCGAATCCCTCGACGTCGAGTGCGTTGATCTTCACGATTTGGGTTCCTCTCCGCTTAAGAGATCGACTCCCAACATGGCCGCCTCGCGCAGGACGCCCAGCCGCGTCGCCGGGTCGGCAATCGCCGCCGCGGCGGCCATCGCTCCGGCCGCCTGGTGGGCCGGCAGAAACGCCGCCAAGCCCAACGACTCGCTCGGGCTGCCCTGATACCGGGCGACGTGACGCAGGAAATCGCCGCGGATCGTCTCCTGCTCGTACCACGCCGGGGGCAGCACGGCGGACGGCTCGACGGAGATCGACACGCTCCACGCGGCCGGCGGCCCGAAGCCGTAGTCCTTCCGCAATTGCCCCAGAAGCTCGCCGGCCAGGATGCCGCGACGCAACTGGGCAACGATCGGCCCGGCGCCGCCGATCGTCCACGAGACCAACAGGTCGATGCCCGGCGAAGCGTCGATCAGCCCGCGCATCCGCTCGCGCAACAGGGTCTCCAACTCGTCGCGGCGGGTCTGGGTGTCGACCACGATCCGCTCGCTGAGCCAACGCACCACATCGGTCGCGATCGGCGTCGCCTGGATGTTGCGCTGCCGGTCCACGCTCAGGAGCGTGCAGCCGTGCGGCCGGATGGAAGGCGGCCATGCCTCGGGCGGATCGACTCGGCCGCCGGCCCAGTAGACGGCGATATTGCGTTCGGCCAGCCGCCGGAACTGTTCGACCAGGAAGAGCGGTCCCCGCGGACCCGTGTGATGGCAGTCGAGCACGTCGCCCGAGAGGACGAGAAAATCGACCTGTTCGGCCATCGCCGTCTCGAACACCCGTTGGGCCGCGCGATAGGGCGATTCGAGGAACAATTCGGCAAGATGCTCGGGCACCTCGGACACGCCGAACGGCGGCATCTCGAGATGGAGGTCCGCGGCATGAACAAACCGAAACGGCCAGTTCGACATAGACGCCTCCTTGCGCGCCGGCGACAATTCGCCCGGCAACCGCCGGCACCCCCCATTGCCCTGGAAATTGCGAGCCCAGCGGCCGACGGCGCGTCGGTCACGAAATGTTGTGCTATCCCGTCATCTTACCCAAGACACCAGGATCCACAGTGTACCCGCCCGGGGCAAACCGCTCCATGGCAATTCCCACTGGCTGCACGGGAAGAGGGGTCGGCGGCAATAAAATACAGAGGTGGGGAGGTTCGGGAGGATTGCCAGCCGGGGAAAGAGAAGCGACTCCTGGTTCCTCGGCATGGGGCAACTACTGTTGGGGTGACCCGATGAGAGACGCCCACACAGGCAAATATGGGGGAACCGACCCCGTCGCGACGACGGGGAGGGGCACGCCGGCAACCTCCGGCCTCTTCCTTGCCCGCTCCGGTCCACTCCATGCTACCGCCTTCTCGTCGCCTCCTCCTTGCGTGCCCGCTGTTTCGCGACGTATTGTGCAACCACGGGCAGGAACTTGTCGCGAACAATCGGCTTGGACAGGTACTCGTCGCAGCCCGCGTCGCGGCACTTGGCATCGTCTCCGGCCATCGCGTGGGCGGTCAGCGCGATGATGGGGCCCGCGTAGCCGGCTTCGCGCAATCGGCGCGTCGCCTGGTAGCCGTCCATGACGGGCATTTGCATGTCCATGAGGATGAGGTCGAACGGATTGGCCTCCCGCTCCGCGGCCAGGGCCAAGTCGTGGGCGATTCTTCCATTCTCGGCCACGGTGACGTCGGCTCCGGCCTTCCTCAAGAACAATGCGATGAGTCTCTGATTGTCGAGGCCGTCTTCGGCCAAGAGGATTCGGCAGTGGAGCATGATGTCGAGGTTGGCCGTCGGCGTGGATTTCCGCCTGTCATCCACCGCGGCCTCCGCCGGGTTTTCGAGCATGGCCACGCCGTCCAACGGGCCGGTCTCGACGGTCAGGCTGAAGGTGCTTCCTTTGCCGGGGACGCTGGTGACGGCGATGTCGCCGCCCATCATCATCGCCAGCCGCATGCTGATGGCCAGCCCGAGGCCGGTTCCGCCGAACTTTCGGGCCATGGACGAGTCGGCCTGGGTGAACGGTTCGAAGAGTCTCTTCACCAGTCCTTCGCCCATCCCGATTCCGGTATCGATCACGTCGAACCGCAGACAGGGCAATCCATCGCCTCGGTGGATCAGCCGCGCGACCAACCGAACGCTTCCCGTCTCCGTGAACTTGATGGCATTGCCCACCAGGTTGACGAGAATCTGACGGAGCCGGGTGGGGTCGCACTGGATGGTTTCGGGAATTGCCCCGACATACTCGACGTACAGGGGCAGCTTCTTCGCTTCGCAGCGCACCCGCGTGAACGAGACGACGTCGGCAATCACGTTGACGGGCGAGCAGGCGGTTCGGTCGAGGTCGAATTTCCCCGCCTCGATCTTCGAGATGTCGAGAATGTCGTTGACGATTCCCAGAAGATACTCGCCGTTGCGGCGGATCGTGCCGGCGGCGGCAAGGTCTTCTTCCTTGTCGAGGTTCTCCAGAAGGATGTCCGCGAACCCCAGGATGGCCGTCATGGGCGTGCGGATTTCGTGGCTCATGTTGGCCAGGAATTCGCTTTTGGCCCGCGTGGCGGCCTCGGCGGCCACGGTGGCCCGGCGGAGGTCGCGGTTGACGGCGGCGATCTCCGCGGTGCGCGCCGCCACCAGATCCTCGAGGCGATCGCGGTGCAGGGCGAGCTCGGCCGCCTGGCCCGTGATCTGGCCGATGGACCGAATGAGCAGTCTCAAGGACACCACCACGACGCCCGTGGCGATCACGATGCCCGCGATGCCAATCGCGCGGAACCACACGACAAGGTTGTGCATGCGCGATTCGCGGTCCCGTACCGTGCGCGACTCGCCGTCGATCGCCGCCTGGAGCAACGGTCCCAGCGTCCCATTGGCCTTCGCCTTGACGGTGTTCGCAAAGGTGTTAAGGATTTCGGGCGCCGCTTCCTCGCCGAGTTCCGACCGCCGCCGAATGGTGGACTTGATGCCCTCGGTCAATTCCCGCTGGCCTTCCTCGATTCCGCGAAGCGTGTCTTTCTGCCTCTTCTCCGCCTCCGTAGCCCTTTCGTCGCCCGCGTGCTCCTCAAACGACGCGAGTTCCAACTCGTTCAGTTCAATGAGGTCGCGGATGCTCGATTGGGCGCGTCGGGCCGCCGCTTCGAATTCGGTCAGCGTCTCCTCCCCCAGCACGATGCACTCCACGCCTTCTCTGAGTTGGTAGTGGACGTCGGCCGCGACGGACTGCAATGCGATGAGTTGGTGACTGGACAACTCGAGGCGGTGTTCTTCGATTCGGAAGCGTTCGATGGTGAAGTACACCGCCGCCGCCGTCACCAGGACAACCGCGAGACTGAGCCCGAACGCGACGATGAGTTTGTTCCGGATTGACATTGTGCTCCCCAGGATGCCGCGCGCTATCGCTTCCCGTCTTCATCGTCGTCAGGCTCTTTCGACGAATCTCCGCCGAACTCGAAGGTCGCGAGGGCGAAGACGCCCAGGTTGGGCGTGTCCTTGGTCAAGCCGATCGGCAGCGCGACGCCGAATTCGACGTTCGGACGCGGCTGCCAATACAGCCCCGGGGCCAGGCGGAGAAGGGTTTCGTCCGCCTCCATCTCGATTCCCGCTTCCAGCAAGGGAATGAAACGGCCGTGTCGTTGAAAGACCGCCACCTCGATGCTTCCGCCGATTTCCGCTTCGATGGTGGAGGGCGGGCCGACGGGACCCCTCTTCTGTTGTCGTCATCTTCGAGACCATCGTTGATCCGGACTCCCACGCCCTGAAAGGTAGGTTGCGGAGGGGAGCGGAGGAAGACGCGACCGCAAGAATTGCGGGCCGGTTGTGGCGATTACGCGACCTTCCGGAGCACGGCAGACGCGAGGGGGACGGTCCCATCTTCGCGGCGGAAACGTCCGTTGGCGGCCCAACGTCGGCCGCGCCGCGAAAAACGGGACAGCCCCCCGTGAACGGTGGGAAGCCGCAGCGGAACAATGGGTCCAATTGAGTGACGCCCGGCGGCGCTGCCGGGCGAGCTCGCGGTGGTGCTCGACGGTTCTTGCGTGCCATTTGTTTGACTCCACCCCCCATCTTATCTACAATGGGGACTGGGCCGGTGTTTTCGGCAAGGTTTGCGGGAGCGATGTCGTCGGCTGCCTACCGGACTGACGTACGCTCCTCAACAGAAGGAACAGATTGGCATGATCGGCAGACGAGCGATCCTGGCCGCGGCACTGGCGGCGGGGTGTTTGGCCGGGGCGCCGGCCCGGGCGCTGGAGTTCACCGTGGGGACGACGCTGCCGCTGGACTCGCCGTCGGCGGGCGACTTCAACGGTGTCGACGTCGGCATTTCGGGCGACACCGCGATCGTCGGGGGCCACTACGCCGACGGCGATCGAGGCTGGGCGGAGGTGTTCGTCCGCAACGGTGGCCAGTGGCAATACCAGGCCACGCTCACGACCGACGACCCGTCGCTGGGCACCTCCGAGGAGTTCGGCTCCAGCGTGGCCATCGACGGCGACACGGCCGTGGTCGGGGCGCACGGGAACAACACGGTCTACGTCTTCCATCGTGCCGGCGCGGGCGTCTGGAACGAAGAGACGGCCGCCCGGCTTCAGGTCTTCGGCACCATCGGCTTCGGCAACGACGTGCAGGTGTCCGGAGATCGGATCATCGTCGGCGCGTGGCAGAGCGATTTGGCGTATGTCTTCTCCAAGTCGGGCGGCGTCTGGGACGCGGGCACGCCGTTGTTTTGTTCGGAGGACAAGAAGGAGTTCGGCCGGGGCGTGGGCATCTCGGGCGACAACGCCGTCGTCGGCGACCCGACGGCCAACACGGCTTACCTCTACCACTTCGACGGCGCCAATTGGGTTGAAGAGTCCGCCGTCACCCGAGGCTTCGGTCCCGACGCCTTCGGCTTCCACGCGAGCATCGACGGCGACTACGCCGTGGTCGGTTCGGGCGTGATGGACGTCGGCGGCAGCACGGACGCCGGCTCGGCTTCGATCTACCACCGCGAGCTCGTCGGCTCCGCCCATGCCTGGGTCGAGCAGGCCACGCTGGTGGCCAGCGACGCCGCGGCGTTCGACGAGTTCGGTTCCTCGGTTTCCATCTCGGGCGATCTCGCGCTGATCGGCGCCCAGGACGAAGGCCCCTACGGCGGAAAAGCCGGCTCCACATACCTCTTCAAGCGCGACGGCTCCACGTGGACCGAACTGGCCAAGTTCCGGCCCGAATCGCGTGTCTCGGGCGACGAGTTCGGCCACTCGGTGGCGATCGACGACGGCATGGCGGTCATCGGCGCCTGGAATCGCAATGCCCAGACGGGCGCCGCCTACGTCCTCGACGGCGCGGCGATCGTCGCGCCGATCCCGGGCGACGCCAACCTGGACGGCGAGGTCGACGACCTGGATGCGTCGATCCTGGGCGCCCACTGGCAATGGCAGTCGGGAGGCCGGTGGGCGTACGGCGACTTCAACGCCGACGGCAAGGTGACCGACGCCGACGCCGCGATCCTCGCCGCGCATTGGGGCGAACACGCCGAGGGCGCCCCGTCCGTGCCCGAGCCCGCCGCCGGCGTGCTCATCGTCGGCTTGCTCGCGCTGCCGGCCCTTCGGCGACGGCGGTAACCTCGCGTAGGGTGCGTGCTGGCACCTTAGGTTTGCCCACATTTCTTGCGTCGGGCGGCGAGATAGCCGTCGACTTTGTCCTGCAATTTCGTCCAGCCGCGCCAGAGGATGATCCAGCCGGGGCGATGGTCGCCCTTCCGATTCTGGTGGCCGCCGAGACGGGCCAGGGCGAAAAAGAAGTCGTGGATCGTCCAGTCGATGCAAGGTTTGCCGTGTCGCCAGATGCTCAGAGCCTCGATGTATTCCGGCCCGAGCAGCGTGTCGGCTCGGCGGGTGGTGGCGTCCGGGCGGCGGCTGGCGTCGCGAAGATTCAAAAGCGTCAAGGCCACCGCCGAAATCAACGCAATCGCCGGCTGCAATCGTTCGACGGCGGTGAACTGCAAGTCTTCAATCGCACAGCCCGTCTTGAGCGCTTTGTGATATTCTTCAACGACCCATCGCCGTTCAGGGTTTGTTCTCGTGATGACCGTAACGGGCATGAGGAGGCAGCAGCAGGATCGGGCCCCCGCGAACGGCAAATTCCGCCTGGATGCGAGCCTTGCGGCCCTTCTGCGATTGCACGTCCATCGTGAAGCGGCCGAGCTCGGGAAGGCTTGCGACGTGGTCCTCCAGGTAGCGCTGCGGACCGATCGGCTCATGGCCGGCGTACACCTTGCGCACCTTGCCGTTGCGAATGACGAAGCGTCGCCCGCTGTGGAACTCGTGTTCGAGAAACTCGAACGTGCTGGCCCCTTGATCGGCCACGTCCACCAGCCGGCGGTCATGGGGAAGATTCGCCGTGCCGTTCACCCACAGAAGACTCTCCCGGCTGTCTCGGTTGCGCCGTTGGGTCAGCGTTTCGCCCTCGGGCACCTCGTCGCGGCAGTGGAGGATCTGATCGAGCACCCCCAATGCCTCGCCCTTCGAGGGATCCACGGCAATCACGTTGTGGCAAATGTAACCGCGGTGGGTTCCCCTGCCGATTTGTCCGACGTCGTTTCCCAGCGACTCATGCGATGTGTAGTCCAGTTCCGTCGCGTCATGGATGATCAGCACCGGGCCGTCATGGTCGGCGATTCGCCCGAACGTGTACGCCCGCATGGACGCGATGAGGGCCTGGTGGGTCACCCTCGGCGACGCGCACAGCCGGTACAACGCTTTCAAGTCGGCCGGCGACGCCAACTTGTCGGGCAGACTGCCGCCGGGATGACGACGCATCTGGTCGAACGTCGTGACCAGACGCGCGGTGCGACGCCGATCGCCC
>JAPLNP010000076.1 GCA_026401055.1 Planctomycetia bacterium
CACCTCGGCGGCCGGTTCACAGGCCGCGGGGGCGCAGGTGGCCGGTTCACATGCCTTCGGGCAGCACGTCTTCGGACGGCAGGTCCGAACACGGCAGCGCTTCGGGCAGCAGGTCTTCGGCGCGCAGGTGGCCGGCTCGCAGGCGGCCGGGGCACAAGCGACGGGCTCGCAGACCTTCGGAGCACAGGTAGCCGGCTCGCAGGCCTTCGGCTCGCAAGTCTTCGGCTCGCAGGTCGACGGACGGCAGCTCAGCAACCGGCAACGCTTCGGACGGCAAGTCTTCGGCGCGCAGGTGGCCGGTTCGCAAGCGGCCGGCTCGCAAGCAGCCGGTTCGCAAGTGGCCGGTTCGCAGCTCTTCGGCCGGCAGGTGAACAACCTGATGCGGCCACAAGTCTTCGGCGCACAGGTGGCCGGAGCACAGGTCGCCGGGGCGCAGGTCGCCGGGGCACAGGTTGCCGGAGCACAGGTCGCCGGGGCACACGCGCCGCCGGCCACCGCAAGGGTGGGGCCGCCCAAAAGGACAAGACCCAGCATCGCCAGCACGGCGACACCGATCAGATACGTGCGATTCATTCGAGAATCCTCCAACTAATTACAGGTACCGTAGCGTAAAGGGAGTCGCAGGTGCGCCGTCATCCTATTTTCGTGCTCGCTCCCCGCCTCACGGCGTCGAAGCAGGAAGACCACGAAGCTGCGCCACGATGTCCGAAGCCACCAAGCTGCCCTGTTTGAGCTTCATGGCTCGGCACGCGCGTGGAATGGAATACACAGCTTAGACCATTAAGCTAGCATGGATGGTTCGCATGTCAAGCAGGGGAGGATACGGAAATGTACGCATTGGGAAATAGTGGCAGTTTAGGTAATATGCGGCAATTAACTAGAGAAACCTAGCTCACGGACCGCCACGCGGTGGCTCAGGCGCACAAAACGCCGTTCCCTCGACCACGACCGCACGTGAGAAATCGCGGTAACCACTTTCAATAGAACGGTTTACGTCAAGAGAACCACTGCGCCCTGGTCCCCCGGAAACCCGCAACGCGGTCGAGAATGACCGGAAAGAATGGGCCTAGAAATCCCAAGAAATCGACGACACCCCCCTCACGGCGCGGTTCTAACGCTGGGCGGAATCGTCCTTTTTCTCCGCCACCGCGGCCGGAGACTGCGTCTGCTGCGCCCGTCGGGCGATCTCGGCCTTGAGCATCTGGCGTTGGCGTATCATGTCGTCGGGTTTCTCGAAGTTCAACAGAAGCGGTGCCTCGCCCTCGAAGACCGACATCGCCATCCCACCGACACGCCACCCCTCCGGTTCCTTGCGGAGCACCCAAGTCATGTCCACTGGCTGCGGCTGGCTGGTCTTGAGGTCCACTTCGGTCCACCGGCTCGCCACGTGGGCGACGTCCTCGCTGGGATACCGGACCTCGCCCACCTCGAACTGAGCCGTGTCGCTGCACGGCGGCGCCACCGAGAGATTCACTTTGGCCAGCTCCTGTCTCGCCAACGGCGTCAGCATCGACGTGACCTTCTGGTCGTCCCCGGATCGGGCGCCTTCGAGAAAAACGTAGACCGTTGCCGCCGGGCCGCCCAGCCGCGCCGCCGCGGACCCCGCGCCGGCGCCCTCCGACTCGCCCGTAGCCGCCGCGGTCGTCGACGGCATCTTCTCGCCGACGTTTTGCCCGCCGCCGCAACCGCCGAGGACCAGGATCCCCGCCGCGAGCATTCCCGCGAGGCACGTCAGGCCGCCATGATATCGCATCCCTCAATCTCCCGCTTCGAGTGCCCAGTCTCTCTGTCAGCGACGAAGAGTGTCCCAAGATCGGCCGTTTGCGTCAAGGCGAAGTTGGGATCGCGGATTGGGGTAATTGGGGAGAATGGAGCAAGCACCATGGAAATCGAGACCTCGGAGGCCGTGAATCGTTCAAGAGCGTCGTCGTAAGTCGCTATTTGTCGTTGCGAGGTCAACCATGAAATAAGGACTAAATGTGTCGGTGGGGTAGCGACTAGGAGTTGGGCGTTGGGGATTGGAGGCGATAGCCGCGAGGCGGAAGCCGCAGTTGACGCCGCTTCCACCATTCCCCACTTCAGGGGCATATGAACCACTTGGAGCCGGCGGTTAAACTGGGGGAGGGCATCGCGGAAAGCGGCGCGAGGTTCGAGGATGGCGAAAGACTCGAAACCGACCGGGGGAGCTTCCTGGCTGTTGCGCCGGGCGGATCAGGCCGCCGTGGCGTCGTTGGTGGCGGTCGCCTTGGCCGGCACGGTCGCGTGGTGGCTTGCTCAAGGGGGGTGGCAGGGGCGGCTGGTGGAACTCGATCGCGCGGAGTCCCACGAGGCGGCCTTCCGGGTCGACATCAACGGGGCCGACTGGCCCGAACTGGTCCAACTGCCCGGCATCGGCGAGACGCTCGCCCGGCGAATCGTCGAGTCGCGCGAGCAGGACGGTCCATTCGTCGACCACGAGGATCTCACCCGGGTCCGCGGGATCGGCCCCAAGACGCTCGACGCCCTTCGGCCGTACCTCGCCCCGATGCCCGACTCGCGCGGCGTGGCGGGCGAGAGCCGCTCGCCGACGGGTTCGTAGGAGCGGGGAAGGTGTCAGAGCGGAAAAGGTCCCAGGAACCGCAGTTTGTCCGAACCTCGTTGGGAACAGTTCCTGACACGTTTTGCGCGTCCGGCTTTCGTTTCATGCCTTACGAAATACAACGATGCTCTCGCGTGATGGGTGTCGGCCAAACCGTCCCATTTGCTGAGCGCTATTGCCACGAAGACGAACGGCGATCGTCTTTTCCCATTTGAGTCCAAGCGCCTGTCCAATCCTTGCAAGGTATGTGTCAACCGGTAAAGGGCACCCGGCGTATTGAGCATTTCCGACAACAAATGCGATCGGCGCGCCTGGACTCGCAACGCGTTGACATTCACGAAGGCAAAGGTGCATGTCGAGAAAGTACCCCTCAAGCATCGATACGATTTTCGGTTCAAGCCCCGCTCTACGAGTCTTTGTGAGAGTTGAGCGCAAACCTCGGGGGGGTTGATAGTCATCATGTTCCGGTCGGCGCGGCCGAGATTCGGGATGGGAATGGATACTCTGATAACGCAACCTGCGTGTCTTCTCCCAGTCAAGGAACGCAAACATCAGTTCCACGCCGAACACCCGCGTGTAATCATGGCGGTTGGGATATGGAGGGGAGGTAATGACGGCGCCGTAGGTTGGGGCCTCATCGGGAAGTGACCGAGCATCAGCACAACTAGCAGACCAGTGATTGGCTCTGGTGTTCGGACAGGTGGAAAGGTCGCCAACCATAAGGTCAACTTGTTTCGCGAAGGCGTTGCATATGCTGGTCTTCTTCGTGCAATTGTGAACCCACTTGAGCCAGCCCCCGGCGGCAACGGCACGACTATACTTCGGAATTATGGCAATGAGAGCAAGGCGAAAGAAATCCCGTTCCCTTGGACTGCCGGGTGAACTGGCGATAGCCCTGTCGATGCCCTCAAAGGTAGCGAGAATGCCATTCGGTAATGCCTCTCTCACCAAGTCAGGATACTCCCGATCGACAACGTCGAACGTCGTGCCAGAAAGGCGGTGCAGGAGTTCTCGCGCGCATGATTCGACACGCCGATGGTTGTAGTTGCGGGTCTTGACCTTGGATACGAATGTAGCAAGCGGCGAAAGGTCATAGCCCGTGGCAGGTATAGACCTCAACTTGGCGGCAAGAATCGTCGTCCCCGCGCCCGCGAAAGGATCGAGAATGTGGTCATGCTCGGTGAGTCTCCATTCCGCGATTAGCGCATCGACGAGATCCCCGGTGAAGCTGTGCGGGAAGGCAAACCATCGGTGGATTGGACGCGACCGGAGCGGTCTGGGAGTCACCCAAGTGCGCCACGCTTCCCTCATTTCGATCATGGGTTGGTTCCGTTCAGGTAGCGCTTGATCATATTGATGTTTACGGCCTCGGGGACCAAGACCCTGTCCGAAGGCCACCCGAACAGCCTTGAGTAATCGCTAACAAGCGAATCACGGACGGTCTGAAACCGCTGAATCATCTCCTGCCGAGCGCCACCGGGATTCCGAATATAGCAGGCCGTCTGTCGGACAAAACCATCTTCGGTAATGAGCTCATTCGCCTGCGACACCACAGCGCTAGCGTAGATAACGCAGTCTTGGACGTCGATGAAGACACTCTCCATTAGAGTCCGCGCAAGGTGCCATACCTCGGTGTTGAGGTGGTCGGGGTTGTCAAGACAGAAAAGCGGAGTGTTTAAGGTGGATTCTAGGGTTGCTGTTGGGGGGCGTTGCGGAGCGTAGTGAGCGAGCGAACGGAGCGGAGCAACGCCCCCCAACAGCCGCGATCCCATGGCTCCTCACGCCCCTGCCTGGTACACGTCCCACGGCGTTCGGCATTCCAGGCTTTGATGCCGGCGCTCCCGGTTGTAAAACTCGAAGTACGCCGC
>JAPLNP010000380.1 GCA_026401055.1 Planctomycetia bacterium
GGTCTGTTGCCGAGCAGGTGGGCCATCGCCTGCTTGATGATCCCCTCCGCTTCGGGCTTGCAGATCGCCACGCTCGGCTCGTAGCCTCCGGCCAGAAACTCCGCGGCCGGCGGGATGTAGCCGGTGGTGTTGTCGCCGTAGCCGGCCACCGCCACGAAGCGATCGGGGCACATCCGCTGCGCGGAGAGCTGAAAATCGACGAGCGGCTCGCCGGGCAGGTGGAGGATGCGGGCGTTGCCGGCCTCCAGGCATCCGATCACGATCGGCTCGCTACCGCGGTGAAGTGACGAGATCCGCATCGCGCTGCGGTAGAGTTTCTGCACGGGCGACGCTTTCGGATCCCGGATCCGATCAAGGCAGACCTTGTCCGTGAAGTCGGCGTCGTCACGCCGGGGCAACACCACCGGCTCGGCCCGCCAGGAGACGCCCTCGACTGGCTCGTACGCCGTGGACTCGATCGCGGCTGTCATGCCCGCAAGCAGGCGGTCAGCGAATGCCTGCCGGGCGGCGGGGGTGCCGTCGTTGTACTTGCCGACGGTAATGTCGCCGCCACAGCCCGTGAAATAGACCTGAAACACGCCCTCGCGAGTCTCGAGGGCCTCGCGGGCCATGCCCACGAAGTCGCTCGTTGCGATGCCGTCGTTGTATTTTACTTGGGGGTGCGTGGCGTAATAGTGTAGCCGCACGAGCGGCTTGTCGGCGGCGGAGAACGTGACCGTCCTCACGAAAGGGTCGATCGTGCCCTCGGGCAACTCACGCAGTGCAGGCTCAGCCAAGCTCGTCCGCCCCGGAATGCGGCCCTGGGCGTCGCGCACCCGACGGTTCGACGCCACGTGGTCGACGCGCCCCATCCCGGTGCCCACGCGATCAAATGGGACAAGGCGGGGCACAGCCGCCCGTGCCGCGTTGGCCATGCGTCGCTCCGTGGCATCCAACCACTCCGGGTCGATGTGGGCAGTCGCGTCGCCGTGCTGGGCCAGCAGCCGCTGGGCGTCGATGTCGGCCATCGGCGCGTTGTGCTGATGGAGCGTCTGAACGGCCACGTCGTCGGGCGAGCCGCCGACCGCCTCGGCGAGCCGGCGGCGCATCGAGAGGTGCGTGCCGTTGCTGACCATGCACCAGTCGAGGGCACAAAGCACCACCCGCTTCTCTCCCGCCTCGAACACAACGCCCTTGGCGAGGAGCGGTTCGTCCACCGTCTGGAGCAGATCACCAGTGAAGAGCGGCTGACCCAGCGGCGGCGTGATGTCGCACTCAAACGTGGCCACGCGCGGCGGGTCGGCCATCAACGGGCGCCCCCACGCGGTGCAAACGATCCAGGCAGCGACGCACCACGGCGCAACAATCCAGACCGCGTCCCCCCGTCGGGGAGAACGGGACATGGCCAGGAAGGCACCGCGTCGATCCTTCATGTGAATGCTCTCCGAGTGGATGAACTTCTAATTCTTGAATGTATGCACCGTACCAGCCACGCACTTTTTTAGAGTCACATCGGTCTCACATCGCACAAACACCCCGACGTTATTGCCGTCATAATATAACCGCAGGCCTCTTATGCAACATGCGTTTGGGTAGATCTGTGAACGCCAGTCGTACAGTGTGGGGCCGGGGTCGTTAGTTCAACATTTTTCCTGTAATCGCCGGTGCGTGCCTGACCGAGGCCGAGCGTCGCCTTCGGGACATTGCAGCCAGCTACCAGAAGCCCCCCCAGGCTCACCGACTGGCTCCAGAACAACGTCCCCGAGGCCCTCACCGTTCTCCGGATCCCCGCCGCCCACCGGCGGAGGCTCCGCACCACCAACGGCCTCGAACGGCTCAACAAGGAGATCAAACGCCGAACGCAGGTTGCCAAGCTCTTCCCGAACGAGGCTTCCCTCCTGCGACTCGCCTCTGCAGTCCTCTCCGAGATCAGCGACGACGGGGAAACCTACCGCGCCTAGCTGAACATGGAAGCCAGATGACCCACCTCTGAAAACCGCGATTTACAGAAGAGATGTTGCTTTATCCGGGGTCATGGACATCGATGAAAATTTAAATGTATAGTGAGTTGAGTTTCGTTTCTCCGACCCTGTGGACCGTCCGCTCGACGGACTCCCCAACAGACTTGATCGCCGTCTACCCCCGTCTACCCCCGGAGGCTTCCTTCGTGCAACTCAACACGCGGCTAGCGCGGCTCATGCACTGGCTCGTCGCTGCGTCCGCGGTCGCTGTCCCGGTGGCGGACTCGATCACCTTCGCCGAACCGCCCTCCGGCTGGTGGAGCAACGACAGCACCGCGGCCATGGTGGTTGAACCACCGCCGCTCCCCGGGGCCCACCGCTGGTCGATTGACAGTCCACGGCACCGGGGTCGTGTGAATAGTATGGTTTTCTCCCCCGATGGTCGCCGCCTCGCGACGGGTGGCGTGGATGGCGTGGTGCGGATCTGGGATGTAAAAACCTCCCGGTTCGAGCGGGCGTTCACCGGGTTTCGCTGGAATGTGCAGGAACTCGCCTGGTCGCCCGATGGCAGTAGACTCGCCAGCAATTCACCAACCGAGGGGGTCGTTCGTGTCTGGGAGATCGAGACCGGCCGGCTGCTCGCAGAACTCAAGCAGGTCGGAGCGAAGCGGATCGTCTGCGGACTGCTCTGCTGGTCGCTCGATGGGCAAAAGCTCGCCGCCTGCGCTGGGAGAAGCGGAGCGGTCTTCGTGAGCGATGAGCTCGGCGAGTTCCGCGAGATCACGGCCACTGGCCAGCCCATTTCTGCGTTTTCCTGGTCGACGAACAAACGCTTCCTCGTGGCGGGCCTGACGAATCCGATCAGTATCCACGACGGCACATCGGGACGCCAGACGCTCGTGCTCGAAGAATCGGAGGACCACAACGGCCGGGCCACTTGGTCGCAGGACGGTTCCCG
The DNA here is from genome assembly GCA_026401055.1 of Planctomycetia bacterium. GTDB lineage: Bacteria > Planctomycetota > Planctomycetia > Pirellulales > Thermoguttaceae > JAPLNP01. Next base: position 2,899 of record JAPLNP010000380.1, read on the forward strand.
TATCGCCGCGGCTGCCGGCGGGACTCTCGCCATCTGGGACGCTGCAACCGGGAAAAAGATCCGGACGGTTCCGCTGCGGCCGCTGCACCTTGCCTGGTCGGATGACGACCGAACGCTGGCGGTGCAGACAAACGCATCCCTGCACTTCATCGATCCCGCGACCGGAGTTGAATCGGCCCGCATTGTGGTTAGCCCTGTCAGCTGGATGGGTTGGCAGCCGCAGCACGAGTGCGTTGCTACCGTGGTTGGCCAACGCATCGATTTCTGGAGGCCCGGCGAGCAGACCGCCGCGTCGTCGATCGCCGTCGGGGCCGTCGAACCACCGGTCTTTCGGCCCGGGGCTCCACTGGTCACGGGCCTCGGTACCGACACGCTACGGCTCTGGGATACCAAGACGTTTACGCGCGAGCACGAGCTCCGCCAGGATCCCCCAGGCGGCCTTAGAACCTTCATCACGGCCGCACTCGCCCCATCCGGCTCCGGTCTCGCCACGGCGAACGATCAGGGCACGGTGCAACTCTGGAAGACAGACGACGGCACCCAAGTGGCAGGTGCGGCCGGCACGGTGGGGCCGTCCCGCTGCCTGTCGTGGTCGGCCGACGGGACGCGGCTGGCCGTCGCCGGCGCCGACAAAGTGATACACATTATATCCCGTGACGGCACCGCGGGATCCCAACTGAAAGGACACGAGGCAAACGTGAGAGCGGTTGCCTGGTCGCCATCCGGTCAACAACTTGCGTCGGCCGCGGTAGACAAAAGTGTCCGCGTGTGGGATGTCGA
>JAPLNP010000201.1 GCA_026401055.1 Planctomycetia bacterium
CAACGCTGCTGCACCCGCGGATGTGGATGCTCGTAGCGCAGTTTTCCGATCCGTTCGATATCTTCTTCCCGTACCACAAACGACAGCGGCCTGGCCATCCTTGGCTCCCCCAAGAGACCTTTCTTCCGCCTCTGTGGCGGCCTGCCCCGGCCCAGTATCCCTATTTCCCGATATCATGCCAGACCCATTTTGTTTCATAGACCGCCGGAAGGCGTATATCACGGTCAAGATGGATTGTCAAGAACGGCCGGCCATCGACCGGCGGGGATCCGGGGATCGCCCCGTGCCCAAGTCCCCTTGACTCACGCGGCACCAGGGCGATACTGGCAGCGCCGACGTCTGCCACGCCCTTCGCCCTAGGCTCAGGGACGTGCCACGCAACCGTGATTCCCTATCGCCACCATGACCCCCACGCCCGAACAACTCCGACAATGGGACCGCCGGATCGTCTGGCATGCGTTCACGCAAATGGTGGAGTATGAGCCTTTCATCATCGAGCGGGCGAAGGGTTGCACGCTCGTGGACGTCGACGGGCGGGAGTATCTCGACGGGGTGAGCAGCTTGTGGTGCAACGTCCATGGGCATCGCCACCCCAAGCTCGACGCGGCGATTCGACGGCAGTTGGACAAAGTGGCCCACGTCACGTCGCTCGGGGCGTCCAATCCGACAACCATCGAACTCGCCCGGCGACTGGTGGACCTGGCTCCCGCCGGACTCGAGCACGTCTTCTTCTCGGACGACGGGGCGACGGCCGTCGAAGTGGCGATCAAGATGGCCCTGCAATACTGGCGGCAACGCGCCGAGCCGCGACCGGAGAAAACCGGTTACGTTGCCCTTGGCGGGGCGTATCACGGGGACACGCTGGGCAGCGTCAGCGTCGGCGGCGTGCCGCGGTTCCACGCGATGTTCGAGCCGCTGTTGTTCGACGTCTTCCGGCTGCCCGCGCCGGACTCCTACCGGCTGCCCGAAGGCGTGACGGCAGAGAACCTCGCCGCGCATTGCCTCGGCCAGCTCGAGCGGCTGCTCGAGGAGCACCACGAGCGGATCGCCGCGATGGTCGTCGAGCCGCTGGTTCAGTGTGCCGCCGGCATGATTATGCACCCGGCCGGCTACCTGCGCGGGGTTCGCGAGTTGACCGCCCGATACGACGTCCTGTTGATCGCCGACGAGGTGGCGGTCGGGATGGGCCGGACCGGCAGGATGTTTGCCTGCGAGCATGAGGGCGTCACGCCGGACTTGCTTTGCCTTGCCAAGGGGCTCACCGGCGGGTACCTGCCGCTGGCGGCGACGCTGACAACGGACGCGATATGGGGCGCTTTCCTGGGCGACTTCGCCGAGAACAAGACCTTCTATCATGGCCACACGTACGGCGGCAACCCGCTGGGCGCGGCCGTGGCGCTGGCTACTCTCGACGTGTTCGACGAGGAACAGACGCTCGTGAACCTCGGCCCGAAGATCGCCCGACTCGGCGAGCACCTCGCCCGGATCGGCCGACTGCCGCACGTGGGCGACGTGCGGCAGCGCGGCTTGATCGGCGCGGCGGAACTGGTTCGCGACCGCCGGACGAAGGCGCCCTATGCGTGGGACGAGCGCCGGGGGATGCGCGTCTGCGAGCACGCCCGGGGCGAGGGCGTCTGGCTGCGGCCGTTGGGCGACGTGATCGTGCTGATGCCGCCGCTGGCGGTTACGCTTGACGAACTGGACCGGATTGCCTTGGCGGCCGAACGGGGGATTGTTGCGGCGACGTGAGTCCCGTCTCCAATTCGCTCCGGCGGACGGCAACGTCGCGCGGGGCGTCGACTCCGATGCGGACCGAGTGGCCCTTGATGCGGACGATCGTGATCGTGATCTCGTCGCCGACGCGGATTTGCTCGTCGATCCTTCTGGTGAGCACCAACATGGCGTCCTCCCTTCTTCCTTGATGAGTAGTTGGGGACGCTCGAGACAGATGCAGCAACCGTGCCGAAGCGCGCGGGATGGGCGGGAATCAAACCGAAGCAGTTACGGAGAAACAACTTGCGGCGATACGGTTGCCGCAAGGCGGCCGCGGGGGGACTGTACAAAATTACAATAGTCTCCAAAACCGCCCGGCCGTCAGCAGGACGTCGAGCGCCGCCGGGCGATTTCGTCGCGGAGCCGGGCGGCCAACGGTATTATGGCGATTGGTCGGGGAGAGAAGCCACTTTTTGGCCGATCCGATCACTCACCGAGTCCGCCCTGCCGGCCGTGCTTCTTCTGGGACAACTTTCGTTTGTCCTCCAACCGGCGGCGAATCGACGCCCTGGTCGGCTTGGTGGGCTTCCGCGGCTTGGGCGTCTCGGCCGCTTGGGTCAGCATCTCGCGGAGCTTCTCCAGGCAATCGGCCACGTTGCGGCCGGCGTCTCGGAACCGCTGAGAGGTGATCAACAGATCCCCCTCGGAGGTCACCCGGCGGCGGTGTTTGGCCAAGAATCGCCGGCGAACGACCTCGGGTAGACTCGGGCTGCGGACCACCGGCCACCGCAACTGGGCCTTGGTGTTGACCTTGTTCACGTTCTGGCCGCCCGGCCCGGAACTGCGGGCGAACGTGAAGGTGAACTCGCTCAGGGGAATCTTCAGACGAGGGTTGACGGTGAGCATGATGCGGAAACGAAAGGCGAAGCACTAATCGGCGAGCCCCAGTCCTTCAAACGCTTGCTTGGCGTGGGTGAGCAAGGAATCGTAATCGTAAGTCTCGATCTCTTCGCCGAGCAACTCGACGTCATAATAGCCGTCGTACCCGGCGGCCTTCAGCGCCGCGATGATCGGGCCCAACGGAATCATCCCTTCGCCGAGTCGGCAACGGTTCTGTTCGCCCGTGGGCGGTTGCCGGGCGTCACCCAATTGGACCAGCCCGATATAGGGAGCGATCGCGTCGATCCGCCGGACAATCGCGGGGTCCTGGCCGAGGTGGTACGTGTCGAACACCATGCGAACCGCCGGGCTGCCGAGTTCCTCGACCAGAGCGACGGTCTCGTCGGCGCCGGTCAGGAACGTCCACTCGACGGCGCAGCCCGGGTGCATTGGCTCGATAGCCAAGGTAACCCCCAATTCGGCGGCTTGGGGGGCAAGCTCCGACAAGGCGCTCTTGATCAGTCGTTTCGCGTGATTCAAGGTGTGGCCGGCGCGTCCCCCGCTGTAGACGACCAGGTTGCCGGCCTTGAGCCGCCCGGCGGTCTTCAGCGCTTCGGCGGCGTCGTCGAGGCTGTCGCGGTACGATCGGCCGTCGCTGCCGGTGAAGCCTCCGGCCCAGAGCACCGCCGAGACGTCCATGCCCATTTCCTCGAGCAACTCCATTGCTTTGGCCTCGCCGCAGTCGGAGAGCTTCTGGCGCCAGACGCCGATCGCGCGGATGCCGGCGGCGTGGTAGTTCAGCACGTCCTCTTCGAACGACCAGCGAAACGTGGTCGTCTCGTTCATGGACAATCGAGCCATCCGTGCGTGCTCCTTGTCAGTGGCCAGTTGTCGGTTGAGCGATTCCCGTCAACCGTCAACCATCTACCATCTACCGTCTACCGTCTACCGTCTACCGCTTTCCATCGCCGTAGTACCCCATCCGCGGCGACGGTGCCAATTGCTCGGCCGAGTAGTATGGTGGATCCCCGCCGAGGAGTAAAGCACGGAAAACGCGCTGCGGGCGTCGGATACAACCGTCGTGGCATATCGAACCCGTCAGTCCGGCTATCTTCCGACTGGCCTTGACCCGGCCGGCCGCGCCCGCCACACTACCAAGCCCATGAAGATATTGACGCGATACATCCTGTTCGAACTGATCAAATGGTTCGTCGTCGCGCTGAGCGCCTTGACGCTGATCATCGCGGTCTTCGGGGGCGTGCGCGAGGGGCTCCAATACGGCCTGCCGCCGGCGCAGGTTCTCGGGCTGATCCCCTATGGCCTACCGTGGACGCTTTGCCTGGCGGTGCCGGGGACGCTCCTGTTGGCCACGACCACCGTCTACGGACGGCTGGCCGGCTGGAACGAAGTGGTCGCGATCAAGTCGCAGGGCATCTCGCCGCGGAAGATTCTCGAGCCGCTCTGGGCGCTGGCCTTTGTCGTCAGCGTGGTGATGGTGTTCGTCAACGACCTGGCCGCCTCGTGCCGCAACGACGGCCGACGCTACGTCGTCGAATCGGTCGTCGAGATTGCCTACGGAATGCTCCGCACGAAAGGGCAATACAGTTCCCCGCGTTTCTCGATCCACGTCAAGGGGGTCGAGGACCGGAAGCTGATCCGCCCGAACATCGTGATCAACGGCTCCGGCGATGCGCCGACCTTGCGGATCACGGCGGAAGAGGCCGAGATGCAGTCCGACCGCGAGCAGGGCGATATGAAGCTGATCCTCCGCGACGGCCGACTGAGCATCGACGGCCGGACATCGGTGAGGTCGATCGACGACACGCTGACGATTCCGTTGCAGGAGGCGAGCCAGGCGGGCGGGGCTTCCGAGGCGCCGTCGTGGCTCGCGCTGCGCGTGATCTCGAAGGAGGTCGTCCGTCAGGAGGCCGCGATCGAACGGTGCAAAAAAACCCAAGCTGCCCAGGCCGCTTGTCAGATGCTCTGCGGCGATTTCGAGACGCTCACCGGAGACGAGTGGAAGACCAACGCGGCCGTGCTCCGCGACGCCGAGAACCGTCTGTGCCGCCTCGAGGCCGAGCCGCACCGGCGTTGGGCCGCCGGGTTCAGTTGCCTCTGCTTCGCCTTCGTCGGCGCGCCGATGGCCATCCGATTGCGCAACCGCGACCTGCTGACCAGCTTCTTCCTCTGCTTCCTGCCGATCCTGATCGTCTACTACCCCTTGCTCGTCGTCGGCATCGACGGCGCCAAGGACGGCCGGCTGCCGCCCTGGTCCGTCTGGGCGGGGAATATCCTGCTGCTGCTCTGGGGGGCCTATCTGCTGCGAAGGGTTCTCCGGTATTGAGAGTGGCCGCCTACCGCTTCCCCACCAGGTCCCACGCCTTGAGCCATCGCGTCTCGACTCGGGCGAGGCCGAAATCGTCGTGGAGACGTTTCTCCATGTCGGGCATGTGGCCGGCGCCGTAGAAGATGGCGAACTTTTTCTTGCCGCCGTCGACCTGTTGGCGGAGGACGTCGAGGGCCCTCTTGTTGCGATCGCTGATGAGGGTGGAGCCCTTGGGGCCGTCGAGCACCTCGAGCATGCCGCCGAGTTGCTCGAACTGTTCGGCCATCACCCGCTTCAGCGCCAGCGCCCGATTCTTGTCGAACAGGGCCATGAGGAGGTCGGCGTCGCTGGTTCCGCCGGACTGTTTGCCCTCCTGCGCCATCGCGTAGCCCATCATGCGAAGGAAGATCGACACGACGCTTTCGTCGCGATCGCGCATCGAGCGGCGGAACTCGTCGGGCGAGAGGTCGGCGTGGACGAAGTTCTTGGCGTTGTAGTCGATGCCCTTGAGCTGGAACTCCAGTTCCAGCATTTGGGTCATGGCGTTCTGGACGGCGGAGACCGGGTTACCCGACGCGGCGGCCCCATCTTTGGGTGGTTTAGCGCCTTCCGGCGCGATCAGTTCGTAGAGTACGGCGTCGTATCCCTTGAATTCTTTGTTGAGCTGGTCGAAGAAGCTGGGCTCGGCGACGTGGACCGCCGCGACCAGATCCACCGTGGGGGCCGTTTTCGAGCGATCGGCCGGCGCGAATCGGACGATGGCCGCCTCCAAGGCGGTCGGTTGCCCCTTCTCGTCCCGAGCAACCCGCAAGTAGGGACTGGCCTTGTCCGCGTTGTCTTTCGTGTCGGCGACTTTCGCGTCGGCGGACTTCGTGTCGGCGGCCTGGAGAACTACCGGCCAGCAGATCAACAAGCAGCCCAGACGCAGTCCAACCGAGATGAGCTTACGATAGGCCATGAGGCTTTCCCTCCGTTCGGATGGTTCGTCCGCCGCGGGCACGCGACGGCAGCGGCGTTCGCTTCCTTACCAATGTAGGAGGCGACTCTGTCGCCGACAATCCCGGGACGCGGTCTTCTTCGGCGACGCGGTTGCCCCCCAAAAGGCCCGCTGCCCACACGAGTTACCACTCGCGGGGGGTCTTGTTGTCGCGATTTCCCGAGAAAGACGGGGCCTATTTCAAGGACTGGCCACGCGTTAGGGCGGGAAAAGTCTTGACGGGTTGGGCCATTCTGGTCATGATAAAATGGTGAGTTTGGCAATTTCAGGGAACTGTCACCGCCGGGTTGTATCTCTTTTCGTTCCGGTCGGGGTTTCCCACGCTTTCCGTTTGACACGAACGTTACAATCGGGTTCTATTGAGAGTATTCGTGGGTAACCGCGGCCCGACGGCTGGGCAAGGCAGCCGCCGGCCTTTGGTCGCCCCCGAATAAGGCGCGAAACATGAGAAGAGTCGTCCGTGGCATCCTGCGACTGGGCAGGCGATGGCATGGCAGCCCTTGGTCCACCATCCCGTGGCGGCGTTGGCCGCGGGTTCGGTGGCAGCGCGGTGTTACTCGGTACATCGGGCCATATCGAGTTCACTGGGCGGTTGAGGATCCGGATGCCTTGACGGGCCCACTCTTGGTGTTTTCGCGCCGGCTCCTGTCGATTTTCCCCTCGTTTCGCCTTTTGCAGTTCCGCCCCGAACGTCAGGTGTGTCCCCGTTGCGCTGCGCCGACGAAGGCGCGCGCCGCGTCGGGGGCGCATGGTCGTCCGCGGCGGATGAGTTCGTTGTGCCCCGACCGCCGGAACCTCGCATGAACCAGGTCCCCATGTCCAAACCGCCCGTTCGCATCGAGTGCAGCGCCAGCGAAGCGTTTCGCGATTGGCTTGCGCGCGCCGATGGAGCGGTCGTGGTGACGACGTACCAGGCCGGCAAGGTGGCGGTCGTCGGTTGGGACGGCGCTCGGGTGACGCTGTTGATGCGCGAGTTCGACAAGCCGCTAGGCATGGCGATCGGGGACCATCGGATGGTCCTGGCGACGCGCAACGACGTCTGGCTCTTGGCCAACGCGCCGCTGTTGGCGCCGGACTACCTCGAAGACCAGCCCGGGCGATACGACGCCCTCTACCTTCCGCGCGCGACTTACCACACCGGCGACTTGAACGTCCACGACGTGGCGCTCTCGGGCGAGGACGTCATCCTGGTGAACACGCGGTTTTCGTGCCTGGCCAAGCTGAGCGCCGATCACAGTTTCACCCCGTTCTGGCGGCCGCGGTTCGTCACCGACCTGGTGCCCGAGGACCGCTGCCACCTGAACGGCCTGGCGATGCGCGACGGGCGGCCCAAGTACGTCACGGCGTTGGGAACGACCGACGAAGCGGGAGCATGGCGCGAGAAGAAGGCAACGGGCGGGGTGGTGATCGACGTCGAGACGGGCGACGTGGTGGCCGGCGGGCTGGCGATGCCCCATTCGCCCCGGTGGCACGACGGGCGGCTCTGGGTGCTCAATTCCGGCGCCGGCGAGTTGCTCGCGCTCGATCCGGCCACCGGGCGGTCGGAGGTGGTTTGCGCCCTGAGCGGTTATTTGCGAGGGCTGTGTTTCGTGGGGCCGTACGCGATGGTGGGGTTGTGCAAGATTCGCGAGAAGCACATTTTCGGCGGGCTGCCGATCCAGGAGCGCTTCGCCGCGTTGCGCTGCGCGGTGGCCGTGATTGATCTTCGTGATGGGAGAGAGGCGGGCACGCTGGAGTTCACCGCGGGGTGCGAGGAACTCTACGACGTGCAGTTTCTGCCTGGCGCGAGGCGTCCGATGATTCTCAACCTGGAGAAGTCGGCGGCGCGCGAGGCGATGACGAATCCCGATTCTTCGTTCTGGCTGCGGCCGAGTTCGGAGATCCGGGACGAGGCGGATTCGAGCGACCGCGCCGGCCGGAACCGCGCGCGATCGTGGCCGGCCGGGCCGCCGGTCGGCGAATCGCTCGAGGAACAGGGACCAGATGGGCAAAACGTTTCCGGACTCCGGAATCTAACTTGAGGACAGAAAGAGATGTCGCTTTTCCAATTGACTAGACTTCATCGATTCGCATCCACCGTTGGGACCATGCGCGATTGGCTCTCGGGCCGCGAGTCCAACCGGGGCGTATCCGAGCGGTGCTACCGCCGGCTGCTGGTCGACCCGCTGGAACAGCGGCAACTCCTGAGCGTGACGCCGGCCAGCGTCAAGGACATCCTGGTCAACGAGCTTTACGCGGTAGACCAGTCCACGATCGCCGGCCAGTCGTTGGCGGCCGACAATGACGGCGATTTCGTCGTCACGTGGACCCGGTACGACGACGTGCTCGACGCGCTGGGCAATCCGGTCATCGACAACGAGACCGGCCTTCAAATGACCGACGCGAACATCTACGCCCGGTACTTCACCGACGAAGTCCAGCGGATCACCTTGCCCGACGGCGTCCTCACCGACAACCTGCTCGGAAGCTACGCCACGATGACCCTGGACTACAACGGCAACGAAGTCCAGAAGCTTTCGGTCACGGCGACCTACGAGCCATTCGTCTACTCTCAGAGTCCGATCGTGGGCGAGTTCCGTCTCGGCTTCGACGTGAACGGCAACTCGATCATCGACGCCGGCGAGTCGTTCATGGTGTTGTTCGACGAGGCGGACATGGAGGGCAACCGCGAGGCGATCGAGGACGGCTTGCAGGCCCTGGGCGGCGCGCTGTCGGACGCCTCGGTCCGCATCATCAGTCCGCAGGAATACGAAATCGCTTTCGGCGACGCTTCGTTCGGCAACGACCAGCCGGACATCGTCGTCCAGTCGCCCAACTTCACGTCCGGGTTCTTCCCCGTGGCGACGATCACGACCGAGCGCAACCCCGGCGAGATCGTGAACATCCCGATTTCGCCGGACGATCCCTGGCTGACGGCCTACGCGATCGAGCAGTACTTCAAGCAAACGCGGACCACGATCGAGATCGGCCCGACCGGCAACCAATCGTTCTCAGCGAACGACGAGTTCTTCTCGCTGCTTCCGGTGTACGAGCCGGACACGCTCCGCGTCGGCATGCCCGACGTCTCGGTCATGCCGGTCAGCACGCCGGACGACCCGCTCGGGCTGCGGACGTTCGACATTACGTTCGTGGGCGACTCGGGCAAGATCAACCAGCCGGAACTGGTGGTTTCGGCGGTCAAGGACGAGCTGGGAAATTCGCTCTTGGCTTCGTCGCAGTTGGACGTGCGGACGATCAAGGAGACAAGTCCCGAGTTTCGCGTGAACGCGGACGAGCCGGACAACCCCTTCACGCCGACGGTGGACAAATTTGACCAGACGTCGCCGGCCGTGGCGATGGACGCCGACGGCGATTTCATCATCACCTGGCAGAGCGTGGTGCCCAGCACGCCGAACAGCCCGGCGAGCAAGGTCGACATTTTCGCCAGGCGGTTTTCGCCGGTCGGGTGGCAGGATCCCGCGGACGTGGACTTCGTCCAGGGCGTCGACGCGCTGGGGGGCCAGTTCCAGGTCAATACGTTCACGACCGGCATCCAGGAGGATCCCAGCGTGGGGATCGACGCCGCGGGCAACTTCACGATCAGTTGGGACACGGTCGGTCAGGACGTCAGTTTCTTCAACGGCGTTTTCGCGCAGCGATTCAGCCGCG
>JAPLNP010000296.1 GCA_026401055.1 Planctomycetia bacterium
AGTCCACGCGGGGACTGCTCCGCGCCCGCGCCGTCGAGGACAAGGACGACTACGTTCGCAGCGCCGCGTTGCAGGCTTTGGCGTCGATGTGGCCGGACGAGTCCACGCGGGAATTGCTCCGCGCCCGGGCCGTCGAGGACACGGACGAGGACGCCCGCAGCGGTGCGTTGGAGGCGTTGGTGTCGACGTGGCCGGACGAGTCCACGCGGGAACTGCTCCGCACCCGCGCCGTGCAGGACGAGAACGACGAGCCCCGCAGCGCCGCGTTGCGGGCGTTGGCGTCGACGTGGCCGGACGAGTCCACGCGGGAACTGCTCCGCACCCGGGCCGTCGAGGACGCGGACGGCTTCGCCCGCAGCGCCGCGTTGCAGGCGTTGGCGTCGGCGTGGCCGGACGAGTCCACGCGGGACTTCCTTGGGACGCGGGTGCGAGAGGCCGCGGACAGAGGAGAACGTGGCGAGGCATTTTTCATCCTCAGCGGGATGCACTCGGAGTTCGGCCGGATTCTCTCAACGAGAGACCTGGATGGCGTTGGGCCGTACCTCGATCCCCGCGAGCCGATTCCGCGGGAGCACATCGATCGCGCGGCGGAAAAGGCCGGTATCGCGGGCGGCGACTTGGACGCGACGCTGGCGAGCCTGTGCCGCCACCTCGGGTGGGACGTGACCCGAGGCGCCGATCACTGATGGCCTACGCCCCCTCACCCCACCGTGGACACCAACCCACAAGCACCGTCTGCCGCCGGGGCGACCACCGATTTCAGGGCCAGACGACGAAAGCGACGACTCCCGACCTCTCTATTCCCGACTACCCGGCTCCCGTCGCCTTCAGCAGCGCCAGTCCGGCGGGGATCCAGAGCGGGATCGTCACGAGACTCACGAGCGACGTGGCCAGGACCACGCGCAGGGCCGTGCCCGCGTCGCCCGCGTAGTGCCGCGCCATCAGGATGCTGAAGACCGCCGAGGGCATGGCCGCCTCGACGGCGACGACTCGCTTGAGCTCGTCGGAGGCCGGCAACAGCATGGTCATCGCGAGCATCGCCAGCGGAATCAGACCGAGCCGCAAGCCGCACGACCAGAGAATCACCTTCACGCCGTCGACGGTATTGCGTCCGTTGCCGCCCTCGCGAACATGGTCGGCAATCGTCGCGCCGATCAGCACCAGCGCCAGCGGGATGGCGGCTTGTCCGAGCCAGTCGATCGCCGTGGCCAGTCCGCCGGGGATATACGCCGCCAGGTTCAGGTAGTTGACGGCCAAGGCCGCGACGATCGCGATGCTGGGCGGGTTGACGGCGTGTCGCCACCAGTCGCGTCCCAGCCGCCCGCTGATGACCATGACGCCCAAGGTCCAGAACGCCATTTCGACGCCGACGTTGTGGATGAACAGGACGCCGAGCGTGGGGTTGTCCGAGCCCGCGCCGCCGAACAGCAGGCTGACCAACGGGATGGCCAGGTAACCGTAGTTGTGGATGCCGACGGAGAAGACGAACGTGCGGCGCTGCTCGACGTTGCCCAGTCCGGTCACCGTTTTGCCCAGCCGGGCGACCGCCATGGCAGCCGCGAACCCCAGCACGATCGAGCCGAACCCGACGATCGGCGGCCAGATCAGATTGCCGGGCGTTTTCAGCGTCGGATTGTCGTGGACCACGGAGAAGACCAGGCACGGCATCAGCACGTTGATCACGAGCTTCAGGAGGCTCTCGTCGGCGGCCTCGGCGAGCACGCCGAGCCGCCGCGCGAGGATGCCCGCGCACACCACGGCGAGTACCGCGCCGGCCGCGCCGGCAATCGTGAGCCACTGGTCAAACATGCGGGCGGGACCCGAGAGAGGGACAATGGTTGGGGTGCAAACCAACCATTGTAGCAGCGCCCGTCGCCCATGCAAAACCCCGTGAAAAACCGAGCCGCGCCCGTTAGGAAGCGGTTGGATCGGGCGATTCGGTGAACCGCTCCCTCACGGTCGCGGCTCGGCTTTCCGGCAGCCCGGATCCGGGATGGACCCTCCAAGGCAGTCTGGGCTATACTTAGGTGTTTGCGGGCGTCCGCGACGGAGTCGCCTCCCACACTTGCCGAATTTCGACGTTCACCCCTAGCCCCGGAGTAGCCTCTCGCGATGGAAATGGATCTATTGGTTGCCCTGTGCAAGCGTCGCGGTTTCCTCTTCCAGTCGAGCGAAATCTACGGGGGACTCAACGGCTTCTGGGACTACGGGCCGATGGGCGTCGAACTGAAACGGAACGTCCGCGAGGCCTGGTGGCACGACATGGTCACCGCCCATAACGAACTCGTCGTCGACCCCGGCGCTCCGACGACCTACGAAATGACCGGCCTGGATTGCACCATCATCATGCACCCCCAGGTTTGGAAGTGCTCGGGCCATTATGACCTCTTTCACGACTACCTGGTCGACTGTCGCGAACTGAAATCCCGCTATCGCCACGATCAGGTCCATGGCCGCTGGGTTACCGCCCGAGGCCAACGCTTCTTCGTTGCCACGCAAAGCCTCGGCGAAGCGGGCCTCGAAGAGACGCAACGCCAGGCACTGAAGTTCCTCGGCCTTCGGGCGAAGAACGCCGACGAGCTGGTCTGGGACGGACCGCTGGTCTCGTTGACCACCGTCAACGATTTTTCGCAAGTGCTCGGCCCCGGCGCCAAGACGCTGGGCACACTGACCGAACCTCGCGAGTTCAACCTGATGTTCGAGACCCACACCGGCGCGATCCGCGACGAGCAAAACAAGACCTTCCTCCGGCCCGAGACCGCCCAGGGCATCTTCGTCAACTTCAAGAACGTCGTGGACAGCACCCGGGTGCGGATACCTTTTGGCATCGCCCAGACCGGCAAGAGCTTCCGCAACGAGATCACGCCGCGGAACTTCACGTTTCGCTCGCGGGAATTCGAGCAGATGGAGATCGAGTTCTTCTGTCATCCCGGCACCGCGAAGGACTGGTACGCGTACTGGCGCGACCGGCGATACCGGTGGTACGTCGCGCTGGGCCTGGCCGGCGACCGGCTCCGCTTGCGGGATCATGACGCGGACGAGTTGAGCCATTATTCGACCGGCACGGCCGACATCGAGTACGCCTTCCCGTTCATGGCCAAGGGCGAGTTCGGCGAACTGGAGGGCATCGCCCATCGCGGCGATTTCGACCTGCGCAGCCACATGGAAGGCAAGCTCGTGCGCGAGGGCGACGCCCTGGTGGTCGAGAAGGACGCCGACGGCCAGCCGCGGTATCGCGGCAGCGGCAAGGATCTTTCCTACTTCGACGCCGAGAACAACGAGCGGTTCATTCCCCACGTGATCGAGCCCTCGGCCGGCGCCGATCGGGCGACGCTCGCGTTCCTGTGCGAGGCGTACACCGAGGACGAGGTGCCCGACGAAAACGGCAAGCTCACCAAGCGGACGCTGATGAAGTTTCATCCACGTTTGGCGCCGTACAAGGCGGCTGTCTTCCCGCTGGTGCGCAAGGACGGAATGCCCGAGGTGGCCAAGGAAATCTACGCCGCCATGAAGCCGCGTTTCAACGTCTTCTACGACGAGAAGTCGGCCGTGGGCCGGCGCTATCGCCGCCAGGACGAGATCGGCACGCCGTTTTGCATCACCGTCGACGGCCAGACCCTCCAGGACGGCACCGTCACCCTCCGCGACCGCGATACGCTGCGGCAGTGGCGGATCAGGAAGGAAGACTGCGCCGCCGAGGTCGAGCGGCGGGTAATGGGGTGATTCGAAGGCGGTGGACGGTGGACGGCGGACGGGGGTCGCTCAACGCTCTTGACCGACGACCAGCCACTGACCACCGGCCACTTACTCGTCCGCTGCTTCGCGCTGCTCGCCGAGCTTCATGGCCAGCAAGTCCAGTTGGCTCTTCAGATCGGTCAACAGCAGCCCCGGGCCGGCGCCGTCGGCCAGGTGGGAGTAGAACGCGCCGGCGGGCGAGTGGTGGGCGCTGCCCAACAGGCGGGTGACCGTGCGCAGCTCGTCGAGCTGGCTGTCGACCTGATCGAGCTTGGCCACGGTCTCGCGACTGGCGCTGCCGAGCCGGTCCAGTTGGAGGATGAATGCCACCAGCAGGCCGATCACGCCGGCAAGGGCAATCGGCAGCCCGACGGACCAGAGGTCCGTCCGGCCGCCAAACCACGACCAGCCCAGGAGCACCCCGCCGCAGATTAGCGCGGTGAAACCCGCGAAAAGGGTAGTCCAGCCGAGCAGGGGCGCCAAGGTGTCGGCGAACCGCGTTTTGACGCGCCGACGCACGGGCCGTTTCTCCGGACGATGAGCGCCCGAAGGCGCGGCGTGGGAAGGATCGAACCGGCGCGTGCTATTGGCCGGATCCGCGGCTTGGTTCGCGGGCGATTTGCCCAGGACCCGGCCAATGTGGCGAAGCTCTTCGTCCACCTCCCAGCCGTCGTAGATCGTTAGCGGGCCAGCGGCAGGGCCATCCGGCAAATCACCGCCCTCAACGGAACCCTCGGCCTCGGCCGGCGCGGGGGTGGATGTCATACCTTCGGGTGGTATGCTATCCAGGGACTTACCGCACCGCAGGCAGGCGAGTCTTCCCGTCTCGGGCGAGGCCGCGCGGGGAACGTCTTGTCCGCAGTTTTGACACCACATCGTGTTCTCAGAATCGGCCCCAGCCGTGAGAAACTATAGCGATTATGCGGTTTTCACAGGAAGCTCGGGGGAGGTGGGTGGTAAGTGGTAAGTGGCAAGTGGTAAGTGGTTGGCGAGATAGGCGCCAAGTGGCAGCCGGCGGTTGGTGCGACCCCATCCGTGTACTACCCACATGGGTAGCTCATTGCACCGCATCCGTCGCCCGGCGAATGAAGCCGTTCACCCGCTCCGGGTGGGTCAGGTTGATCAAGTGGCCGCCGTCGGGAATGAGTTCGTCGGCGTCAACTCCGGAGGCAAAGATCACGCGATCGCGGGCGCCGTGGATTTGGAATGTCGGCAACGCCGCCGGTCGGCTGGGCTGCCAGCGGAGCAGCGCCCCGAGTGCCCAACGCATCAGCGCCACGTCCGCCTCTTGAAACATCCGCACCAGCGTTTGCTGCATCGACCGGGACCGTCCGCGGCGAAACACGGTTGTCGCTGCGGCCAAGTGCTGGGCGAAGCGAAACACGCCAAGGGGCACCCGTGGAACGATCGGGCCGAATGCCCGTTGCCAGTGCCGCAGACCGCGACGCGTTCGGCACGTGGCGATCAGCACCAGCGCGTCCGCTGGGACGTATCGAGCCATCTCATACGCGAGCATCCCCCCGAGCGAAACGCCGCCGAGCACCCGGGCTCCCGATCCGCTGAAGTGGACGCTCTCCGCCAACCTTTCCGCATACTGGGGCAATTCCTCTCGGTCGCGCGGCAGGATCCAAGCGGGCACCGAGAGACCCTCGAACGCCGCCGCCTGTGGCGCGAACATCCGATGATCGGCCCCCAAGCCGGGCAAAAGAACAAGCTGCATGGGCGGGGACGGGTCCATTTCTCGGTTCCGAAAACGTGTTCCGCAAGAAAAACGTCGGCCGAAAAATGGACCTGTCCCCTTCTGCGGCGCATAACCGACGACCGAGAACTACTCCTCCGGTTCGGACCACTCGCCGCGCAGCCAATCGGTCAGAAGCTCGACGTCGTGCCGCGTGAGCATGTTCTTCGACTCGTCGTCCGACTCGGCGTAGGCGGGCATGCGGTCGTTCTTGTCGCCGTAGAATCGCCCGTGGGCCGGATTGGCGATGATGCCCGCGGTCCACTCGCGCGAAGCGTAGCCGGTGAGGTCCGCCGAGGTGCCCAACTTCCCCTCGCCGTAGTACTTGTGGCAAGCGGTGCAGTCGGCGATCAGTTTTTTGCCCGCGGCGATCCGCTCGGCGTTCTTCGCCTCCTCGGCCGCCCCGGATTTCAGCTTCGCCTCGGCGGCCAGGGCAACCAGGAGCGTGTCGAGTTCCTCCTTATCCGCCTTTTCCATGTCGGAGTAGGTCTCTTTGACGAAGCCGGCCATGCCGCCATTCTTGAACTTGGTGTTGCCGTAATAGTCCGGACCGGCGATCCGCTTGGGGTCGAGCCAGCCGGCCATCCACGCTTTCGTGCCGTAGCCGAACAGATTCGGCGCCGAGGGCTTTTCGGCCTTGATGTCGCCGTCGGTCCCGCCGACGTAGTCGTGGCAACTGGCGCAGTGCTGGCGGAAGAGTTTGGGGCCTTGCGTCTTGGGATCGTCGCGCAAGAGCGTCAGGGCGCCGCTGACGGGGATGCCGTCGTTGGAGCGGATCAGTTCGATGACCCGCTCGCCCTCCAGCCGACCCGTCGCCAGCGCGAGTTGGTGCTCCTCGTTCTCACGGTCATGGGCGTAGACCATGTAGGACAGGGCCCCGTTGCCGGCCAGCAGTCCGAGGGTGAGCAGGACGTTGAAGGTGTGTCCGATCTTGAGGCGGCCGACAAACGGCATCAAGAGAAACAGGAGGACCAGCGTCCCGGGAATGACGAAGATCGGCAGCAGCTTCAGGTGGCCGGGAAAGAGGTTCGAGAATCCGTACAGGCCCATGAAGGCCCATTCCGGCCGCGCGGCGGCGTAGAAATCGCTCGGGTCGGCCGGCGCGCCGAGGGCCACGCCGGCATGGTCGCCCGAGACGCCGTGCGACAGGGCCAGCAGCAGGACGATGGCGAGCACGACCAGGCAGCCGACGAGGTTCACGAGCACCTGTTTGGGCCACAGGGGCGTGTTTCGCACGTGAGGATTGGCGCCGGCCCGGGCGACCACGTTTGCCCGATGGGCAAACCAGGCGTGCAGGACCATGAGCCCGAGAAACGCCCCGGCGAGTACGACGGTGTGCAGGGCCAGGAACCGCGTGAGCGTCAAGTGCCCGAACGACGGCCCGCCCGCGGCCAGCTTGAACAGGTCGCCGCCGACGACGGGCAGGAGCGTGAGGAACTTCACTCGCACGAGCGTGGCCGATTGGCTGTTCTGGTCCCAGGCCAACAGGTCGCCGGTCAAGAGCGAGCCGAGGGTGACCAGCCCGAGGAAAACGACCACCCAGAAGACGAACTCGCGCGGCGGGCGATACCGGCCGGCGAGGATCATCCCGACCAGGTAGATGCCCACCAGGACCAGGATCGCCTGGCCCGAGTAGTGGTGTACCGCGCGCAGGAGCCACCCGCCCTGGACGTCGTGTTGCAGGTAGTAGACGCTCTCCCAGGCGCTTTGGGCGCCGGGGCTGTAGTACATCAACAGGAACAGTCCCGTGATGCCTTGGACCAGGAACATGAACACCAGCGCGAAGCTCAGCGATCGGCAGATGCACGCCCGGCCGGGGACGGTCGCCGCGCGGAGATCCCGAAACGCCTGGCCGAGGCCCGTCCGATCGTCGATCCAGTTGAAGAAGACTCTCATGCTTCCGCAATCTTGTCAGGGGTACCGGTTTGGAAATTCTGGAACTTGACCCAGACCTCTTTGCCGTCGCGAATCTCGGGCTCGTCGAGCGCATCCATGTCGCGAGGGCTCTGCGAAGAGGCGTCCGTGCGTATGCCGTCCAAGTCGAAGTAGGCCAGGTGGCAGGGGCAGAGAAACTGGTTGCTCTTCGCGTCGTAGCCGATGAAGCAGCCAGCGTGCGGACAGACGATGCACAACGCCTTAACCTTCTTGGCCCCCACGCGCCGCAGCCACACGGAGCCGATCGGCTCGTTGGGGAACAGGGTCCATGCGTCGCGACGGTCGGCGATGATCGGGAACTTGCGCGGGGTGCCGTCCTCGGGCAAGACGTCCAGCGACGCGACGCGGAAGAAATCGCCGCCCTGGCCCTTCTGGCGCAATGGGTTCAGCGCCGAGACGATGCCGATTGCCGAGGGCACGGCCAGGGCAAACGCGCCGAGTATCCACGCGCCCGCCCGGGTCAAGAACCCCCGGCGCGACTCCTTCGGCGGCGAGGCGGAGCAACGACGGCAACACGACGATTTCGAGGAATTCTCCATGGCACTGATACAGGAAGGGTGCGGGTGGGGTGTTCCGAAACACTAATTATCGCATCGCCCGACGGACGGCGTCAAGCACGCGGGCTCGGGCGGCGTCGAGGGTGCCGTCGACCATGGCCCCGGCGGCGGCCTGGTGCCCCCCGCCGCCGAACTGTTCGGCCACCTTCGAGCAGTCCACCGGGCAACGGCCGCGGAAGCTGACTTTCCACCGCCCCTCGGGCTGCTCGGCCAGAATCACCGCCGCTTGCGTGCCGCCAACCAGGAGCGTCATGTTGATCAGGTCCTCGGTGTCGGACGGCAGCGCGCCGGTCGCCACGTAGTCCTCCAGTGTCACCCAGGTGTGAATCAGCCGGCCGTCCAGGTCGGTTGCGCATCGGGCCATGACGCAACCGATCAGGTGCAGCCGGGCCAACGTCTCGTTCTCGTAGAGATTGCGGTAGATCGCCGTGGGCGACGCGCCGGCCGCAGTCAGTCGGGCGGCGAGCCGGTACGTCTCCGGCGTGACCGAGGAGAACCGAAACCACCCGGTGTCGGTCGCCATCGCGGCAAAAAGCGGCGTGGCCAACTCCGGCGTGATGGCGACGCCCAGGTGGTCCGCGGCCTCGACGACCAGCCGCCCGGTCGCTTCCGCCCGAGGGTCCTTGAACATTTCCGCCCGCATGTCGTCGCCGCTGAGATGATGGTCCACAACGATCCGCGTGCCGGGGAACGCGCGGACGACGTCTTCGACGTGGTTCAACTGGGCCCATGCCGATGTATCGAGGACCATCAGGACGTCGCACGCCTCGACGTCGGCCGGGCTCGCGTCGACGCCGAGCTGTTTGAGCTTCCGCTTGGGATCGATCCATCGCAGATTGGGCGGCATTGCATAGCCGGTGACGGGCAGCACTTTTTTGCCCAGTCGCTCGAGAACGATGCCCATCGCCAGCACGCTGCCCAGGGCGTCGCAGTCGGGCCGGACGTGCGTCGTCAACGCGAAACTCGCGCCCGCCGCGACCAGTTCCGCAAACCGCGGCCAGTCGATCGGCGCGTCCGCGCTCATCGCGGTAGCAGGCTCGGGTTCACTCAACGTGGGGCTCCTTTGGCGTTGGCTCGCCTCTTGGTTTTCAATCACGAAAGCGGGAGAATTCGGCGACGATCCGCCGGGTGTCGGCCACGTCGCGGCGCATCTGGGCGACCAGCCGCTCGACGCGGTCGAATCGCTCAGTCTGTCGGAGTCGCTCGAGAAAGTCAACCTCGATCCGCCGGCCGCAAAGATCGCCCTCGTAACCCAGCAGATGCGTCTCCAAGTGGCTTTCGTGCTCGTCGAACGTGCGATTCGGGCCGAGGTGGATGGCGGCCGGCCAGCAGGCGCCGTCGACCCAGGCGCGGCCCGCGTAGACTCCTTCGGCCGGCAGAAGTGCGTCGATCTCGTGCATGTTGGCCGTGGGGAAGCCCAGCGTCGCGCCGCGGCCGACGCCCCGGGCGACCGTTCCACGGACGCGGTAAGGCTGGGTGAGCATTCGCCGGGCTTCGTGGACGCGGCCCTCGGTGACCAGCCGCCGGAGCCGCGAACTGGAGACGATCTCGCCGTCGACGACCACCGGCTCGGCCACCTTCAGGGCGATTCCCGCCTCGTGGCACAACTCGCCCAAAACCGTAATGTCGCCCGAGCGACCGTGGCCGAAGAAGAAGTTGACGCCTTCGACGACCGCCCGGGCCGCGAGCCGGCCGAGGATGATCCGCTCGAAGAACGTCCGGGCGTCGAGCCCCAGCATGGCCGCGTCGGTTGGGTAGGCGATCACGGCGTCGACGCCCAACTCGCCGAGCAACTCGGCCTTGCGCTCGATCCAGCTTAGCGACGGCGGCGTCCGGTCGGGCCGCAGGATCCGGGCCGGGTGCGGATCGAAAGTGAAGGCGATCGCCGGACCGGCCAGTCGCCTCGCTTCGGCCACCAGCGTCTCGATCAACCGCGCGTGGCCCAGGTGGACCCCGTCGAAGTTGCCGATGGCCACGGCCCCGCCGCCGAGCGCGTCCGGGAAATCGTGAAGCTGGCGAATCAGGAGCACGGCGTCGGCAATCCGTTGGCGGGGGTCAGTTCGTGGTCATCCGGCGGATTGCGTCGCGAAGTCGGGCCGCCTCCTCGAATTCCTCGGAGGCCACGGCTTCCTGGAGCCGCCGCCGCAGGTCTTCGATATCGGCCGGCTCGCCGGCTTCCTTGTCGGGCGACTGTCGCGAAAGCAGTTCCTCTCGCCATCGCCGCAGGTCGGCCAATTCCGCGCTCTCGTTGGCGTGGTCCGATTGACCGTACTGGTCCAGAAAATCGAGGATCTCGTCGATGGCCGACTCGACCGGCGCCAACGCCTCGGCGATTTGCCCCACTTCGGCCAAGGGGGTCGCCACTGCCCGGGCGTGCATCATCAGAACGTAGGGCCGCCACTGGTCGAACTGCATCTTCGCCCGATCCCCGGGGCCATATTCCCGAACGAACGCGAACAGTTCGAGGTTGCGGCGGGTGTCCCTGGCGCAGAGGTCAAACCGCTTCAGGTGCCAGAAGCTGACGTAGCGATGGTAGTATTGGATCCCCTCGCTCCAGAGTCGCCGGCACGCCTCGACGTCCAATTGAAACGGGGCGGAATCGGGATGGGCCGTGTCGTGACGCTCCTGCCCGCGACGGTAGTACTCCAGCCAGGACTCACACCCCTTCGGACGCTGTCCGTCGGGTCGGCCGTCGATGGCCATCTGCAAGAGCCCCAGGTCAATCCGCAACTGGACCATCTCCCGGCCGTCCTCCCCGCGGATGATCCGAACGGTCGGGGCGTCGGGATTGTACTGCCAGTCTTCGAGAATCTTGGAGATATCGTCGGACATTGCTCCCCTAGTCTACCCGGGACCGACAAGAACCGAAACCGGGGGCAGGCCAACAGGAAAAGGGGACAGTCCCAATCCTGTTCGGCACGATATTTGCGCATTTCCACGGACCCCGCGCAAGGGGTATTGCGCGATGGGGATTGACGCGCATAATCATGGCATGGCCGGCAGGAAGCGCGAAGAAATCACCGAAAAAGAAATCACGAAATCTTCTTCCGGTTCTTGAAGCACGTGTTGGGCTGCCGACACCTGTACAGCCACGACACGGCGGGCATCCAAATCCAGGCGTACTGTGCGATCATCGCCTGCATGCTCATCAGCTTGTGGACCGGCCGCAAGCCCACGCATCGCACCTACGAGATGATCTGCTACTACTTCCTCGGCTTGGCGGAGGAGGACGAACTGCTGGCGCACTTGGCGAAGCTCCAACGCCACGAGGAATCGCAAAAAACCTGACCGGTCGCGCAGGGTGGACGCTCGTCTCCGCCGTGACGCTGCCCGATCCCGCGCGCCGAACGAACCGCGCGATTCCACCGCCCTCGCAAACCCCGCCGAGCCTTTCATCCCTCCGCGTCCTCCCCCCAACTGCTTGCTCCTATCGACACGATCAGCAATAATGGGGCCGAACAGGATTGGGACAGTCCCCTACATCGAGGACAGAGAAGCCCGACACCCCATTGCAGCCGGTCGCCCCGCGGCCACGGAGATGCTTCATGACTAGCGTTGCCCCGAAGTCCGCCGAGCCGGGTCCTTCCCAACGTGCCGCCAAGCCGCATCCTCTGGACAGCGTTTTCAGCCCGAAAAGCGTCGCCGTCGCCGGCGTGACGCCCACGCCGGGCACCGTGCCCTTCGACATCTTCTACAACATCCTCACCAGCGGCTACCGGGGCACCGTCTACCCCGTCGCTCCCGGCAAACGAAGCATCTGCGCGGTCAAAGCCTACCGCTACGTGCTCGATATCGAGGAGGACGTCGATCAGGCGGTGATCGTCTTCCCCGCCAACGTGGTGGATCGGGCAATCCAGCAGTGTGGCCAAAAGGGCATCAAGTCCGTCATCGTCATCTCCGCCGGCTTCCGCGAGGTCGGGCCCAAGGGCCGCCAGCGCGAAGAGCGGCTCAAGGACATCTGCCGCGAGTACAACATCTCGATGGTCGGGCCGAACTGCCTCGGCGTCATCAATACCGACCCCGAGGTCCAGCTCAATGCCTCCTTCGCGCGAAAAATGCCCGAGGCCGGACGCATCGCCTTCCTCAGCCAGTCCGGCGCCCTGTGTACCGCCGTGCTCGACTACGCCCGGGAGAAAAGGATCGGTTTCTCGAAATTTGTCAGCTTCGGCAACAAGGCGGGCGTGACGGAGATCGAGCTGTTCGACTACCTCCACCAGGACCCGCAGACCGACGTCATCCTGCTGTACCTCGAGGAACTCCGGGACGGCCGGGGGCTGATCGAGGCCGCCCGGCGGGTCACCCGGGGCGAGAATGCCAAGCCGATCCTGGCCATCAAATCGGGCCGGACGCCGCAAGGGGCCGACGCCGCCAGCAGCCACACCGGCTCGCTGGCCGGCGAGGACATGATCTGCGACGCCGTCTTCCGCGAGGCGGGGATCATCCGCGTCGTCAGCATCGAGCAGATGTTCAACTCGGCCATCATGTACGCCTATCAGCCCATGCCGGCCGACGATCGGCTGGCCATCGTCACCAATGCCGGCGGGCCGGGCGTCATGGCCACCGACGCCGCGGTCAGCGTCGGCTTGTCCATACCCCGATTCAATCCGGCGACCACCGCCAAACTCAAGGAAGCCCTGCCCGAGACGGCCAACATCAAGAACCCCGTCGACGTGATCGGCGACGCCCGGGCCGACCGCTACAACGCGGCGGTCGCCGCCGTACTGGAAGACCCGAACGTGGACCAGGCCCTGGTGATCCTAACGCCCCAGTCGATGACCGACATCGACGCGATCGCCCGGGGAATCTGCCAGGTCCACAAAACGGCCGCCAAGCCGATTGCCTGCTCGTTCATGGGCGCGGCGGACGTCGGTTCCGGAATCCACCTGCTCCAGGCGGCCCACATCCCGCACTACATCCTGCCGGAATGGGCATGCGAAGCCATGGCCGACGTCCAGCGGATCCGCCGTTGGCGCGAGCAGCCCATCGGCGACATCGAGCGCCTGCCGGTCGATCGGGCGGCCGCCGGGGCGATCCTCGACGCCGCGCCGGAGGGATACCTGACCGAGGATCAGGGTCTGGCCGTGCTCAAAGCCTACGGGCTGCCGGTGCCGCGGCACATGCTCTGCACCAACGCCGACGAGGCCGTGGCGTTCGCCGAACAAATCGGCTACCCGGTGGTGCTCCGCGCGATCAGTTCGCAGATCGTCCACAAGTCGGAACTCAAGGCCGTGGCGCTCAATCTCGATAGCGCCGACGCGGTTCGCGGGGCGTTCGAGCGGATGCGCCGCCACATGGCCGAGACCGTGCCGGAGATTGATCTGCACGGACTCCTGGTCCGCCGGATGATCCCGGACGGGTACGAGATCATTCTGGGCGGCAAGCGGGACCCGTCGTTCGGGCCGACGGTGATGTTCGGGCTGGGCGGGATCTACGTCGCGCTGTTTAAGGACGTGACCTTCGGGCTGGCCCCGTTGGATCGGCACACCGCCGCGCGGATGGTCCGCCAGGTGAAAGCTTCCCAGCTTCTGGAGGGCGCGCGGGGCGGGGCGCGCGCGGACATCGAGGGCATCGAGCAGTCGCTGGTCCGCGTGGGGCAACTCGTCGGCGATTTCGATCGCATTTCGGAGTTGGACATCAATCCGCTGATCGCCGGCCCGGCCAACGTCGGCAACATGGTGGCCGACGTGCGGATTCGGTTGAGTGAACGTAACTGACCACGACCCGAGGAGGAACCCGGCATGGAAAAAGCGGAAGTCGAACAGCGCGTGAAGAAAGTGATCTGCCGCGTCCTGGGCGTTTCGGAGGACATGATCGAGCCGGACAGCCATTTCGTCTTCGACCTGGGCGCCGAGAGTACCCAGTCGGTCGAACTGGTCGCGGCGTTCGAGGCCGAATTCGGCATCGAGATGGACGACGAAGCGGCCCTGTCGGTCGACACCGTCGGCGCCGCGGTGGATTTCATCTCCGGCTACGTCGCCTGAGGGCGGGTGAAGGGGAGCCGGGTGGCATGTCCACCACGGTCGCCTACTTGTCCGAGAACACGCGGGTGCTCTCCTCCTTGGTGACCGGCGATTGCATCTCGTCGGTTTGGAGTTGGACGCGGATGCGATGGTCGCCGGCCTCGCGACCCCGCACGCGGACGCGGTAGGCCGTGTCCACCTTGGGCGAAAGTCGCGGAAGCGGCTCGAACTCGATCTGGTTGCTCTGCAAAGCGTGCCGCAACGAGCCCGGGCCCTCGGCGGCGACCGGCTGCAAGCCCGGCGGCAACGCGACGATCACGCGGACGTTGGTGGCATCCTTCGATCCCTGGTTGAGCACGCGGATCTCGTAGGTCGTTTCGCCGCCGATCTCGATGGGGTCCTCGACGTCGACCACCTGGAACCGAATGGCGGCGATCCCGTCGATCAGGACCTGCTGCTCCTGCTCGACCGTCAGTGCCCGTTCGGCCGTGCCGCGGAAGCAGACCGTCTGCTGCCCGATCGCCACCGGCAGCGTCGTCACCTGGACCGTGCCCGTCTCGTTCACCGGCAACTCCGCCAGCGCCCAATGGACCGTTCGCGTGGCCTCGTCGTAATGGCCGTTGTTGTTGGCGTTGACGAATTTCAGGCCGCTGGGCAACTGGGCGGCAAGCCGCACGTCTCGGGCCGGGGCGCTGCCGGGATTGCTCACCGACAGCTCATAGGTCGCCTGGCGTTCCAGGTAGCGGTTCTTCGGACCGGACATGGCCAGCTTCAACTCCGGCGCGACCACTTCCAGCGGCAGTTCCTTCTGGATCGGCGCGAGCCCGTCGGCCCGGGCGATCAGCAGGTTGCTCATCGCGCCGGCCCGAGCGGCGGTCAACTTCAGTTCGAGGGTCTGGCTCTGGCCGGGCCGCAACTCGCCAACCGCGTACTCCAGTTCGGCGCCGGCCGGGTGCTGCATGCCCGGCGGAACGTGCTCCTCGATTACCACGCCGGTGGCCACGCCCGTGCCCGGGTTCGACACGGTGATCACGAGCGTCATGGCGTCGTTGATCATGATCTGTTTCGGGGCGGTGGTTTCGACGAGCAACTGGGGCTTGGTGGCGATGGTGCGGACGGAGGCGGCGGCGGCGAAGTGGACGGTGGCCACGCTGCCGATTTCGCCCTCGGCCACCGGCATGAGCTTCGCTTCGACGGAGACGGCGCCGCCCGGCTCGACCTTACCCAGTGCCCAGACCAACTCGCCCCGCGCGCCGATCGAGGCCTTTGGATTGGTTTCGAGCAGTTGGGTGCCTTTGGGAACCTGGTCGCGAATTTCGACGCCCTGGGCGGCCACGCGGCCGGTGTTCTTCACCTCGACGCGGAAGACGGCCGGCTTGCCGACCTGGATTTCGGCCGGGGCGAACTTCTGGACGCTCAACTGCGGCGACTGCGGCCCGTCAAGCTGCTTGTCGCTGGCCGGCTGGCCCGTCCCCTCGGCGGATGTCCCCACGTTCACGGAACTCGAATCGAAAGCCGCCGCGTCCGAAGGAGCGGC